>JAFZME010000039.1 GCA_017553405.1 Bacteroidales bacterium
GGCGCTGCAGTGACCGGGCTCATCGAAGAAGGCGGCCTTGTCAAAGCGGTGGAGATCAACGGCTCGGAGCGCCTGGAGGCCGACGCATTCATCTCCGACATCCACCCGGTGGCGCTTTTCTCCCTTCTGGGAGAGGATTCCGGAATAAGAAAAATCTACCGCAAGCGGATATCCTCGCTGGAAAACACGGCCGGCATGTTCACCGCCAACATCCTTCTCAAAGAAGGGGCCCTCCCCTGCCTCGGGCGCAACGTCTTCGTCCACACCGCCGATGAAGACCCCTGGGCTCCGGACCTCAAAAAAACGCAGTCCGTGATGGTCCACTTCTACCCCGAGACCTGGCCCGACGGCTCCGCAAAGGCGATAGACCTTCTCTCCCCTATGCCGGCTTCCGCGCTGGCAGAATGGGACGCCACCTCCATCGGCCACCGGGGACAAAAATACCTCGCCCTCAAAGAGAGCAAGGCATCGGAGTGCATAGCCCTGGCCGGGACCAGGCTGAAAGGCCTGCAAGAAGCCGTCGACAAGGTTTTCACCAGCTCGCCGCTCACGTGGCGCGACTACACGGCCTCAGCTGACGGCTCGGCCTACGGGATAATGAAAGACTGGCGCAATCCGCTCGGAAGCGTCATCTCCCCGAGGACTCCGCTGGCCAATCTGTACCTCACGGGCCAGAACCTCAACCTCCACGGCATCCTCGGCACCAGTATGACATCCGTCCTCACGGCCTCGGCCGTGCTGGGCCGGATGCCGGATTACATCCTTTCGTAAACGTAATCGTAGAGTTCGCCGAAGGTGGCAATCTTGGCCACCTCGGTGCCTGCGACCTTGACTCCGGAGACGGACTCCACAAGGGCGATGAGGTCGACGAAGCTGAGGCTGTCGAGCTCGAGAGTCTCCTTGATGGGAGCCTCGGGAACGAGAACCGACTCTTCTACCTCGAATTCCTCCGCGAGAGAGGCGTTCAGTTTGGCGATAAATTCTTCTTTAGTCATATTCGTAAGGTTTAGATATTTTTGATCACAAGGGTGGAATTGGTGCCGCCGAAGCCGAACGAGTTCGAAAGGAACACGTCGAAATGCTTCTCAAGCCTTTCCGCCGGGATAATGAGCCCCTCGGAGTCTTCGTCGGGGTTCTCGAAATTAAGGTTGGGGGCGATAAAGCCGCGCTTCATCATAAGCATCGAATAGATGACCTCGCTGGCGCCCGCCATCCACATCTCGTGGCCGGTCTGGGACTTGGTGCTGGTCACCTCGACGGTGCGGTCACCGAAGACCTTGCGTATGGCCTTGGCCTCGTTGGCGTCGCCGACGTGGGTGGAGGTCGCGTGGGCGTTGATGTAGCCGATGTCTTTAGTCGAAATACCCGCGCGCCTTACCGCCATCTCCAGCGAACGGACAGGGCCGTCCACGTTGGGAGAGGAGATGTGGTCGCCGTTGCCGGAGAATCCGTAGCCGAGCACCTCGCCGTAGATGTGGGCGCCGCGGCGGACGGCTGATTCATAGCTCTCGATTATCACGGTCGCTGCGCCGCCGCCGGGGACGAGGCCGTCCCTGTCGCGGTCGAAAGGTCGGCTGGCCTTCTGAGGCTCGGACTCCCTCGTCGAGAACGCCGAGATGCCGTCGAAAGAGCCGACGCAGAACGGGTTGACCTCCTGCGCACCGCCGCAGACGACCATCTCCTGAAGGCCGTTCTGGATGAGGAGAGCGCCGATACCGATGGCGTGGGAGCCGCTGGCGCAAGCGCCTGACACCGTGAGGTTTATACCCTTCAGCTTAAAGATACAGTCAAGGTTCATCGTGACGGTCGAATTCATCGACTGGAAGATGGCGCCGCTGCCGCAGAGGGTGGTGTCCTTCTTCTCCCTCATTGTGTCCACCGCCTTGACTACGGGGACGGTCGAGGAGTCGTTGCCGTAGAGGAGGCCGACTTCGTGAGCCGCCAGGTAGTCGGCGTCGACGCCGGCGTCCAGAAGGGCGTCGCGGGTTGCGCAGTAGGCGTACATCGCCTGCTCCGGCATAAATACCCTCTGGGCGCGCGAAAGCTCGCCTTTGAGGTCGGGAAGGGGTACGCATCCGGTCAGTGCCGAACGGAAGCCCATTTCTTTCCTCTCCGGGTCGAAAACGATGCCCGAACGGCCCTCATAGAGGGATTTTGCAACTTCATCAAGGGTGCTTCCGAGACAGGACCATATGCCCATCCCGGTTATAACTACTCGCTTTTGCATATCTTGTTCATTCTAGAGAATATATCCTCCCTGAGGGAGAGAATCGCCTTGCCTTCCTCGCTGCGACGCACCTTCCTTGCCCTCATATCCCTGAACAGCTCCCTGCACCAGTAGCACCAGGCCCACTCGAAGAGCCCAATCGCAGGGAAAAGGAGCACGTAGGCCGCCGCTATCGACCACGCAATCGCAGGGCCCAGGGACGACGACAGCCCGAATCCTACGCCCAAAAGTGTTGCAAGGCCCAGTATGCGGAGGGTGAAGATGCAGGAAATACCGAGGAGGAACGTGCCGCAGTACATAGGGTCTCCGGTCTTCTTCTGGAGATAGCGCGGAAGGATCCACACGGGCACCGAGGGCCACACGCAGGCCAGCGCCAGAGGTGACAGAAGCAGGAGCCCGACGAAGCGGAGCGCCATATTGAGGGCGGAACTGTTCTTGGAGACGTTGATGTCTTCAATCCTTTTCTTCTTGAGGAAACCCACGACCTTGAGGGAATCTTCATAGAGCTTCGAGGTGTCTTCCTGCGCCGCCAGGGCAGCGACAAGCTTCTTGTCCGACTCCAGACGGGCCGGAAGGTCGTCCTTCCCCGCCCCCTGAGAAGCGGCTAACTTGTCGCCAAACTCGGAAGTGCGGATGTAGTCGATGGCCTCGTAGTTCTCTACGTCCTCGATGTTGAGCATCATAGAGGAGATCTGCTCGCGGACAAGCTTGTTGACCTCCCTCTGGGCAGTACGGGGCTTTACCTTATAAAGTTCATAGTAGGGTTCGAGGGATATCGGGGTGCCGTAACGTATCAGCAGGCTGGTCTTGAAATCGAAATACTTGCTGTAGTGGTTGCAGGCGGGAAGGATCTTGATGTCCTTGGTGAAACCCGTCAGCTCGGCGGCGTCGAAAGCCATCTTGGTGTAACCGAACGTGAAATTGCCGAGCCAGTGGATCCATTGGTGGCCGGCTTCGGGGAAGATGACGACGGTCTTGCCGTCGGCGAGGGCCTTTTCGGAGTCGCGGAAGGTCGCGCCGTTGTTGGAAACTGCGTTCAGGCCCTCGTGGTCCATCCTGAAAGCGGGCAGAAGGCCCAGCAGGCGGAGGTACCTGTCCGCGGCCTTCCCGAGAAGGAACACCGAAGCGCGGACGATGAAATGGACCTTGCGGTCGTTGATGGTGAGGAGAAATCCGAGAGCGTCGTTGAGAGCGTTCTGGTGGTTTGATGCGATGAGAACGGGGGTTCCCTTTTCCGGAACGTTCTCCCGTCCTATACAAAATGTTTTCTTATAGTAGACTCCATTCGTCATAAGACGTATGAAGCCCTTGAAGTTCAGGTAAAGGAGGTTCACGTCTATTGTTTTTACACTACAACCGACAAATGTAGCAATAATTCCTGAAATTTGCCTTATATTTGCGATAGAACTTTCAATATGGCTGAATCCAACTTCATCGACTACGTCAAGATATTCTGCTCCTCCGGCCACGGCGGAGCGGGGTCCACGCACCTCCACAGGGCCAAGTATGTCCCCAAGGGCGGCCCGGACGGAGGCGACGGAGGCCGCGGCGGCCACATTATCCTCCGCGCCAACCCCCAGTTCTGGACGCTGATCCACCTTAAGTACAGGAAGGTCGTCAGGGCAGAGGCCGGCGGCGCAGGCAGTTTCGCCCTCCGCAGGGGCAAAAACGGCGAGGACATCTACCTCGACGTCCCCGTCGGGACCACCGTCAAGGACGCCGAGACCGACGAGGTCGTGACCGAGATCCTGAGTCCCGGCGAGGAGTACATCCTCTGCCGCGGAGGCCGCGGAGGCCTTGGCAACAACAATTTCAAGAGCCCCACCAACCAGACTCCGCGCTACGCGCAGCCCGGCGAGGAGGGCCAGGAAGGCTGGTTCATCCTAGAGCTCAAGCTCCTTGCCGACGTAGGCCTTGTGGGCTTCCCCAACGCTGGAAAGTCGACTCTCCTGGCTGCAGTGACCAGCGCAAAGCCGAAGATTGCCGGCTATGCCTTCACGACACTCGAGCCCAATCTCGGCATCGTGCGCTACCGCGACGACCTTTCATTCGTCATCGCCGACATCCCCGGCATCATCGAAGGAGCCCACGAGGGCAAGGGCATCGGCCTGCGTTTCCTCCGCCACATCGAGCGCAATTCCGTCCTTTTATTTATGGTGTCGGCAGAAGAGGAGGACATAGCCGCTTCCTACAATATCCTTCTGGACGAGCTCAGGCTCTATAATCCGGAACTCCTTGTCAAGGAGAGGCTGCTCGCAGTCACGAAGTGCGACCTCATCGACGCCGAAAGGGAGAAAGAGATTCTCAAGACTCTGCCCTCCGGGGTTGAGTCCGTCCTGATTTCTTCCGTCTCCGGCCGCGGGCTCGACTCTCTCAAGGATATGCTCTGGAAAAAACTCCACTGATGCTTGAGCGCCTCCAGCATATCGACCAGACTCTCACCCTGTGGATCAACGATCTCGGCACGCCGAAGCTCGACCAGCTCTGGCTGCTTTTTTCCGATGTCAAGGTGTGGTTTCTCGCCTACCTGCTGATCGGGGCCTATGTCATCCACAGGCTGGGCTGGAAGCGAGGCCTGATAATTATCGTCTCGGCCGCGCTGGCAATCCTTCTTGTGGACCAGACGGCCAATCTCGTCAAAAACAGCGTCTGCCGTCTGCGGCCTTGCTACTCAAGCTATATGCTGGAGAACGGCCTCCACTGGAGCGAGGGCAGGGGCGGTTTCTTCGGATTCTATTCGGGACACGCAGCCAACAGCTTTGCACTGGCCACAACCGTTGCGATGGCCTTGTCGCTCGTGAAGAAAAACGGATTCGACCGCGGGCTTATAGCCGGATTCTACACCTGGGCGGCGCTTGTGTCAATATCCCGGATAATGGCGGGCAAGCACTACCTTGGCGACGTCCTTGCAGGGGCCCTGGCCGGCACCCTTCTGGCTGTCGCCGTCGCACTTATTGCGAGGCTTATTATTAAAGCTGTGGCAGGACCTTCTCCATCCTGATGCCGCGGGAGCCCTTCAGCAGAAGCACTTCTCCTTCGAGCGGATTCCTTGACAGGTAGTCCGCCAGGGCGTCGGACGTGCTCTCCCAGTGCCAGGAAACGGGCACGGCCGTCTTGTCAAGCGCTTTGCCGAATTCTTCACCCACGAGGTAAACCCCGTTAAGCTTCATCCCGAGAAGCTTATCGATCACAGCCGCGTGCTCCTGCACGGAGTCGGGGCCCAGCTCACGCATATCGCCAAGCAGCACGCTCTTGAGAGGGGCCTCAACCGAGGCGAAATTCTCGAGCGCCGCCGCCATACTGGAAGGATTGGCGTTGTAGAAATCCTCGATGACGGTGTTGCGCGCGGTGCGCCTCATCGCGGAACGGTTGTTGGACGGGACATAGGCCTCAATCGCCTTGACGGCCTCCTCCTCCGGGACTCCGAAGAGCACGGCCGTCGCGATGGCGGCGAGGACGTTGGGGGCGTTGTAGCTGCCCACAAGATGTGTCTGAATGACTCTGCCGCCCTTCTCTATCCTGAGGCACGGCTGCTCCGGTGACGGAGGGAGGATGGTGCAGCCCTGAGTGTTGACGCCGTAGAGGAAGGGCTTCAAGCCGCGCTGCGCAGCCATCTCCGAGAGCACCGGATCGTCGCCGTTGAGGAGGACGGTGCCGCCCTTCGCGGCGATGTGGTCGTAGAGAAGGCCCTTGGCCCTCTTGACGCCCTCGAAGCTGCCGAAGCCCTCCAGGTGGGCCTTGCCGACATTGGTGATGATGCCGAAATCGGGATCGGAGACGGCGAGAAGGGGCTTGAGGTCGTCCGGGTGGCTCGCGCCCATCTCGATGACGGCGACCTCCGTCCCCGGCTTGATGGCCAGGACGCTGAGAGGGACGCCGATCTCGTTGTTGAGGTTGCCTTCGGTGGCGGACACCTTGAGGCCCGCGGCAAGGGCGGTGCGGACAAGCTCCTTGGTCGTGGTCTTGCCGTTGGTGCCGGTGAGGCCTATGACCGGAAGGCGCTTTGAGCCTCCGACGTGGGCGCGGTGCCACGCGGCGAGCTCCTTGAGAGTCTCCAGCGTGTCCTCCACCACGATCATCCCCGGGCCCGAGCCGGCGCTGACGACTGCGGCCACGGCGCCCTTCTCGAGTGCTTCCGCCGCATAGGCGTTGCCGTCGAAGTTCTCGCCCTTGAGGGCAAAGAAGAGACAGCCGCTGAAGAGTTTGCGGCTGTCGGTGCATATCCCCTCCGAGGAGAGGAATATCTCATATAATTTTTCTGTTGTCATCATTTCCTTCCCGTGCTTCCGAATCCGCCTTCTCCGCGGGCAGTCTCGTCGAGGCTGTCGCATTCTTCCCACTCCGCTCTTTCATAGGGCATTATGATCATCTGGGCTATACGCTCTCCCGGAACGATTTCGAACGGCTCGGAGGAGAGGTTGACCAGGATGACCTTGATCTCGCCGCGGTAGTCGGCGTCGATGGTCCCGGGGGTGTTGAGCACCGTGATGCCGTGCTTTGCCGCGAGGCCGCTACGGGGCCTTATCTCGGCCTGGAAGCCGTCCGGAAGGGCGATTCTCAGCCCTGTCGGGACAAGGGCCCGCTCGAGAGGCTTGAGCGTTATGGGGGCGTCCAGCGACGCCTTGAGGTCTACACCCGCCGACTGCTCGGTCGCATACGCGGGGACCTCGAAAGGAGAGGAGTTGACGATTTTGACTTTCATATTACTTGGGTGCAATCTTGTACAGCACGGCGGCGACTATGGCGAAGAGGGCATTGGGCATCCAGATGGCCACCGCAGGGGCCAGGGTGCCGGTGTAGACGAACATTTCGCTGAATCGCATAAACAGGATATAGGAGAAGCTGAGGCCTATGCCTATGGCCATATTCCAGCCGAGGCCGCCGCGGCGCTTCTTGGTCGAAAGCGACACGCCCATAATCGTGAGGATGAACGCCGAGAAAGGCAGGGAGAGGCGGTTGTGCTTCTCGATGAGGGCGTACATCACGTTGGCGTCGCCCCTCTCCTTCTGGGTGCGGATGAGGGCGTTGAGATCCTTGTTGGGGATCTGCTGGACGGTCTTCGAGGTGCGGCGGAAATCGTCGACGGTGAGGCTTATGAGGGTGTCGAGCTGCTTTCCCGTCGTGATCTTGTCTTCAAGGCCGTTGCTGTAGTCGCGAAGCATCCAGTTCTTGAGCTGCCAGGAGCAGGTCGTGCTGTCCCACTTTGCGGACTCGGCGGAGAGCTTGGTGACGAGGTGGTCGCTGTCGATATCCTCGAGGGTGAAGTTGTAGGCGGTGTTGTTCCAGGAGGAGAATGACTCCACGTAGACGAACTTGCCCTCCTCGAGCTTGTAGTGGACATCGCGGCCGGAAAGGGCCTTGCGGTGCTTGACGTACTGCTCCTCGAAGACAAGGCGGGTGGCATTGGCCCTCGGAATAACCCAAAGGTTGAGCGAAAGCGAAAGAAGGGCGATGAATGCGGCCGAAATGAAATAAGGACGCATAATCCTGTGGTAGCTCACGCCGCAGGAGAGGATGGCGACGAATTCGGAATTGGCCGTCATCCTGGATGTGAAGAAAATGACCGTTATGAATACGAACAGAGGGCTGAACATATTCATAAAGTATGGTATGAAGTTGAGGTAGTAGTCGAAGACGATGGCCTTGAGCGGGGCCTGGTTGGCCACGAAGTCGTCGATTTTCTCGCTGATATCGAAGATAATGACAATCACTATGATGAAGAGGATCATCATAAAGAAAGTCATCATAAACTTCTTGATTATGTACCAGTCGAGTCTTTTGAGCATACTACAGTCTTCTTGTAAGTTTCCGGACCGCGTCTTCCTTCCACGAGGCGAAATCGCCGGCCTCAATGTGGGCGCGTGCCGTCCTCACGAGGTCGAGATAGAATGCGAGGTTGTGTTCCGAGGCGAGCATCGCTGCAAACATCTCGCCTGAGATGAAAAGGTGATGGAGGTAGGCCCTCGTGTAGGCGTGGTCGACGAACGAAGTGCCCCTGGGATCGATTTCGGTGAAATCGGAGATCCACTTGGCGTTGCGCATATTCATAACGCCCTCCCAGGTGAAGAGCATCCCGTTGCGGCCGTTGCGGGTGGGCATCACGCAGTCGAACATATCCAATCCGCGGGCTATGGCTTCGAGAATATTCCACGGGGTGCCGACGCCCATCAGGTAGCGCGGCTTGTCCTTCGGAAGGAGCGGGCAGACCAGCTCGAGCATCTCGTACATCTTCTCGGTCGGCTCCCCTACCGCGAGACCGCCGATGGCGTAGCCGTCGCGGTTGAAACCGACGGCGTGCTCGACCGCCCTCTTGCGGAGGTCGGGATACACGCAGCCCTGGATGATGGGGAACATCGCCTGGTAATAGCCGTAAAGCGGCTCCGTCTCGTCGAAACGCCTGACGAAGCGCTCCAGCCAGCGCTGTGTCATCGCGAGGGAGCGCTCGGCGTATTTAAAGTCGGCATCGCCCGGGCAGCACTCGTCGAGGGCCATCATTATGTCGGCTCCGATGATGCGCTGGGTGTCGACGTTGTTCTCAGGCGTGAAGGTGTGGCGGGAGCCGTCGATGTGGGAGGCGAAGGTGCAGCCCTCCTCCTTAAGCTTGCGTATGGGCGCGAGCGAGAAGACCTGGAAGCCGCCGCTGTCGGTCAGGATGGGGCGGTCCCAGCCCTCGAACTTGTGGAGCCCGCCCGCCTCGCGGAGCACGTCGAGGCCCGGACGGAGATAGAGGTGATAGGTGTTGCCGAGGATGATCTCGGCGCCTATGTCCTCCTTCAAATCCCTGTGGTAGACGCCCTTGACTGAGCCCACGGTCCCGACAGGCATAAAGATGGGCGTGCGTATCTCGCCGTGATCGGTCTTTATGAGACCGGTCCTCGCGCTTGATGCGGCATCGGAGCCTGTTAGGGTGAAACTGAAGGGCATAGTCACTTTTTAACCTCCAAAAATAGTAATTTTTCCTTTAAACTTCTTATCTTTGTTTGCTACGCGATAGACTTATATCTAAACCACCAATAATAGTATGAAAAACAAATCGTTGATTTTCAAGCTCATCCTGATGAACTTCCTGGAGTTCGCAGTGTGGGGCGCCTACCTCATTTCACTCGGCCGCTACCTTGGCAACATCGGCCTCGGCCCGCAGATCAAGTGGTTCTACGCGATGCAGGGCATCGTCTCCATCTTTATGCCGGCCCTGATGGGCATCGTCGCCGACCGCAAGATCGAGGCCCAGAAGGTTCTCGCCCTCTGCCACGCTTTCGCCGGACTGTTTATGGCCGGTGCAGGCGTCTACTGTATGATGGCAGGCCAGGCGATCAGCTTCGCACCGCTGTTCCTCCTCTACAGCTTCTCGGTCGCATTCTTTATGCCGACGATCGCCATTTCCAACTCCGTCGCCTTCAACGCCCTCACCAAGGCCGAAATGGACCCGGTCAAGAGCTTCCCCCCGATCCGTGTTTTCGGCACGGTCGGTTTCATCTGCTCGATGCTCCTGACCAACTTCCTTTCCGTCGGCGGCGCGCGTATGCAGGACAGCTACACCCAGCTGATCTCCTCCGGCATCATCTCCTTTATCCTGTGCGGCTACGCGTTCACCCTTCCTGCCTGCCCGGTCAAGAAGGACGAGAAGCCCGCTTCGCTCGCTGAAGCGTTCGGATTCAAGGCGTTCGCCCTGTTCAAGGATCAGCAGTTTGCGATTTTCTTCATTTTCTCGATGCTCCTCGGAGCCTCCCTGCAGATCACCAACGGCTACGCCAACACCTTCCTCGATTCCTTCAAGGCGGATCCTTCCCTGGCAAGCACTTTCGCCGTCAAGAACTCCACCGCCCTTATCGCCATATCCCAGGTCTCCGAGACCCTCTGCATCCTTCTTATCCCCTTCTTTATGAAGAAGTTCGGCATCAAGAAGGTTATGCTCATAGCGATGTTCGCGTGGGTGTTCCGCTTCGGCTTCTTCGGCCTCGGCACCCCCGACTTCCCGGGAGTTCTCCTGTTCATCCTCAGCTGCATCGTCTACGGCGTCGCATTCGACTTCTTCAACATCTCGGGCGCCCTCTATGTCGACAAGAAAGCCGCTGAAAGCATCCGTTCCAGCGCCCAGGGCATCTTTATGCTGATGACCAACGGCCTCGGCGCGACCATAGGCACCCTCGCTGCCGGCGCGGTCGTCGACGCGTTCCACGTGTTCGACACCCCCGCCAACTGGCCGACCGTATGGTACATCTTCGCAGGCTACGCTTGCGTCGTGGGCGTGCTCTTTATGATCCTGTTCAAGGATCCTCAAAAGGCTCAGAAAGCCAATGCGTAACGACGAAGCCCGGCGCTGCCTCCTCTGCAAGAAGCCAAAGTGCTCCCTTGCAGGATGCCCTGTCGGCACTCCTGTCCCGGAGTGTATGGCCCTGTACCGTGAAGACAGGCTCTCCGAGGCCGGCCGGCTTCTGTTCGACAACAACCCGCTGTCGGCAATCACCTCCCAGATCTGCGACTGGAAGCGCTTCTGCTACGGCCATTGCGTGCTCAACGTCAAGCAGATCCCCGTACGCTGGTACGAGATAGAGCAGGAGATTTCCGCGGCATATCTCAAGACCGTCTCTCTCTCCCGGAAGGCAGCGCCCTCCGGGAAGAGGGTTGCGGTCGTCGGCTCCGGCCCTGCCGGCATAGTCGGGGCCATAAAATTATTTGAGGCGGGATTCGACCCCGTGGTCTTCTCCTCCGACGATAGGCTCGGAGGCGTACTCCGCTACGGGATTCCGCCGTTCCGGCTCGCCAAGGACCTGCTGGCCGAATACGAAAGGCTCTTCGCCGAGGCCGGGATAGAGTTCCGCGGCGGGGAGAAGATTTCTTCCGCCAAGGAGCTGGCGGCGTCCTTCCACGCGGTGCTGGTCGCGACCGGAGCAGAGAAGCCCGTCCGCCTCGGCATCCCGGGAGAAGACTCCCCTTCCGTTGTCGGCGCCCTCGAATTCCTCCGCAATCCGTCGGATTTCGACCTTGGCCGGAAGGTCATCGTCATTGGCGGAGGCAACGTCGCGATGGACTGCTGCCGGACCGCCGCGCGCCTCGGCGTCGAGACCTGGGTCTACTACCGCAAGACCTATGAAAATATGCCCGCCAACCCCTTCGAAGTGATGGAAGCCCAGCGCGACGGCGTCCGCATCGAGGTCTTCAAGGCCCCGGTGGAGGTCCGCCCCGAGGGTGTCGTTTTCCGCGACTGCGAGAATGTCACGGATTCCGAGACCGGCCGCATCGTCACCCGCATCATCGAAGGGACCGACAGCCTCGTCAGGTGCGACAGCCTCATCCCCGCGATCAGCGAGCGCCCGGATTTCAGCATCCTGGAAGGCCTGGAAGGCACTTCCGAGTGGGGATGGCCGGAGGCCGGCGAAGACGGTCGTCTGGGTTCCTCCAACGTCTTCCTTGCAGGCGACATCATTCTCGGCCCCTCGACCGTCGTCGAGGCCGTTGCCGGGGCCAAGAAAGCCGTCGAAGGCATCTGCTCATTATGAATGCGCTGATCATCTATTCCGGAGGGCTCGATTCCACGACTCTCCTCCACGAGTATAAAGACTCCATTAAGCTCGCCGTGTCCTTCGACTACGGCTCAAAGCACAACGCACGCGAGATCGCCTTCGCCCGGGAAAACTGCGCCCGCCTCGGCATCCGCCACCTCGTGATTCCTCTGGAATTCATAGGCCAATACTTCAAGAGCAGCCTTCTGGAAGGCGGCGGCGAGATACCTGAAGGCAACTACGACGAGGAGAATATGCGTTCCACGGTGGTGCCTTTCCGCAACGGCATTATGCTCGCCGTCGCGACGGGCCTCGCCGAAAGCCTCGGGCTCGATGCGGTCCTCATCGCCAACCACGCGGGCGACCACACCATCTATCCCGACTGCCGCCCCGGCTTCATCAAGGCCTTCGACGCCGCGGCCTCTGAAGGGACCTTCAACGGCGTCCGCATCCTATCTCCCTACTGCGACATAACAAAGCGCGAAATCGCGCTGAGAGGCCGCAGCCTCGGCGTCGATTTCGCACAGACGTATTCGTGTTATAAAGGCGGGGAGAAGCATTGCGGCGTCTGCGGCACCTGCCGCGAACGCAAGGAAGCCCTCTCCGGCTTCGACCCCACCCTCTACGAGGCTTAGCCCCTGGCGGCTGAAAGGATGACCTCCGACAATGTCGGATGGGCGTGGATTATGCCCTTCAGGTCCTTCAGAGTCGCATCCCTGGTGATGAGCGCGGCGACCTCCTGGATGATATCGGACGAATGAGGCCCGAAGAGGTGACAGCCGAGGATCCTGCCGTCTTCCTCCGAGGCGACTATCTTGCAGAAGCCATCTGTCTCCCCCATCGCGACGGCCTTTCCATTGGCCCTGAAGAAGGATTTACAGACTTTGACGGGGATTTTGCATTCGTCTTCCGTGAGGCCGACAGTCGCTGCCTCGGGGCGGGTAAAGACCGCCGCAGGCACGACATCGAGCCTGATGGAGTCCACGGGACCGTCCTTGGGGCAGCCCGTGAGGATATGGTTGAGCGCCCTGCGGCCCTGTGCCGTTGCAGTGTGGGCGAGCATATAGCCGCCGGCTATGTCGCCTATGGCATAGACGCCGGGGACGGAGGTCTGCATATACGCATCCACGATGACGCCCTTCGGCGTCACGGCGATGCCGGCCTCCTCGAAATTGAGCGAGCCGAGGGCCGGGCGGCGTCCGACCGCCATCAGCACTTTTTCGGCCGTCACCGAGCACTCCTTTTCCTTGCGGACATAGCTCGTGACCAGCCCCTCCGGCGTGGCCTCGATGTACTTTACCTGTGCTGAAGTTTCTATTGAAATGCCGCGCTTTCCGAGGCTCTGCTTCAGGCGCTTGGCAAGATCGGTGTCGAAGCGCGGAAGGATGTCGGGGCAGTACTCAAGGACGGAGACCTCGCAGCCGAACGAGTTCAGCATCGAGGCCATCTCCAGCCCTATCACCCCGGCCCCGATGACGCACACGCTCTTCGGCAGCGCCTCCAGCGAGAGCACCTCCTTCGAGCTGATCACCCCCGGCAGATCCGCCCCCGGAATCGGCAGCGACGCCGCCACCGACCCCGTCGCGATTATCACGTAATCCGCCTCGACGTTCACCTCCCCTCCCTCGTCCAGCGCCACTCTGACATTGTTTTTGCCGCAAAGCGAGGCTTTGCCGCGAAGGAGCGTGATCAGCTTGTGCTTCAGCAGGAACTCGACGCCGGAGCGGAGCTGGTCGACGACGGCGTCCTTGCGGGCCATCGCCGCGGCGAAATCGAGCCGGCACTCGCCGGCCTCGACGCCGAAAGAGGCCGCTTCCTTGACGGTCTCGTACACCTCCGCGCTGCGAAGGAGCGCCTTGGTCGGGATGCAGCCCTCGTTGAGGCACGTGCCGCCGACGGGCCCCGAGCTGACCAGCGTCACCTCGATCCCCTTCGCCGCCGCCTCCAACGCCGTCTCGTATCCCCCCGGCCCTGCGCCGATAATCGTAATCTTCATATCGTTATTATTTCCATATATCCATAATTTCCTCACTCACGCTCGCTCGCCAAATTTTTCACGCCCCTCGCCAACTTTTCACGCCCTCGCCCGCCACAATGCCGTGGAGCGCAACACCCTACAGCTCAATCACTTACGCAAAACCGCTTATGCGATTTGGGGTAAGGGGTTTTATGCAAATCGCTATAGCACAGCACCTTATGCTCCACGGCATAACCTGCCAGACGGGCCCCGGAAGCCCTGGACGGTGCCCTGCCAGCGGCGCACCGCCTTAGGAGCCCGGCGGGCACCAGCGGAGGA
>JAFZME010000040.1 GCA_017553405.1 Bacteroidales bacterium
CTCCCGAAGCTCCCGAAGCTGAAGAAGTAGCAGAAGCTCCCGTCGACCTCTTTGCAGGCTCCGGCGAGGAAGTTCCTCTCCACCAGGCCCTCAAGACCAAATTCATCGAAGGCGGCGCAGGCTTTATGTCCCTCGTTATCATCTGCCTTATCCTTGGTCTTGCACTTTCCATCGAGCGTATCCTCTACCTCCTCTTCTCCAAGACCAACACCCAGAAGCTCCTCGAAGATGTCGAGGCTGCTCTCAATGAAGGCGGTATTGAAAAAGCAAAGGACGTTTGCCGCAACACCCGCGGACCTGTGGCCAGCATCTTCTATCAGGGCCTGCTCCGCGCCGATCAGGGCATCGATGTCGTCGAGAAGACCATCGTTTCCTACGGCGGTGTCCAGATGAGTCTTATGGAGAACGGCCTGAGCTGGATTTCCCTGTTCATCGCCCTTGCCCCGTCACTCGGATTCCTTGGTACCGTTATCGGTATGATCCAGGCCTTCGACGCCATCCAGGCAGCCGGTGACATCTCCCCGAACGTTGTTGCAGGCGGTATGAAGGTCGCTCTCATCACGACCGTCGGCGGTCTCATCGTCGCTATGATTCTCCAGGTGTTCTACAACTACATCCTTGCAAAGATTGACTCTCTCGCGATCGATATGGAAGACTCCTCGATCCGTTTCGTCGACACCCTCACCAAGGCAGAAGCCAAGAAATAAAGACCGGAAATGGAACAGAAACTTTACGCCAAGATATTCAAATGGTGCTCCTGGGCACTGTTGGTAGCTAGCGTTGTGATCCTTCTGGTCGCCTGGCTCGGAGGATTCAGCGACGCAGGCGTCAACCTGTTGCTCGGCTGGGCCTACGGTATGCTTGGTCTGGCAATCGCGGCAATCATATGCGTCGGCATATTCATCACCGCGACGACCCACCCCAAGAACCTCATCAAACTCTGCATCGTTGTTGCCGGAGTTGCTGTCATCGCTCTCCTCTGCTGGGTGCTCGCCAAGGGCAATCCCGCAGTCGGCTACACAGGCGCGGTTCCGCCGAGCCAGGGCACGCTCAAGCTCACGGACGCCGTTCTCAACCTGACCTACCTGGTAGGCGGTGCAGCCATTGTCGCAATCATTTTCAGCGAAATCTACAGCGCCATCCGCTCCAAAAAAGCATAGAAAATGGGCAAAAAGAAAACACCAGCAATAAACTCGAGTTCGACGGCAGACATTGCATTCCTCCTGCTTTGCTACTTCCTTATGACAACCACTATGGGAGAGCAGGCCGGTCTGCAGCGTCGTCTCCCCCCTATTCCCGACAAGGATCAGAAGGTAGACGACCAGAAGGTCAACAGACGTAACATCGTTATCGTCAGGATCAACTCCGCCGACAGGCTTTTTGCCGGTAATGAAGCAATGGACGTAAGCCTTCTCAAAGACAAGATGAAGGAGTTCCTTGCCAACCCTCAGGACAATCCCGAGCTCCCCGAAAAGGAGCCCAAGGAGATTGAAGGCAAGACCTATATGGTGTCAAAGGGCGTCATCTCCCTGCAGAACGACCGCGGCACCAGCTATCAGGCCTACATCGCCGTCCAGAACGAACTGGTCAAGGCAGTCAACGAGCTGCGTGACGAGTTCGCGATGAGAGAGTATGGCAAGACCTTCGCCCGTCTGAGCGAGGACGAACAGAGCATTGTCAAGAAAGTCATCCCCCAGAACATCTCCGAGGCAGAGCCTAAGGATGTGGGCAAAAAAAGATAGGAGGACAAGAATATGTCAAAATTCGGTGGTTCAAACAGCAAGAAGGACGTTCCCGGCATCTCTTCGGGATCCCTCTCCGATATCGTGTTTATGCTCCTCTTCTTCTTTATGGTCACAACCCAGCTCCGCGAGACCGAAAACAAGGTTATCGTGAAGCTCCCCGAGGCCTCGGAAGTTGCAAAGCTTGAGAGAAAGGACCTCTCCTCCTACATCAACATCGGTACTCCTATCAGGAGCCTCCAGTCGATGTACGGTACAGATGCCCGTATCCAGCTCAACGACTCCTTCAAGACAGTGGACGACATCCGCGACTTCATTGCCGCAGAGCGCGACGCTATGAGCGAAGCAGACCGTTCCTTTATGACCGTCGCCATCCGCGCCGACCAGGACGTCAGGATGGGTATCGTGACGGACGTGAAGCAGGAGCTGCGACGCTGCTCCGCACTTAAGATTATGTATTCCGCAAGAAAACCCGCGGAATAACGGTCTTCAAGTACGCTATTGTAAAAAGCAGCCTTTCGGGGCTGCTTTTTTTATGAGAATTGATTATCTTTGTCTTTGATATATCAGTCAGATTGAAATGGAAATCAAAAGAAAGAAGGTAAAGGAGCTCCTTTCTATGGAGCCGGGTGCAGAAGTCCTCGCAAAAGGATGGGTCCGGACCAAAAGGGGCAACAAACAGGTCAAGTTCATCGCCCTGGGCGACGGGTCCACCATCAACAATATCCAGATAGTCGCCGACACGGCTCTCTTTGACGAGGAACTCCTCAAGAAAGTGACCACCGGCGCATCCCTGAGCGTCCGCGGCAAGCTCGTCGAGTCCATCGGCAGCGGCCAGGCCGTCGAGATCAGCGCCTCCCGGATTGAAGTCCTCGGCGAGTGCGATCCGATGCGCTTCCCGCTTCAGAAGAAGGACACGACCCTCGAGTATCTCCGCAGCGTCGCCCATATGCGCCTCAGGACCAACACCTTCGGCGCCGTCCTCAGGATTCGCCACGCAATGGCCTTCGCCATCCATTCCTTCTTCAACTCCAAGGGATTCGTCTACCTCCACACCCCGCTCATCACCGAGTCCGACGCCGAAGGCGCAGGCGATATGTTCCAGGTCACGACACTGGACCTTGCCAACGTCCCCGTCCACGGCGGCAAAGTCGATTTCAGCAAGGACTTCTTCGGAAAGAAGACTTCCCTGACAGTAAGCGGCCAGCTCGAGGGCGAGCTCGGCGCGACGGCGGTCGGCGAGATCTACACCTTCGGCCCGACCTTCCGCGCCGAGAATTCCAACACCCCGCGTCACCTCGCGGAGTTCTGGATGATCGAGCCAGAGATGGCCTTCTACGACATCGAGGACAATATGGAGCTTGCCGAGGAGTTCGTCAAGTTCCTCGTCAAATATGCCCTTGACAACTGCGCCGACGACCTTAAGTTTCTTAACGACAAATACGACGAGGGCCTCGTCGAGCGCCTTCAGGGCGTGCTCTCGACCACTTTCGAGCGCGTGACCTACACCAGGGCCGTCGAGATTCTCGAGAAAGCGGTTGCCGACGGCGTCAAGTTCGAATATCCCGTCCACTGGGGCACCGACTTCCAGAGCGAGCACGAAAGGTACCTCGTCGAGAAATACTTCGGCAAGCCCGTCATCCTCATCGACTTCCCCAAGGACATCAAGGCCTTCTATATGAAGCAGAACGAAGACGGCAGGACCGTCCGCGGTATGGACGTCCTCTTCCCGAAGATCGGCGAGATCATCGGCGGCAGCGAGCGTGAAGCCGACCTCGGCAAGCTCGAGCGCAGGATCGACGAACTCGGTATGTCCCGCAAGAACCTCGAATGGTACATCGACACCCGCCGCTACGGCACCGTCCCCCACAGCGGTTTCGGCCTTGGCTTCGAGCGCCTCCTCCTCTTCGTCACCGGTATGGCCAACATCCGCGACGTCATCCCCTTCCCCCGCACCCCGAAAAACGCAGAATTCTAGTATATGTTAGTTATTGGTATCGCAGGCGGCTCAGGTTCTGGCAAGACCACCGTCGTAAAGGCAATCACGGAGCACCTCGCGGGCAAGGTTGTCGTTATCCCGCAGGACTCGTACTACAAGGACGCCAGCCACCTTCCGCTGGAAGAGCGCCAGAAGATCAACTTCGACCACCCGGATGCAATCGACTGGAAGTATATGTGCCAGCAGATCCGCGAGCTCAAGCAGGGCCGCGCAATCGAGCAGCCCATCTATTCCTACATCACCTGCACCCGTTCGAAGACCGACACCATCACCGTCGAGCCCGCCGACGTCATCATCATCGAAGGCATCCTCATCTTCACCTGCAAGGAGCTCCGCGACCAGATGAACATCAAGATCTTCGTCGATGCCGACGGCGACGACCGCCTTATGCGCATCATCGTCCGTGACATAGCCGAGCGCGGCCGTTCCATTTCCACGGCGATAGACCACTACACCGACACCGTCAAGCCGATGCACCTCCAGTTCATCGAGCCCTCCAAGCGCTACGCCGACGTCATCGTCCCCCAAGGCGGCCACAACACCGTCGCCATCGATATGATCACCACCCGCATCGAAAAAGAGCTGGAAAAACGAAATAAGTAACACCCAATGAAACGCCTCTCCCAGGAAGACAAGGCAGGCTTGTATATCACCGCGATCATACACCTCGCGGTGATTATCATTCTGCTGGCTTCCCAGATAGGCTATTCAATCCAGAGGGAGAACACTTTCGTCCTCGATTTCACGAAACAGGAGGAAAAAGAAAAGATCGAGCGCCAGGAGCAGCTTCGCGAAGACGTCGCCGAGCAGCTCGACAGGCTGCTTCAGGCGGCCGGCAGCGTTCCCATAAGGAATGTCGCCGTGGACCGTTCCTCCCTCAAGGACGACCGCGGGACCAACGCCGAAGAGCTCTACAGAGACGCCGAGCGTCTTGCAAAGGAGCTCCGTGACGGGCAGAACCAGGCCCACGACGACGATTTCGTCGACATCACCCCGGACAAGCCCGACAAGAACACCCAGACCTCGACAAAGACCTACTCCGGTCCGTCCGTCCTCTCCTGGTCCCTTGACGGCCGCAAGGCCAGCAAGCTCCCCATCCCGGCCTACAGGTGTATGGGCGCCGGACAGGTGACGGTCGTCATCACAGTCGACAACGCCGGCAACGTGATCAACGCCAAGGTCGACGGAGGCATATCCTCCTCCGACGGCTGCCTGCAGTCGTTCGCCGTCCGCGCCGCCCGCCTGTCGAAGTTCTCCGCCTCGCAGTCCGCCCCCGCCCGGCAGATGGGCACGATAACTTACCTGTTTATAGCACAGTAAGATGGACACCTACCTTTTCAGAAAAAGCATCCACAAACTCCCCGGTAAAGTAATCCACGCAGTCCCCCTTCCCCGGCCGGAAGTGACGGAAGGCCACCGTTCAAGAGGCAAGATAGGCGAGATTTGCCTCAGTCGAGGCTTCAAGCAGGTCCTTCTTGTCACAGATCAGACGCTCAGCCGCCTCGGCTACGAAACAGCCATAGTCGAGTCGCTGGAAAAGGCCGGAGTCGGATGCACCGTTTTCAACGACATCAATTCCGAGCCCAACATTCCTATCATAGAGGCCGGCAAGAAAAAAGCCCTCGAGTGCAAGGCCGAGTGCATCATAGCCCTCGGCGGCGGCTCCGTGATGGACTCCTGCAAGATGATCGCCGCCGGCGTGAAGATGTCACGTCTTCCGGTAAAGCCCCTGCTGAAGAAGTTCCTTCCCGTTCCTGGCAAGACTCTGCCGATAATAGCCGTCCCCTCCACCGCCGGCACCGGTGCCGAAATCACCGTCGGCGCAGTTGTGAGCAACGGCGGCGTCAAGTGCGCGACAGTTCTCATAGGGCTCAACGTCATACACGTCGTCCTCGACAGCGAACTCACGATCCACGCCCCAGCCCAGGTGACTGCAGCCTGCGGCATTGATGCCCTCAGCCACTGCATTGAAGGCGCGGTAGGCGACGTGAAGGTGTCAGAGAAGGACACCAACACCTCACTGGAAGGCGTACGCCTCATCCTGCAGCACCTTCCGACCGTTATGCGCGAGCCGGAGAATGTCGAGGCTCGCCTGGGTATGTGCCGGGCGGCGATGTGCGGCGGCAATGCCATCAACACCCAGCTCGCCGGCTACGTCCACGCCTTTGCCCACAGCATAGGCGGCAAATACCACATCCCCCACGGCGTCGCCATCTCGCTTATGCTTCTTCCTGTTCTGGAGTATGAAAAGGAAGTTTGCCTTGCAAAATACGCCGACATCGCACGCTACTGCGCCCTCGCCGATGAAGACACGCCGGACAAGGAAGCCGCGGAAAGTTTCCTTCTGGCCACACGCAAACTTATGGAGCAATGCGGGATGGACAAGATCACCTCCCCCGTCAGGGCCTGCGACCACGAGGCGCTTATCCCGATGATAGCGGCAGATTCGATAAATTATTCTTCACCCATAACAATGAGCAACAAGGAAATCAAACAGGTCCTTGAGACCGTCACGCCCGAAGTCGAAGGCGAATTCACCGAGGAAAAAATCCACGAGATCGTCGAAGCCCAGCGCAAATTCTTCCGCACCGGGACCACTCTCCCCGTCAAATGGAGGATTAAGCAGCTCAAAAAGCTCAAGGCGGCCGTCATAGCCCACGAGACGGAGTTCGAAGACGCCCTCGCCGCCGACCTCGGCAGGAGCCGCGTCGAAGCCTACCTCTGCGACATCGGCCCCATCATCACCGAAGTCAACGAGATGATCCACGGCCTGCGCCGCTGGGCGCGCCCAGAGCGTCATTGCAGCGGCCTGATGTGCTTCCCCAGCACCGTCACCAAGGTCTACAAGATGCCCTACGGCGTGTCCCTCGTCATCAGTCCGTTCAATTTCCCCATACTGCTCACTCTCGGCGTTGTTGCCGCGGCGATGTGCGGAGGCAACACCGTAGTCATCAAGTCCAGCTCCAAGTCGGCGGCCTGCACCGCGGCGCTCAAGAAGTTCTGCGCCGAAGTCTTCCCTCCGGAATACGTCACGCTCATCGACGGAGGCCACGACATTGCCGATATGTGCCTTGCACAGCGTTTCGACAAGATATTCTACACCGGCTCCCCCGCTGTCGGCAAGCACGTGATGGCCGAAGCAGCGAAGAATCTCACCCCCGTCGCCCTCGAGCTCGGCGGCGAGACCGGCAACTGGGCCGTCGTCCGCAAAGACGCCTGCCTCAGAGACGCCGCCCGCAAGATCGCCTTCTTCAAGCTCTGCAACGCCGGCCAGATCTGCATCAACGTCAACCAGATAGCCGTCGCCGAAGAAGTGGCCGGGCCCTTCCTCGAAGAACTCAAGAAGGCCTTCATCGCCCAGATCGGCGAGCGCGCGGAGGAGAATCCGGAGTACCCGAAACTCATCACCGGCCGTGCCTACGACAAGTGCGCAGAGCTCGCCGACGAGTACCGCAACCGCATCGTCTTCGGCGGCACCGGCGACAAGACATCACAACGCTACTCCCCCACCATCATTTTCCCCGTCGACATCAACGAGCACATCGTCCAGCACGAGCTCTTCTGCCCGCTCCTGCCTGTCGTCAAGTTCAAAGATGAGGAAGTCGACGCCCTTATGGACGTCATAGCCGAGCGCGAGCATCCCCTGGCGATGTACCTGTTCACCAAGAATATGAAGTGGGCCAATAAAGTTATGCAGACTCAGCAGTACGGCGGCGGATGCATCAACGAGGTCTGCCTCCATATGATGGTCAAAGGCGTCCCCTTCAACGGCACCGGTCACTCCGGTATGGGCGCCTACCACGGCGAATGGGGCTTCCGTGAATTCACCCACCCCCAGACCGTCCTCAAGGGCCGCACAATATTCAACTTGCCGCTCAGGGAGCACCCCTACAGCGGCAAGCAGGAAAAACTCAAACTGAAAATCCTCCGAAAACTGGAAGTCTAAAATATAGGAGGCATTTCTTTTTTCTCTTTTCGGTTTTTCTTAGTATCTTACGTGCAATCAAATGCTTAGCTTACAATGAGAAAGATTGCACTCGTCATTAATTTTATTCTTATAGGCCTCCTCACCCTTGCCCAGGCGCCTGATTTCCCGCAGGTTTTTTCGCCAAATGCCGCCGAGTTGGGGAAGTACGGAAAGATGCCGGTAGATTATTTCAGCGGATTGCCGTCGATAACAATCCCTCTGACAGAGCTGAGGGCAAGAAATTATACCCTTCCGATATATCTTAGTTACCACGCCTCAGGCAACAAACCAGACCAGCATCCGGGATGGGTAGGCCAAGGTTGGAGCCTTCATGCAGGAGGATGCATCAACAGGATAGTAAACGGAAAAAAAGACGAATTAACAAAAGAAGAGAATGCACGTTTCCTGGGCATTAGTACATCGTACCAGCCCGGCTATCTTTATCACATGGAGGAAACACATTCCACTAAGGACACATTACAATGGCAATGTTATTCCGGCTGGAATGCTGGAAAATCCGTGGTTTATTAAACATACAAAAAAAAGATAGTTCGCTATGCGTATAATTGTTGAAACAACCATAATTCTATTGCTATTAAGCGGAAGTGCCTGTTCTACGGCATCAGAGAAAGAGAATCATTATATCAACTCGGACGAACTTGCCAAAAGATACACCGAGTTTCTGGACGATGGTATAAAGTTCCACATCGATGATGGATATATTTCAATACCGCTTAAGAGAAACAAGTTTTTCTTTGCAGACAATCAGAAACTTTTCAACCTTGTCTACATTGATTTGGGATATAATCAAGAATATGAATCCTATAGGGACTTTTTGAAAGACCTATTTAATGGAGTTAATATACCTGGAACGCTTGGCACATACAGTTCCCGTAACGGGAAAGTAGTTAAGCGAAATCCTCAATTGATAAAACTAGCAAACCGCGACTTCGAAACCTTCTTGAAAAAATATTTTGAAGAAAAGAATCAATGCTGGATAATTAGGAAAGAATATCGTAAAATAGATTACCAACTTGCCGAGATTCTCTTTTATAGAGGATATTATGTATATGTAAACGAGTGTTTTATTGATAACAATATTAGAATTGTAATTACTCAAGAACCAAATAGAATCCCTTTGTTGCCATAGTCAACTTATTAATTCTGTTTTCATTACTTGCATTAGGAGACGTTTCTCTTAATATCATTTGGAATGCCCTAAAAACTATTCTCCGGCTTCCTTGAGGCGCTCGGCGTTCTCGGCGATCTGGAGCTGGTCGATGCACTCCTGGATGTCTCCGTCCATAAAGACGGGGAGGTTGTACATACTCCAGCCGATGCGGTGGTCGGTGACGCGGCCCTGGGGGTAGTTGTAGGTGCGGATCTTGGCGGAACGGTCGCCGGTGGAGACCATAGTCTTACGCTTGGCGGCAATCGAGTCGAGGTACTTCTGGTGCTCCATATTGTAGACTCTGGAACGGAGCTCTTCCATAGCGCGCTCGGTGTTCTTGATCTGGGAACGCTCTTCCTGGCACTGGACCACAATGCCGCTCGGAATATGCGTGAGACGGACGGCCGAATAGGTCGTGTTGACGCCCTGACCGCCGGGACCGGAGGCGCAGAAGAGGTCCTTACGGATGTCGGCAGGGTTGAGCTCGATGTCGAACTCACCGGCCTCGGGGAAGACTGCCACGGAAGCGGCAGATGTCTGGATGCGGCCCTGCGTCTCGGTCTGGGGCACGCGCTGGACGCGGTGGACGCCCGACTCGTATTTCATTATGCCATAGACACCGTCGGTCGTGCTCGAGAGCTTGAAAACTATCTGCTTGAAACCGCCGGAAGTACCTAAAGTCTGGTCGGAGACTTCAAGCTTCCATCCCTTCCTCTCGGCAAACTTTGAATACATACGGAAAAGGTCGCCGGCGAAAATGGCAGCCTCGTCGCCGCCGGTGCCGCCACGGATCTCGACCATAGCGTTCTTGCCGTCGTCGGGGTCGGCCGGGATGAGCAGGAGCTTGATGTTCTGCTCCACGTCGGGGAGCTGCGGCTCAATCTCCTGAATCTGCTCGCGGGCCATATCGCGCAGGTCTTCATCCTTCTCGTTCATAAGGATGTCCTTGGCCTCGGCAAGCTCGTCCAGCATCTTCTTGTAGCCGAGTCCGGCCTTGATGATGGGCTCAAGCTGCTTGTAGTCCTTGTTGAGCTGGACGAATTTCTTCATATCGCCGACCACGGCCGGGTCTGCCAGCTGGGCTTCCAGCTGCCTGTATTTGTCCTGAAGCGAGAGTACTTTTTCGAGAAGGTTGTTGTCTGCCATAATCAGAGTTGTTTCAAGTAGCAACGACGGCGCATATGGAGCTCGGTGGCATAGCGGTTCCAGACGTTGATTGCGCCGTTGGTCTCGATCTGGGGATTGGTGAGGGCCACCTTGGTGCCGCCGGCGACGAAGTTGTCGCCTATAATGGTGTGGAGGATGGAGGATATGCCTGTGTGCTGCCAGGCCGGAACCGCTCCGTTGAGAATCATATCTATGACCTCGGCGTTACGGAGTGCGCGCAGAAGGTAGAACCAGCCGAAGGGGAAAAGGTGACCTTTCGCCTTCTGCAGGGCCTTGGAGATGTCCGGAATGGTGATGCCGAAGCAGACAAGATTCTCATCCGCATCGAGGATGACGGCGCAGTAGCGGTCGTTGAGGAAGGGGAAGAAGGCCTTGGCCTCTTCATCCATCTCCTCTTCAGTGAACGGGACGAAGTTCTGGACGGCCCCCGAGAAACTCTCGTTGTAGGCCTTGAAGAACTCGCGAACCTTTGCCTTGTCCTTTTTCAGCCGCTCCACGCTGCCGATATGGAGGCCGTAGCGCTCCATAAGGGCGGCCGAAACCCTGCGGAGTTTCTCCGGCGCGCCTTGAGTCGGATCCACTTTCTGCTCTATCCAGTCGAATTCCTTCTCATAGCCAAGCTCCTCTACGAAATCCTTGTAGTAGCTGAAATTGTAGAGAGTGTTGAAGACCGGGAGGTTCTCAAATCCCTCGACAAGCATACCCTGCTTGCCCATCGTGTTGTAGTAGAGGGGACCGTGGATCTCGGTCATCCCCTCTTCCCTCGCCCAGGCTTCAGCCGTGGAGAGAAGGAGCCGTGCAACCTCTATGTCATTGATGGTGTCGAACCAGCCGAAACGGGCGCGCTTTTTCGAGTAGAACTCGTTGTAGCGCGGGTTGATCATCCCGGATATGCGCCCGACAATTTCACCTTTTTCATCATAGACCATCCACAGTTTCCTCTTGCAGTAGGCAAGTGTCGCGCAGGAGGTGAGGCTCTTCATCTGGTCGCCGTGAAGCGCGGGGACATACTGCGGGCAGTCACGGTAGAGCCTGTCCGGGAATTTGATGAACTTCCGGATATCCCTTTTCGATGATATTTCCCTGATTGTGTACATAGAGGTTCAGGTTTTGCGGCCGCAAAGATAAGAAAAATTATTCTACCGAAAGAGGCTCGACCTTGTCGCAGTTGGAACGGCCTTCCATAGGGATGCTCTTTATCGCGGTCAATGCAAGTATGATGATGCCGGAGGCAAATGCGAAGAGGATCCAGTAGCCCGTGGAAGGAATGAATGAGATGAAGAACTCGTAATCCTTGATGGAATCTATGCTCGAGACGACGACCGCTATTGCATTGTTGGTCGCGTGCATAAGGATGGTGAGCCACAGGTTGCCGGTTTTCCAATAGACATAGCCGAAGACGCAGCCGAGGATGAAGGCCGGAATCCCCTGCCAGGGATTGAGGTGGATAAGGGAAAACAGGAATGCTGATATCACGATTGCCCACACGGGGTGCATCTTGCGGAGCAGACCCCTCAGGATCATCCCCCTGAACATCCACTCCTCGAAAAGCGGAGCCATAATGACGACACTGACGGCCGAAATCCAGAGCGTACCTCCGGCGAGCGACTTCATCAGCGCGGTTATCTCGTCGTACCACGCGGAAAGCCAGGCGAATTTACGAGTGAATATTGACAGTCCGTAGTTGAGGATGTCGGTCACGTAGGCGACCGAAAGCGTCAGCAGCACCACAAGAAGGGCCATCAGGGCCCCGTTCCACTTGCCGAAATGATTGCTGCTGAGAGCAACGCCCTCATCCCAGAAGGCGCGGCTGCGGCTCTTCAGGGACACATACAGCAGCGGCGGGACAAACTGGATGGGATAGGCTATCATCAGGCAAAGCTCCTTCGAGAAGAACTTGCCGGTCACCAACGTCACTCCGGCTCCGATCAGCACGCCGACAAGCAGCATTACGAGGAGCATCACAGTCCCGCCAATCCCCGGAGCGTACCACGAGTGGGCGCCGAAGATGTCGAAATTGCGCTTCCCGGAACGAAGAGGTCTCATTTGTACAGAGGTGAAGGATACACGCCTTCCCTGACAAGGGAAGCGAACTTCTCGACGACCGCCGGACGGTCCTCCTTATAAGTCACGCCGAACCAGCGGGACGGGGTGGAAAGCACGTCGCACCTGCCTTCGCCTGCCTTGATGATGCAGTCGATGGCGTAGGGGATGTAGAACTCTTTCTTGAGCTCGCCTATGTTCTGCTCGAGGAAACCCTTGAATATCTTCTCGCTGAGCTCGAAATAGTCGGGGGTGAAGCCCCACATATTCATTGAGCAGAGCGCCTTGGCGTCGAGTTCAACGTGCTCGCCGTTGACCGAGTTGTCGCCGCGGACCACCCCGTCGGGATCCTTCATAATGTTGAGGTGCTCGGCAATGCCGGAAAGCCTCTTGCTCTCATCATAGAAGCAAATGCCCCTGGACACGCCGCCCGACTCGGAAAGGGTGTTGTCGAGTTCGAAGCCCACGATGGAATACTCGCCTTTCGAGCCCTCGTGCGCACGGCACCAGTCGGCCAGTATGCCGAAGGAATCCTTGCCGTAGTAGTCGTCGCCGTTGATCACGGCGAAGGGCTCGTGGATGACGTCCTTGGCCATCAGCACGGCGTGGGCCGTCCCCCACGGCTTCTGCCTTTCGGGGTTGAGCTTGAACCCGGCGGGGATCTTGTCGAGCTCCTGAGTCACGAAGACGAACTCGAGCGGGCTGCCGTCAGGACAGGTGACGCCACTGTATTTGGCCTTCACGGCCGCTTCCATATCGGCTTTGAAATACTCACGGACGATGTAGACGACCTTGCCGAAGCCGGCCGCAACCGCGTCGTAGATTGAATAGTCGATGATGGTCTCGCCGCTGGGGCCGAGGCCGTCCATCTGCTTGAGTCCGCCATAGCGGCTGCCCATTCCGGCCGCAAGAACAAGAAGAGTAGGTTTCATATCCTAAAGTGTTAAAAAATTTCTTATTAGCTCACAAATTTAGTAAATTCGCAGGTGATTAACAAAAGTAACAGATGTCACTGAAAAGCAATAAAGATAAAGGAACGGGACTGTCGTTCTGGAAGTACGCCCTTGGGGCGACTGTCCTCATCGTGCTGGTCCTGCTCGTGATTCCGGCAGGCAGCATTCCGTCGTGGGTAAAGTCCGGTTTCGAGATCCGCAGCCAGGAAAGGCAGATGGAGTCCTGCCGTGAGGAGATCGACGCCCTCACGAGCCGTATCCGCGACCTCAGTTCCAACAAGGATTCCCTTGAGAAGTTCGCCCGCGAGCAGTTCGGCTTCACCCTCCCCGGCGAAGATGTCTACAAGGAGGAATAATGGAATGTTTTTTGTAAATTTGCGAACCTGACCTTTAAAATCGAATCACTATGAAACGCTTACTCACCGCCCTTTTCGCAGCAGCATCGCTGACGGCATTCGCCGCCACTGCTTCAGCCGCCGACCTCGCCGAAGAGCCTTCGGCAGCGACAGTCCAGACCAAGGATGAAGTCAGGACCATCGTCCTTGCCTCCCCCGGCGAGAACAAGATCCAGGTCATCAAGATAGTCCGCGAGTACCTCGGCATCGGGCTCAAGGAAGCCCACGAGCTGGTGTCCAACACCCCTTCCGTCATCAAGAAGGACGTCCCCGTCAAGGAAGCCGAAGAGCTTGCCAAAAGACTCACCGACGTAGGAGCCACAGTAGAGCTTAAATGAGAAAGGCCCTCCTCCTGATCTTCGGATTGCTGGCTTCAGCCATTGTCGCCTCCTCCTCCCCTGCCGGAGCCGGAGGCAGCATTCTTGTTGACAAGGGGACCTTCCAGATCCACCTGCTGTCGGCTTCCGGCGAGAAGATAATGACCTTCCCCATCGCCACCGGCCTCTATCCCGGCAGGAAAAGAGCCCAGGGCGACTGCAAGACTCCCGAAGGCACCTTCACGGTGACCTGGGTCCAGAACACCCGCGGCGTTATGTACGACTACCACGACGGCAAAGGCAAGGTCGAGGCCTACGGTCCCTTCTTCATCCACCTGGAGACGCCCGGATTCAAGGCCATAGGCATCCACGGCACCTGCCCGGAGCGCGACGACCGCATAGGCACGCGCGACTCCCAGGGCTGCGTACGCCTCCACAACGAAGACCTGAGAAAACTCATACCCCACGTCTACAAAGGGATGAAGGTCGAGATTATCCCCGGTCCCGAAGACATTGCCGCCGACTCCCCCAAAAAATAGAAGATGACCACCCAGGAACAGATAAAGGATCTTCACTCAAGGGTTTCCAACCTTGAGAAATGCCTCGACATAGCCGCCAAAAGGAAGGAGGTCGCCGCGCGTGAAGAGCGCAGCCTCGCTCCCGACTTCTGGGACGACCCCAAGGAAGCCGAGACCTACTTGAAAAAGACGGCCTCCGTCAAGTCCTGGATCACCGGATTCGACAAGGCCCGCACCCTCGTCGACGACCTCGACGTCCTCGCCGAGTTCGCAGGTGCGGCCCCCGAAGGCGATGACGCTGTCGAGACCGACGAGACCCGCGAGATGGATGCCGTCTACAAGCAGGCGGTGGATGAAGTCGAGGCCCTGGAGCTCCGCAATATGCTGGGAGGCGAAGGCGACAACCTCGGCGCGGTGCTCACCATCAACTCCGGCGCCGGCGGCACCGAAGCCAACGACTGGTCCGCGATGCTTATGAGGATGTACCTCCGCTGGGGCGAGCGCAACGGCTACAAGATGACGGTCACAGCCCTTCTCGAGGGCGAAGAAGCCGGCATCAAAAGCGCCATCATCGAAGTAGAGGGCGACTACGCCTACGGCTATCTCAAGGCCGAGAACGGCGTCCACCGCCTTGTCCGCATATCCCCGTTCAACGCCCAGGGCAAGCGCCAGACGACCATTTCCTCGGTTTTCGTCTACCCCCTGGTCGACGACAGCATCAACATCGAAATCAACCCCGCCGACCTGGAGTGGGACACCTTCCGCAGCGGCGGCCACGGCGGCCAGAACGTCAACAAGGTCGAGACCGGCGTCCGCGTGCGCCATATTCCTTCCGGGATTATGGTCGAGAACACAGAGACACGTTCCCAGCAGGACAACAGGCAAAACGCCCTCCGCATCCTCAAGTCCCGCCTTTACGACATAGAGCTCAAGAAGCGCCAGGAGAAGCAGGCGGAGCTCGAAGGGCAGAAGAAGAGGATAGAATGGGGCTCGCAGATACGCAACTACGTCCTCCACCCCTACACGCTCGTCAAGGACCTCCGCACCGGAGTGTCCACGGCCGACACCCAGGCCGTCCTCGACGGCGACATCAACGAGTTTATGAAGGCCTACCTGATGGGCAACGGCTCCGCGGTATCCCCTGATGAAGAAGACCTGATATGATAGGTATTTTCGACTCCGGTTCGGGCGGTATGTCCGTGGCAAGGGAGATCATCAGGATACTCCCCCGCGAGAAATATTTTTTCTTCGCCGACAACGCCCACTGCCCCTACGGAGAAAAGTCCCGGGAATACATCGAAGACAGGGCCCGCTTCATCACGCGCTTCCTCCTCGAAAAAGGCGCCGACATCATAGTAGTCGCCTGCAACACCGCGACGGCAGCAGCCATCGCGACGCTCCGCAAAGAGTTCGCCCCGCTTAAATTCATAGGAATGGAGCCGGCAGTGAAGCCGGCCGCCCTCGGCACGAAGTCCGGGGTGATCGGCGTCCTCGCCACGGCAGGCACCCTCAAGGGCTCCAAATACCTCAACACCAAAAGCACCGTCGACAGCGGCATCAAGATAGTCGAGCACGTGGGCCGGGGCTTCGTAGAGCTCGTTGAAAACGGCATCCTCGAAGGCCCCGAAGCCGAAAAGACCATCAAGGAAAGCCTCGAGCCCCTTCTCGAGGCAGGCGCCGACACCATCGTCCTCGGCTGCACCCACTACCCCTTCCTCATCGCCCCCATCAGAAAAATCGCAGGCCCCGGGGTCAGCATAATCGACCCGGCTCCATCAGTGGCCAGGCATCTCAAGAACGTGATGGAGCAGGAGGGACTGCTCAAAAATGACGGGGCCCCTGGAAAGGACCCCGACATCGAGCTTTATTCTTCAGGCGACAGGGAGTCGCTGGAGAGAATTTTCAATCTGATCTACCTGTAGTAGCTGTACTTGCTGGCCAGTGAGCCGTACATCTGTCCAAGGACTTCCAGATAAGGCTGGCAGTCGAAGATGGTCGTACGGTAGACCGTGTTGTCGACCAGGTAGTACTCTATGCCGTCGAGGACGATCACCTCGTAGTCGTCCGGGAGCGAAGTCACCAGGGCGCCTGCCGGAGGGATGATGACGGTGTACTGACCGGTGGAGGAGAACAGGTAGAACACGCCGTCCTGGTAGTAGTAGTCGGAGTTGGCGTAGGCGTAGCTCTGGACGAGGCCGAGCCTGTTGGCTATCTCGTAGGCTGAGAGGGCGCGGTTACTGTTGAGAGCGTACGAAGCGTTCTGGCGGGCTATGAGGGCGTTGTTCTCGGCGATGATGCGGTTCTGCTCCGCTATCCTGGCGTAGTTGTCAAAGACTGTGGAATAGGTCCTCTGGACATTGTTGAAGTAGGCGAAGGTCACCAAATTGAGAAGAGCCCTGTCGAGCGCCCTCGTGACGAGGATGCCTGCCGGAGGACGGCAGATATAATAGGTGCTGCCGTGGAGCCTGTAGTAGATCCCGTCGTAGAGGTAGTAGTCGACGCCCCAGTAGGTGACGCGGCGGTAGCGCGGAGGGAGATAGTTGACCCTGTAGCCATAGTAGTGAGGCCTGTCGTAGTAGAAACCGCCCGGACGGTCATAGCTCATAAAGCTGCGCTCACGCGGAGGGACCCTGTGGATATTGTGGTCGTCGATACGGAACTCGCGGTCGTCGTAGCGGTAGTTGCCGCCCCTGTCGCGGTAGGGCTCGACATTCTGGGTGTTGTAGCTTCCCTCGAGAGGCCTGCCACTGGCCTGCGACTTCGAGGTCTCCACCTTTGTGGAGAGGCCGGAGCCGGTGAGGTTGGTGTTGGTGCGGGCGCTGCTGGCGTCCTTTACAACAACCGCTGCGGCGTGACTGCCGCTGGAGGTCGTGCCGCCGGTGGAGCTGCTGCTTTTGGCGGAAACAGACTCCGCGGCCTTGCCGGAAGTCGTCTGCTTCGCGCTTGTCGCGGCAGTGCCGGTGGAGGCGCTGGATGTCTGACGGGCCGAGGTCGAACCACTGGTCGTCTGACGGGCGGCACTCGAAGAGGTCAAGTTGCTGCTGGTCTGGCGGACTGCAGTGGAAGACGAGCCGCTGGTCGTCTGGCGGGCAGAAGTGGAGCCGGCACTCTTAGCGGACGTGGAGGCGGCGCTGCTTGTCTGCCTTGCAGTAGAGGATGTGCCACTGGTCGTCTGGCGGGAAACGCTTGTGGCGGTCGTCGAGCCGGTGCCGTCGCCGGTGCGGCGGACGGTCTGGCTGGAGCTTGACGAGACGGTGGCGGAAGTGCTCCTGGCTGAGCTTGTGGACTTGGCACTGGTGCTTGCAGCAGGAGTCGATACCGTGGAGCTTGATGAGGTGCTCCTTGCTGAAGTGGTCGTCGAGGTGGAACCCGAAGTGGTCGTACGCGCCTGGGCGGAAGCGTCGAACTGGAAGGCGACCAGGGACAGGGCCGCTGCGGCCGATGTCACCATAAGTATTATCCTTTTCATAGCGAGACTTGTTTTCATTTGTAAATATAATACTTTTTAGCCATAGCGCGGAATTTTTCCGCGTCTTTCATCCAAAAATCGCAAATATCCGCGACCTTCAGACGGTCCGCAAAACTCTTCCTGACATAATCCGTGCCGCAGACCTTGTCGAACATAGCGTTTCTTGTCGAGCCGGGGAAGGGATTATGCTCCGGATACAGCTCGTGGATGGCCTGCATAACATAAAACTGGGTCAGGGTAATCGTTGCGGATTCGTAGTCCGTATAGTAATATTGCACGCCGTGGAGAAGCTTTCCGGACTTGCTGCCGGAGAAGGGAGTGAAGTGGATGGTACGGAAAGCAGTGCCGGCGGGAGCGTAGCCGTCAAGCTTCGCCTTGAGGGCGTCGGCGTCTATCCATTCGGCGGCGAACACCTGAAACGGAAGGGTGTAGCCAACGCCGATATTGAGGTAGTCGTTGAATTCTCCGACAAGGCCGGCAGAGGGATAGCAGATGGCCGAGCGCATATCCGGGATATTGGGGGACGGCGGGACCCAGGGAAGGCCCGTTTCCTTATAGATCATATAGCGGCGCCATCCCCTCATAGGGACGACCGTCAGCTTGCATTTCAAAGGATCCTCGTTACCAAGCTGGCCGCAGTTGAGTCCCTCTTCATTGATCAGGTTGGCGAGCTCGCCGACCGTCAGGCCATAGACATAGGGGATGCTGAACTCGCTGACGAAGGAATGGAAGCCCTTCTCCACGCAGCAGCCCTCAATCTTCAGGCCGCCGAGCGGGTTGGGCCTGTCAAGGACCATAACCTCAATCCCCTGCTCCGCGCAGGCGCGCATCACGAGGCCGAGAGTGCTGATGAAAGTATAGGAACGGGTGCCGACATCCTGTATGTCATAGACCATAATGTCTATGCCGGAAAGCATCGCCGCCGTCGGCTTCCTGGTCGAGCCGTAAAGGGAATAGACAGGAAGGCCGGTCTTCGGATCCTTCGTGTCGGCGACCTTGCCGCCGGCCCAGACGTCGCCCCTGACGCCGTGCTCGGGGCCGTAAAGGGCCACGAGGTTGACCTGAGGAGCCTCGAAGAGGATGTCGATGGTCGAGCGCAGCTGCCTGTCGACGCCGCTCGGGTTGGTCACGAGGCCCACTCTCTTGCCTTCGAGGCCGGCGAAATGCTTGTCGCGCAGGACTTCCAGTCCTGTCTTGACTTCGCCGAAGCCAAAGAGATACTGCGCCGAGAGTGGCAGCGACAGAAGGACGAGAAAGAGTGTCGAAAGAAAAGATTTTTTCATCATTTTGCGGAGCAACCGAAGTCTTCGGGTATTTTCCTGCGGACAAGTGCCACGGCAAGCACTGTCGCAAGGCAGGTTATCATCACGAGCACAAAAAACCAGCTGTAGCCGAGGGCGGTCTCGATGTAGCCGGCAAAGGCTCCGGGGAGCATCATACTGGCTGCCATAAAGGCCGTACAGAGGGAATAATGGGCGGTCTTGTAATTTCCTTCAGCGAAGAAAATCATATACAGCATATACGCGGTAAAGCCGAATCCGTAGCCGAACTGCTCTATGAACACGCAGCTTGCGATAAGCGGAATGGACTGCGTCTGAGTCAGGCTCATATAGAGATAGACCACGCAGGGCAGCGCCAGGCTGAGGCCCATTATCCAAAGGGAGCGCTTGAGGCCCACACGGGACATATAGGCGCCGCCTATGATGCCGCCCAGCACGATGCCGACGACGCCGACAGTGTTGTTGACAAGGCCGTAGCTGACAGTTGAGAGGCCGAGGCCGCCCTTCTCGACGGGATCCACGAGGAAGGCCGGGACCATCTTGACCACAAGGGCTTCAGGAAGCCTGTAGAGGAGCAGGAACAGGATGGTCAGCCAGACAAGGGGCTTTGAGAAAAAGGTCCTGAATGTCTCGCCGAAGGAGACGAATATATTCTTGACTCCTGTACCCTCTCTGCGCGCATCGGCGGCAGGGGCGGGAAGCAGGAATACGTGATAGACCGACAGTACAGTAAGGATCGAGGCGGCGACGATAACCGTGAGACGCCAGGAAAGCGGGATGTCGCCGGTGTTTTTCTCGATGAGGCCCGCGATGACCACAAGCACACCCTGCCCGAATAGGGAGGAAAGGCGGTAGAAAGTGCTCCTTATGCCGACGAAGAAGGACTGCTCCTTCTCCTTAAGGGCGAGCATATAGAATCCGTCGGCCGCGATGTCGTGGGTGGCGGAGGCGAATGCCGTGATCCAGAAAAGGATGAGCGTGAGTGAGAACAGCGACGGAGCGCTGCCGGCGGCAATCTCCTCCGGGGAAAGCCCGGGAAGGGAAAACGCCACGAGAAAGAACACGGCGCTCATCAGGATCTGCATCACGACGGTCCACCAGCGCTTGGTCCTCACCAGATCCACGAAGGGGCTCCAGAAAGGCTTGATCACCCACGGAAGATAGAGGAGCGATGTGTACCAGGCCATACTTCCGTTGTCCATCCCCATCTTCTTGAACATAATGACGGATATGGTGTTGACCATAAAATACGGAAGGCCCTCCGCAAAATACAGCGTAGGTACCCATATCCACGGATTTACCCTTTCCTTTTTCATCTGCCGAGAGTTGAGCCGGGATAATAGAACGAGAGGATCTCCTTGTAGGAATAGCCCTTGGAAGCCATCACGGCGGCGCCGATCTGGCAGAGGCCGACTCCGTGGCCCCAGCCCGAGCCTTCAAGGACGATTTCTTCAGGCGAAACTTTCGCCGTGAAGGCAGAACTCTTGAGGTGGCTGTCGGAAAGGGCGCGGCGGATGAAAAGCTCCTTGCCTATCTCGATGCGTCCCTTCTCGCCGACGATACGGAGAAGCCTGATCCTGCCGGAAGGGCCCTTTTCAATGGGCTCAATGGAGGTGATGCGGCCAAGGTCCACGCCGGTGCGGTCCTTCACGAGTGAGGCCGCCTTTTCGGCCGGGATGCGCTCGGTCCAGCGATAGAAATCGCGTGTCTCGAGGTCGTAGTCGTTGAGGACCTTGTCGAGCACCGCGGCATCGGCCTGTCCGCACCAGGGGTCGGCGACCGGAGTAAGATAAGGGAAGTCGCGGTCGGCCCAGCAGGTGGAGAAAAGTTCCGAAAGGCCGCCGCAGCACTTTGAGAAACGGGTGTCGCACAGGGCGCCGTCGAAGGTGAGCACCTCGCCCCAGGTCTCGTCGATGGCCGTGCGCACGTTGTCGCCGATGGCCATAGTGAGGCCCTGATAGCGCTGGCAATGGTCGTCGGCGCAGACGTCGAAGCGCTTGTGGTCTTCGTGGTCGAACCACTTGACGATGCGGGCAGGTCCGTCGGACGGCGTCTCCTCCCGGCGGACAGAAGTGTCGAGCCAGGTCACGAGGGCGGGAGAATTGTCGAAAGCAGGACCTGCGGAGGACAGGTGTCCGGAACGGCGTGCATTGATCTGCGACATCACCCAGGAGCGCGATATCACGGCGTGGGCCTTGAGGAACTCGAGGTCGGCCGTGGACTTCATCTCGGAGGAGATGACGCTGAGGAGGTAGTCCTCGACGCCGATGACATTGATCGCCGTGACCTTGCCCTTTTCGGGGATGAACTTGATGCGTCCTGCAAAAGTCTGGTCCTGAAGACGCTGCCAGTGGAAATCGACGCCTATCGTGACGCCGTGAAGGATGAAGGAAGGCTCGGCGAAAAGCATCGCCGGGGTCACGGCCTCGAAATCGAGCTCGTCGTAGAGCGTGCCGTTGTAGTCGATTTTGCCCTCGCGGTAGCTGACCTTCTGCGGCCCCGCGCCGTCGGAGATGACTTCGAAGACAATCTCGGAGGCGGACATTATGCCGACCTCGATCTCCGGCTGCTTCCTGACGAGGCGCCAGATGATTTTCTCCTCGACCTCGGCGCTGACGGACACTTCGGAAAGAATCTCACCGAGGAGATCGGAATCCATACGCTCATAGTCGCTCTCGAAAGGGAGTACAACGAAACCGGCCATATCGGCGCAGCCTGGGCTGACCGTGACCTTTTCGGGCCCCTTGATGAAATAGTGGCTCGAACGGTGGCAGCGACGGCACATCACGACGGCCCGGTATTCGGTCCCGGTGAACCAGGCGAGGGCGTTGAAACGGGGCTCCTTCTCCCCTTCTTCGACGGGAGCGCAGTCGAGAAGCCGGTAGAACATCTTCGCGAGAGACTTCGAAGTGGGAGCCCTGAGGGCGAATATGCCGCGGGTGAAATGCTTGTAGTGATAGAGGTCGGCGTCACGGACGGAAGCGATGTATTCCAGCTCGGGCGACGGATGCTGCCCGGAGGCTATCTCTCCCAGAAGCCTGTCCAGGGCCCTTTCAAGAGGCAGATAGCCTCTCTGGCAGGCCTGAAAATGAAGATGATCCGGAGCTGAAGCGCCGGCGTAGGGGCCGTTGTAGAAGACTGTGAAATCAGGAAGCTGACGCGCCATTTCGAGCATATCCACGAAGCGGTGCCAGATGCACTGAGGCTCGTGGGGCAGGCTGCCTATGACAAGATGCTTCGGAAAGATGGGATAGCGGTTGACCAGGACGTCGTAGCGGCGGCGCTTCCGGCCCTCGAGGCGGAAGGAGTGCTGCTCGGGAGGACGGTTCTCAGCGCAAAGGAAGCACTTGCGGGCGGCGATTGACGCCTCGTCGGTCCTCGCCGCAGTAGAAATCAGGCGCTGAGGGTTGCACTGGACAGTGACCGGAAGGCCGTTATGGACGATGCGCTTGACCTTGACGGAACGGAGTGCACGGTAGTTGTGGGCCGTCGCGGGCCACACGGAAAGCTGGTCGAGAATGAATTTATCGATATCCTGAGTCATCAGAGGAGGGATTCGAGAGTCTTCCTTATCTTCGCAAACTCCCCTTCAAAGTTAGGAGTAAATACCGATTTTCCCAAATTTGAATCGATTTCCTCCAAAGTCCACCAGCGGCCCTCGCTGACCTCGGCGTTGGAAGGGCTGAGGGAGAAGTTGCCGACCGCCGCATAGATGATGACGAACTCCCTGTCCCTTTCGGTCTCGTAGAGGTCCGTGCCGAGATAGATGGGGTTGAACGCGGTGAGGCCGAGCTCTTCGGAAGTTTCCCTGTAGAGTGCTTCTTCAACGCCTTCGCCATAGGTGACGTGGCCGCCGACCGCTGTGTCCCACATACCGGGGCAGAGGTCCTTGGTCATAGAGCGTTTCTGAAGGAATATCCTGGAGAAACGGTCGATGATGTGGAGATGGACCACAGGGTGGAGAAGGCGCGAACCGCTGTGGCAGTAGGCACGCGTCGCCTGGGCGGTGACTATCCCGTTCTCATCTATGACGGGAAGCATTTCGGAGCCGGAAAAGCGCTTCTTGCCGGGCTGGAGAGCCGTGGGGCGAGGAAGCACGGGAGCGGGATTATATGGATATTCCAGGGAAAACATTACTTCTTGGCAGGAGCGAGGACTATCCTCGCAACGAAACTGTTCTTGTCTTCGAGAAGGCCTTCTATAAAATAGTCGGCCCCTCCGTCCGCGGATTCCAGCCGCACTTTGCGGAGACGCACGGTCTCGCCGGGACGGACTTCGTGGTTGAAATTGATGTAGACGTCCGTGACCTCGAGGCTTGAAGCGTCTTCATAGTCGACGCAGTCCATTGCCCAGACGCCATAGCGGGCGTTGTTGGTGTGGCCCAGAAAATCCACGTCCGAATAGGAGGAAACGTGGAAACCTGCATCCTCCGACTCCACTCCTTTGGGCATCTGCAACTTCGGAGCCCTTTCGACGATGGCGTCGTCGGGGTCCTCGTTGCCGAGATGCAGGATGCCGTCGCCAATGGGATCGCGATAGAGCCTGTGAGCGACGGTGTCAACAAGGAGCCAGGAGCTCGTGCACCGGACGAGGGACTCCCCTTCCGGGGTCTCGAGGCGGAAGTCACGCAGGAAGAAAAGCCCGTCGGGGCCCTTGCTCCAGGAGCTGAGCTTCAGTCTTTCCCGCCACAGGGGCGCTCTGTCGAAGTGGAAGTGCATACGGGAGAGCACCCAGGCTACTCCGTTCGACTGAAGGTAGTCGAAACCGAAGCCGATGCCGTCGGCGGCCTTGTTGCCGAGCTCCTGGGCGAAGTCCATAAAGGACGCCGGCTTGAGGCGGAACGAGGCGTCCACGTCGTAGCAGGGCACTTCGATGTCCTGGAAAAACTTGTTGCCCCTGCGCTCTACCATAGCATTTTCACATATTGAAGCTCTTCCTCGCTGTAGAGAAGGCTGTCAATGAAATCAGGCGCATAGCGGCCCAGGGCGTAGAGCCCGCCGAAGAACAGGCCGCAGAGGACGACAATGGTGATGGATGCCGCGATGAGCCAGCGGCCATTGCGGCGGGGCTTACGGACAGGAACTTCCGGCGCTGATGGCGCGGGGGCCGGCGCCGGCTCTGAAGGCGCAGCCGCCTCAGGCTCCGCAGGAGCGATGACATCCTTGAGGGACGCCACGGCGGCGGCGACTTCTTCCGGCGTCTCGGTCTTGGTCCTCATCGAAAGGGGGACGAGGCCGAAGCCTTCGGGATAGATGTCGAGATCTTCGTCGGCGACGAGGAAGAAGTTGTTGCCCGCGGTCGCGCGGAGGCGGCCGAGACCGGGGAGGACGAAGACTTTATTGTCTTCAAGCTCGCGGCGAACGTCCGAAAGGAAATCGGAAAGGGCCTTGGATGCAGACGCGGCATCGCCTCCGGCGAGGGCGACGAAACGCTCTTCGAGGAGCCTGTCCTCGCCCTCCGCGCTCTCGAAAGAGAGGCGGCGGTAGGGAGGGTTGATGGTGAATCCCCTGTCGGCGAACGACGACGGCTCCACCTTCGCGACGAAACGGCCGAGGCCCTTCAGCGTCACGGA
>JAFZME010000041.1 GCA_017553405.1 Bacteroidales bacterium
CTGGCGATATTCCTGATTCTCGCATTCATAACGATAATTATAGCGTTCAATGTCTACAGCTCCCTCTCGATGCTCGTCATCGAGAAGAAGGGCGACATCGCGACGCTCCGCAGCCTCGGCGCCTCCGACGGGCTGATTCACAGGATATTCATCTTCGAAGGCTGGCTTATAACCCTGCTCGGAATGGCTCTGGGCCTTGCCGTGGGGATTATTGTCGTGGCCATACAAATGAAAACAGGCTTCGTCAAGATGCCGGGCAACTATCTCATCCCGTCATATCCGGCCATCCTTAAATTCTCCGATATACTCATTACCGCCGGCTCCGTGGCCCTCATCGGCTACATCACGGCCCTTATACCCGCATCAAAAACTTCAAGAATATGAAAAAAGCTGTCATCTTCCTCGCGCTGCTGCTCCCGTTCGCGGCCATTGCACAGACTCCCGGAGGCGGAATATCCGCGGAACTTCTCTCCGAGCTCAGCGGAGCCTATGAAGCCTCCCCTTCGGACAAGGCCATAAGCAACGCACTCAACTCAGCGGCGATAGGGACTCTCTCGCTCAATAACAATGCGATGATAGACACCCACTTCTCCGACAAGGTGAAGACAAAGGGCCACACCGACCAGAAGAGCTCCGGCCGTTGCTGGCTATTCACAGGGCTCAATGTCCTGAGGGCAAAGATGATAGACAAGTACGACCTGGGCGATTTTTCCTTCTCGCAGAACTATTTATTCTTCTATGACCAGCTGGAAAAAGCCAACCTTTTCCTCCAGGGGATAATCGACACCCGCGACCTGCCGGATGACGACAGGACAGTCGACTGGCTCTTCTCCCACCCTATCGGCGACGGCGGACAGTTTACCGGAGTGTCCAACCTTATTACGAAATACGGCCTTGTCCCCGCCGAAGCGATGCCGGAGACCTACTGCGCCAACAACACCTCCCAGTTCAGGACTCATCTGTCCAACAAGCTCCGCGAAGACGGCCTGAGGCTCAGGCAGAAGGCTGCGGAAGCGCCGAAAGGCAAGAAAGCCGCGGCCCAGCTCGAGGCTGACCTTCAGGCGATGAAGGTCGGTTACCTTAAGGAAATCTACCGTATCCTTTCTCTCTGCCTCGGGACTCCCCCGACCGAGTTCGAGTGGACGAGATACAGTTCCAAGGGCGAATTCGTGAGCCGGCAGAAATACACCCCGAAATCCTTCTACGACGAGTTCGTTGGCGCCGACCTCGAGGGCGGCTACGTGATGCTTATGAACGATCCCTGCAGGGAATACAACAAAGTCTATGAGATCGAGTTCGACCGCCACGTCTATGACGGCGACAACTGGCTCTATATCAACCTCCCTGTAGAGAAAATCAAGGAGATGGCCATAGCTTCCATAAAGGACGGCACCGCAATGTATTTCTCCTGCGACGTGGGCAAATTCCTCAACCGCAAGAGCGGCGTGCTCGACCTCGCCAATTACGACTACGGCTCCCTTCTCGGCGTCACGTTCGGGATGGACAAGAAGGAAAGGGTGCAGACACACGCCAGCGGCTCCTCCCACGCGATGACGCTCATCGCGGTGGACATCCAGGACGGCAAGCCCGTCAAATGGATGGTCGAGAACAGCTGGGGCGCTTCGAGCGGCTACAAGGGCAATATGATAATGACCGACGAGTGGTTCAATGAATATATGTTCCGCCTTGTCGTGGAGAAGAAATACGTCCCGGCCGACGTCCTGGCTCTCCTCAATAGCACTCCGGAGAAACTCCCCGCCTGGGATCCGATGTTCCTTCCTGAGGAATGAAAGCCGGAGGGAAGCTCGCCCTGGCTGCGGCCCTGCTGGTACTTCTTGCAGGGCTTGACCTTCTTGCAGGCGGCGGAGGGCTCTCCTTTCCCGACCATCAGATTCTGCTGAAACTTCGCCTTCCAAGGCTCCTGACTGCGCTTTTAGCGGGCGCTGCGCTGTCGCTTTCCGGAGCGCAGATGCAGGCAATTTTCCGCAACCCGCTGGCTGATCCCCACATTATGGGCATCAGTGCGGGAGCGGGGCTGGGTGCCGCCGTCGCGGTAATTCTGCTGGCCTCCGCCTCCGCCCTTTTCTATGGTATGACCGTCGCCGCGGCCGCATTCGTCGGAGCGGTGGTGGTCAGCGCGATAGTCCTGCTTATATCGAGAAAGATCGCAAGCGCGCCCGTGCTGCTTATTTGCGGCGTGATGATAGGATTTGTTTTCAGCGCCACCTCCTCGGTGCTGCAGTACAGCGCCGGCGAGGAGAGCCTCCGGGTTTTCTACAGCTGGATAGCGGGGCGATTCGAGGGCAACGGCGTGGCGGGGCTCGGCATTATGGCCGGAGCGCTCGCCGTCGGCTTCGCGTTTGCGCTCTGCAACCGGAAAGGCCTCGACATCATCCTCTTCGGCGACGACTACGCGGCCCTGACCGGCACCTCGGTCCGCAAGGTCAGGCTGCTGTCTCTGACTTCCGCCTGCATCGCGACCGGCGCCGTGACCGCCTTCTGCGGTCCGATCGGTTTTGTAGGCATAGTCGCCCCGCATATAGCCCGTGCCCTCACCGGGGCTTCCGTCCACAAGGTCATCCTCCCCTGCTCGCTTCTCACGGGGGGCATCATAGCCGTCACGGCGGACATCATTTCGCGGATATTCCCGACTCCCCTGCCGGCGGGCAGCACGATGGCATTCATCGGTATTCCGTTCATCCTTTATATACTGCTGCGCAATGATTGAGATTTCGCATATCAGCGCCGGATATAAAGGACGCCAGGTGCTTGACGACTTTTCCTTAAGCATAGAGGAGCACGACTGCATCCTGCTCAAAGGCCTCAACGGAAGCGGCAAGACAACGCTTATGAAAGCTCTCGCAGGGCTGATCCCCCTTTCCGGAGGGAGCATAGCAGGAGCGGAACGAATCATTATGGTCCCGACGCGCATACCGAAGGTCAAGGGATTTACCCTAAGGCAGTTCATCGCGACCGCCTGCCACAACCCCCAGGATTTGGACAAGGCGATGCAAATGCTTGGGATTGAGACTCTTGCCCTACGCGACATCTCCACCCTTTCCGACGGGCAGTTCCAGAAAGGATGCATAGCGACCGGGCTGTCGCGGCGGGCGGACCTCCTGCTTCTCGACGAGCCGACGGCATTTCTCGATTATAAAGCAAGAGAGAGCGTACTTGCAACGCTGCGCGCCATTGCCGACGCCGGCACGCCCGTCGTCTTCTCCAGCCACGACATCGCCGCAGCAACCCCATTCGCCACCAAAACAGTTGAGCTAGGCCTCGATGTGGATTAAAAGTTTCCCCTCGAACCAGGGATCCTGAAGCCAGGAATCTATCGGCCAGGTGTGGACAGAGCCCTTCGCCAGCTTGTGGCGGGCCATCACGGAAGCGATCTCCTCCACCACGTCGCCGCCTTTAAGATATAATATTCCTTTAGTGAAACGCCCCTTTACCCACGGATAGAAATCCGGGAGCGAAGCCACGGCGCGGGAGACGACGTAGTCGAAAGTCTGCCCGAGGCTCTCGGCGCGGGCGTTGACCACATTCACGTTGTCCAGCCCGAGCGCTTCGGCGACGGCGGAGGCGACAATTGTCTTTTTGCCCACCGAGTCGCAAAGGGTAAACGAAGCCTCCGGGTAGAGGATCGCGAGCGGGATGCCGGGGAAGCCGCCGCCGGTCCCGAGGTCCAGCACCTTCGCCTCTGCGAAATCCGACAGACCGGCAAGGTCGACATACCTCGCTATGGCGAGGGAATGGAGCACGTGGTGGAGATAGAGATTGTCTATGTCCTTACGGGAGATGACGTTGATTTTCGCGTTCCAATCCCTGTAGAGGGCATCCAGTGCCTCGAAACGCTC
>JAFZME010000042.1 GCA_017553405.1 Bacteroidales bacterium
GCGCGGGGACGGCTTTATCGTCGCAGCCACATCCACAACCTCATTGGGATAGAAATAGAGCCCCGTGACGGCGAAGTTCGACTTGGGAACGGCGGGCTTCTCCTCTATGGAAACGCAGTTGCCCTCCGCGTCGAACTCGGCCACGCCATATCTCTCCGGATCGCTCACCCTGTAGCCGAACACCGTTGCAAGGCCCTCGTTCTCAGCCCTTTCGACAGCGGCGTGAAGGAGCGGGGCGAAATCCGGCCCGTGGAAGATGTTGTCGCCGAGAATGAGGCAGGCGCAGTCGTCTCCGATGAATTCACGGCCTATTATAAACGCCTGGGCCAGACCGTCCGGAGAAGGCTGCTCGGCATAGGAGAATTTCACGCCGAAATCCTCCCCGCTGCCGAGAAGGCGCCTGAAACCGGGAAGGTCATAAGGAGTGGAGATGATAAGGATATCCCTTATCCCTGCTTCCATAAGGACCGACACGGGATAATAGATCATCGGCTTGTCGTAGATGGGAAGCAGCTGCTTGCTCACTCCGCGAGTGATCGGATAGAGTCTTGTGCCGCTTCCGCCGGCTAAAACGATTCCTTTCATAATTGTTGGGTTAAGAGATATGGACAATAATCCCATTCCTGCGCCCCCGGAAGGGTTGCGTAGGGATTAAGACCACCGGCGGAAATCCTGTCCAGGATCCCTTCCGGCGGACTTATTGGTTGCCTTCAGACTGCATCAGCAGCGGCTTAAGCAGTCTGATATCTTTCTTTTCAAGCACCTCGGCAGCGTACTGCGCCTTGATGCTTTTGCCCCTGTGGCAGTCGGACCCGGCCATAGAATAATAGCCGCCGCGCAGCAGGAAACGGGCCTTCTCACGAACGGCATCGCCGTAGGATCCGACTATCGAAGGGATATTGAGCTGGAGCCGGACGTCCATCGACGCAAGGCGCCTGTACTCGGGCCTCCCCATATAGCGGTAGCGCTCGGGGTGGGCCAATATGGGTCTGTAGCCGGCGGCGAGGATCTTCTCCAGGGTGCCCCAAAGGTCTATAGGCGGGGCCCAGGTGGAGGTCTCCACCAGGACGAAGCCCTCACCGTGCATAAGGAGGTCACGGGCGTCCAGCCTTTCCTCGAAAAGCGTATCGAGCATATATTCGGCCGCAAGGTGAAGCTCAAGGCTCCCCTTGTAGGCAGATTTGACTTCTTCAAAACGGAGCTTGAGGTCTTCCGTCTTGTTGGGAACGTCCTCCATAATGTGAGGCGTAAACCAGACGGCCTTCATCCCGGCGTCCTCGCAGAAAGCGAGGATCGCAAGGGATTCTTCAAGCTCGCCCACGCCGTCGTCCACTCCGAAAAGAATGTGGGAATGCGCATCCGTCGCCCCCTCGAGGAGGGCGGCGGAGAGCATCGAATATTTCTTTCCGAAGAGAGAGAGCATCGGGGACTATTTCTTCTTTCCTTTCTTCTTCTTGCCGCCCTGCTCTTCCTCTTCTCCGGTCGAGCCATAGCCATAGCCGTAGCCATAACCGTAGCCATAGCCGTAGCCATAACCGTAGCCGTAGCCGCGCTTGGAGTAGGACTCGACACCGTTGAGGATGATGGCCATCCTGTTGTAGCGGCCGTCCTTGTACATCTGATCGACGGCAGGAAGTCCCCTCTTGTCGAACAGGCCCGAACGGATGATGAAGATGGTGATGTCGGCCTGAGCCGCGATGATTGACGTGTCGGCGACCAGATCGACGGGCGGGCAGTCGAGGAAGATATAGTCGTACCGACCCTTAAGGCTTTCAAGCATTGACTTGAAGCGGTCGGAGACCAGAAGCTCGGCAGGGTTGGGAGGGAGAGAGCCGACCGAAAGCAGGAAGAGGTTCTCACTCAAGGTCTGGACGTGCTCCTCTATGGAATCGGTCTTGCCGTTGAGGTAGGAAGCAATACCGGTGTTGTTCTTGCCGACCGCCTTTGAAAGGGTGGCCTTGCGGAGGTCGAGGTCGAGAATGATGACCTTCGAACCCTTGAGGGCTACCGAGGCGGCGAGGTTGAGCATCGTGAAGGTCTTGCCTGCGCCCGGATTGAAGGACGTGACCATAATGGTGTGCGAGCCCTCGTGGCCGACCATCAGGTCGAGGTTGGTACGGAGCACGCGGAAGGCCTCGTTGACCATATTGCGGCTGCCGCTGCGGACAAGGATCTTGGTGTTGGCCTGGTCGAAACGGTTGCGGCGGAGACGCTTGATGTAGTTGGAGCCGGACTCGAGTTCGGGGATTTCGGCAAGGAACGGGACGCTGATGCGCGAAAGGTCGTTGCGGCCCTTGACGGAGGTGTCGAGCACCTTCATCACATAGAACAGGGCGAACGGAATGCCGAGACCGAGGACAAGGGCGATGAGGAGTATCATCATCTTGTTGGGAGCCACGGGAGCGGGAGAGCCGCTGGGAGTCTGGATAAGACGCGTGTTGCTCACGGTGAGGAGGCTCTGGAGCTCGTTCTCTTCCCTCTTCTGGAGGAGGAAGACATAGAGCTGCTCCTTGACCTTCTGCTGACGCTCGATGGAGAGGAGCTCAAGCTCCTGGCCGGAGGTCGAGGCGATGCGCCTCATAATGGTGCGCTCCTCGTCGTTGATCTTGTCCATCTGGAGCTGGAGAGTCGAGATGTAGTTGTCGATTGAACGGTTGACGGCAACCTTGATGGCGTCGAGAGTGGCGTTGAGGTCTATGACGAGAGGGCTGTTCTCGGAGCTCTCGTTGAGAAGGCGGTCCCTCTTGAGGAAAGTCTCGTTGTACTCCTTGATCTGCGACTCAACCGTGGCGTTCTGTAGGCCGGAGTTGGCGGGGATGAGGTCGCGGGAATGGACCGGATTGTTGAGGTAGTCCTTGATGTAGCGGGCCACGGAGAGCTGGTTGGTGACCTCGAAGGCCTTGGTGGAATACTCGCTGGACTGCTGCAGGTAGGCGTTGGAGACAGACTGTATGTTGGTCAGCTGGTGGGCCTGCTTGTAGTCCTTGAGGCTGGACTCGACGCCGCCGAGCTCCTTCTCGATGACGACCAGACGGTCGTTGATGAAGTCGGCGGTGTTGCGGGCGGAACGGTTCTTATTGTTGACCCACTCTTCGTTGTAGATGTCAAGAAGGGTGCTCAGCACGGCCTCGGCCCTGGCGGGGAAAACATCCGAGAAAGTCAGGACGACCACGGACGACTGCTTCGAGGAAAGCGAAGTCGAAAGCCTGCCGGCGTAGGACTTGCCCATTGCCCTGGAGTTGACCCAGGAGACCGCGATGGGACGCGCCCAGCTTTCAAGATGGGCGGTCGGGGTGATGCGGATGGAGCCTATGGGGGTGACGAGCGAGTCGCCGAGGTGGCCCTGGATCTTGACTCCGTCGATCTCCTCGCCGGCGACCTTGAATTCGCTCAGGACGAACTCGTCGTCGCCCACCTTGTTGAGAAGGAAGGAGAATGCGGAGGACGTGTTGTCGGCCAGGATGGACATCTTGACGGGAGTCAGGGTGAAGAGCTCACGGGTGCGGAGGAACTGCTTCTCGACATAGCGCGTCTCATAGCCGAGCCTGGCGACGACCTTCTGCATAAGGTCCGGCGAAGCGAAGGCTTCGAGCTCGTTGTCGACGTTGTTGCCGGAATAGTAGCTTCTGCGGTAGCCGGCGAACGCGGTCAGTTCCTTCATCGCAGTGGCCTGCGAATCCTCGTCAACTATGACCTTCTCGCTGCGGGAATAGGTCTTGGGGGTCTTGTAGAGGTGGAATCCCGCTATGCAAAGGCAAAACAGGACGGAGAGTACATACCACCATTTGTTGTCCCAGATAAGGGCCCAGAGGTCGGCCAGCTGCAAAGTCTGGTCGTCCTCGCGGGGAGCGTTCTGGGGATTCTGAATGTTTTCTGCCATATTGATTGTTTATTTTTTTCGAAATTAGATTTCTCGACAAGCTCGAAATGACAACGAACTAATCTTGTTGCGCCTTTTTTACCGCTGTCACGTTATAGATTGAGAGGGCGAGGCTGGTGGCGGTGAACGCAACGGAGGCGAAGGACACCCAGAAGGCGCCGCTCTTGAAGTAGTTCTCGTTGATGGTGGACTGGCCGGCGCGGACACCGTTGGGCTCGACGTAGATCATATCGTTCTGCTGGAGGTAGTAGGCCGGGGAGTTGAAGATGTCGCTGCTGCGAAGATCGAGCATATAGATCTTGCGGACGTCACCGCTTTCGCGGATGACCTGGATGCGGTCGCGGCGGCCGAAAATGGTGAGGTCGCGGGCGAGGGCCAGAGCGCCGAAGATGGTGATCTTGTCGCCGGCGATGGAGAAGGTGCCGGGAGAGTTGACTTCACCCATAACGCTGACCTTGAAGTTGAGGAACTCTACCGTCACGATGGGGTCCTTGATGAATCCGCCGTTGATAATCTCGTCACGGATGAAATTCTGAAGCTCCCAGCGAGTTTTGCCTGCAGCCTCTATCGTGCCGAGCACAGGGAAATTGATGAAGCCTTCATTGTCGACGACGTAGCCGAGAAGCCTCTGCTGGCCGCTTCCTTCAAGGAAGAGCTCGGTGCCGGCCTGGTAGGAAGCTACAGGCAGGTTGAACTCGGCCGCAAGCGCGGGGGTCCTGCTGGAGACGACTATGGACAACTGATCCTTGGGCTGGATGACTATACCTTTGTTCTGGGGCATAGTCATCGTCGTGTCGGACGAAATGTCCTGGAGGTAATTGATTTGCTTGTAGGTCGTGGACTTGCACGAAAAAAGAACGAACGAGGCAGCTGCGAGCGCAGCAAGGACAATATATCTCTTCATATCTTGTTGGTTACCTAAATTATCGGGTTAAACATACAAAATTAGTGATAAATTTTCTTAAAGAAAAATTTAGGGCGAAGAAACTGTCAGATTGTGAATTTTTACGTATTTTTGCAGACAATGGAAAACAAGACAAGACCGGCAATATTCCTCTACACCGACGGCGCCGCGAGCGGCAATCCCGGCCCCGGCGGCTACGGCGCGATTCTCCGCTGCGCAGGCAGGGAGAAAGAGCTCTCCGGCGGCTTCGCCCTCACGACCAACAACCGTATGGAGCTCCTCGCCGTCATCACCGGCCTTGAAGCCATCCGCTGGGAAGGCGCCACCGTCGACGTCTGGTCCGACTCGACCTACGTCGTCAAGGCCGTCACCGAAGGCTGGCTGGAGACCTGGGTCCGCACCGGCTTCAAAAAGAAAAAAAACCGCGACCTCTGGCTCCGCTACCGCGAAGCCGCATCACGCCTCAACGTCCGCTTCCACTGGATCAAAGGCCACGCCGGCCACCCGGAGAACGAACGCTGCGACGCCCTCGCCGTCGCCGCCCGCTCCCTCCCCGATCTCCCCCCTGACCAAGGTTATCTCGAGGAAATCTCCCCCAACAATATTTTTGACGAAAACAGTTGATTATAAAGTAATTATTATATGTTTCCGGAACAAACAGACGTTCAAAAACCTGTGGCCGCCCGTGGCCTCATGAACGGGCCTGACTGTGAGCGCAGCGAGCTGGGGACGAAGGTGCTCGGTTGAAACAACTGAGCACCGAAGGGTTTTTGAATGTTTGTTTGTGGAGGAAATAAAAACAACAATTGGTATGAAAAACGGAAAA
>JAFZME010000043.1 GCA_017553405.1 Bacteroidales bacterium
ATACAAATATAGACAGGGCAATTGGCAAAACAAGGATAATGTGCAATCAATTGGGATATGTGAACAATCCTTGTGAAGGAAAGGATTTCTGTCCGGGAAGAGTCATCGAGATATGAATATACATAAGGACAGCACCTGTCCAACAAGTTTTATGAAGAAGATACACCCGTAATATAAATTGTCCCCCACGATGAAACCTATTGAAACGGAATGATATGTTTTTGCAATAGAGTTGGCCTCTACGCGGGCCTTTTAAAACCGATTTGTAGAAATCAATGTTTCGCCGCTTTTCACGGCGTTTCATCCTTTTTCATTTTCACTTTCCGATGCAGAAGTTCTTGAAGATGTTCTGGAGGATGTCGGGGGTGGTGATGGTGCCGGTGATGGCGCCGAGGGAGGTGAGGGCGGAGCGGAGGTCTTCGGCGACGAGATCGGAGGGGACGCCGGAGGAGAGGGCGGTGCGGGCGCGGCGGAGGGCGGAGGCGGCTTCAGTCAAGGCTTCGTAGTGGCGGAGGTTGGTGACGAGGGTTGAATTTTCGTCGCCGATGCGGGCCTTGACGAGCTGCTGGAGGCGGTTTTGGAGAGAATCGAGGCCAAAACCGGTCTTCGCGGAGACGCTTATTATATCTTCCTTATTTTCAACAAGTGAAACAAGTAAGTTATTGTTGATAACATTTTTGTTATCGCCCAAATCTGCCTTATTCAGCACGAAAATCAGCCTCGCCCCGGCCTTTTTTGCGGCCTCGGAGAGGAGCTCGGCGGAGGCGAGGATTTCGCCCTCCGGGAGAGTCCGGTCGAGGACGCCGAGGACGATTTCGGCGCGGTCAATGGCGTCGAAAGTGCGGTCGATGCCGAGGCGTTCGACGGTCTCGTCGGTGCGGCGGATGCCGGCGGTGTCGACGAAGCGGAAGAGGATGCCGCCGATGATGAGAGTCTCCTCGATCGTGTCGCGCGTGGTGCCGGCGATGTCGGAGACAATCGCACGGTCTTCACCCAGAAGGGCGTTGAGAAGCGTGCTTTTGCCGGTGTTGGCAGCGCCAGCTATGGCAACGGGGACGCCCTTCTTGATGGCGTTGCCTATCTTGAAGGAGGCGCTGAGCTTCTCTATATGGCTAATTGTCTCATTCAGAAGCGAATGCAGGCGGCCACGGCTGGCGAACTCGACGTCTTCTTCGCTGAAATCAAGCTCGAGCTCCAGCAGGGAAGCCATCTCGACAAGCTGCTCCCTAAGTGCGGAGAGCTCCTTGGAAAATCCGCCTTTTAATTGCGCATAGGCAACGCGGTGCGAAGCTTCAGCATTGGAAGAGATAATGTCCGCAACGGCTTCTGCCTGAGCGAGATCCAGCTTGCCGTTAAGGAAGGCACGGCGGGTGAATTCGCCCGGCTCGGCGGCCCTGGCTCCGGCGAAGAATAGCCGCTGCATAAGCGCTGAGGCGATATATTCCGACGAATGGAAGGAAATCTCGACAGAGTCCTCTCCGGTGTAGGAATTGGGGGCCCTGAAAACGAACACGAGCACGTCATCCAGCTCAGGTACGGCACCGAAGTGAATCGAATAGCCCTTCGCTTCAGACACTTTGCCGGAGCGCAGAGTTACAACTTTGTCAACAATTGTAAACGCGTCGGGACCGCTGACCCTGACGATGGCGACAGCGCCCGTGCCAGGGATGGTCGCGGGCGCTGCAATCGTATCGTCAAATCTGCTTGTCATAAGACAATTGGGCTAAATCATCTTAAGCATCAGTCGAAGCGGCTGAACTTGGACATATTGTCGATGAGATCCCTGTTGGTCTTGAACTCGTCCATATGCTGCTGCATCCAGGTCATCGCCTCTACGGGGTTCATATCCGAAAGAAGCTTGCGGAGAATCCAGATGCGGTTGATGGTGTAGGGGTCGTAGAGCAGGTCGTCGCGGCGGGTGCTGGAGAGCACGAGGTTGACGGACGGGAAGATACGCTTGTTGGAGAGGTTGCGGTCGAGCTGGAGCTCCATATTGCCGGTGCCCTTGAACTCCTCGAAGATGACGTCGTCCATCTTGGAGCCGGTCTCGGTGAGGGCGGTCGCAAGGATGGTGAGGGAGCCGCCGCCTTCGATGTTGCGCGCCGCGCCGAAGAAGCGCTTGGGCTTCTGGAGGGCGTTGGCGTCGACACCGCCGGTGAGGACCTTGCCGGAGGCAGGCTGGACGGTGTTGTAGGCGCGCGCAAGGCGGGTGATGGAGTCGAGGAGGATGACGACGTCGTGGCCGCACTCGACGAGGCGGCGGGCCTTCTCGAGGACCATATTGGCAACCTTGACGTGCCTTTCGGCGGGCTCGTCGAACGTGGAGGCGACGACCTCCGCCTTGACGCTGCGGCTCATATCCGTGACTTCCTCGGGACGCTCGTCGATGAGGAGGACGATCTCGTAGACTTCAGGATGGTTGTCGGCAATGGCGTTGGCTATGGCCTTGAGGAGCATTGTCTTACCGGTCTTGGGCTGGGCGACTATGAGGCCGCGCTGACCCTTGCCGATGGGGGTAAACATATCCACGATGCGGCAGGAGATGTCTTTCTCGTGGCCGTGGCCGAGGAGGTCGAACTTCTCGGTCGGGAAGAGGGGAGTGAGGAAGTCGAACGGAACCCTGTCGCGGACAAAATCAGGAGTGCGTCCGTTGACGGACTTGATCTTGAGCAGCGGGAAATACTTGTCGCCTTCGCGGGGAGGGCGGATCTCGCAGGTCACGGTGTCGCCCGTTTTGAGGGCGGCGGACTTAATCTGGTTGACCGAGACGTAGATGTCGTCAGGGGAATTGAGGTAATTGTAGTCCGAGCTGCGGAGGAAGCCGTAGCCGTCGGGCATTATCTCGAGGACGCCGGTCGCTTCGACCGTGCCTTCGAACTCGATGCGGGGACGGTGCTGCAGAGGCGGCTGCTGGGGCTGGGGCTTGCGCTCTCCCTGCTGGGGACGCTCCTGGGGCTTCTCCTGGTGCTGGGGAGCCTGACCCTGCTGCTGCGGCTTCTGGCCGACCTGCTGAGGCTGGGGCTGAGGCTTGTGCTCGCCTTTCTCCTTGCGCTCGTGCTTCTCCGCCTTGGGCTGCTGGACAGGGGCTTCGGGTGCTTTCTCCTCAGCTGCCTGCTCGGCCTTGGCCTTGCGGCCGCGCTTTTTGGGCGCAGGCGCCGCCTCGGGGGCCGGAGCCTCGGCCGGCTTTTCAGCAGCCTTGGGAGCGGCCTCTTTCTTCGGACGGCCTCTCTTTACGCGAGGCTTATCCTCATCGGAGGGGGCCTGCGACGCCCGGCTGGCCTCTTCGTCGAGGATTGCGTAGCCGAGGTGCTCTATGTCGAGCTTTTTGAAATTCTTGATATGGAGTTGTTCTGCAAGAGAGCGCAGCTCCTGCTCGCTCATTGCATTCAGTTCAAACAGACTGTGTGGCATTAGGTCTAAATTGAGTTATTTTACACTGTAAGTGGGGTGCCGGCGAGAACCGCCGGTGTGCAAATATACGAATTAAAATTAATTATCCCAAAAACTGCTGCTCTTTTTGAATCGCAACAGGTCCGCCAGGGCCGCCGCATTGGCAGCAATGCGGAAACTGTAGGACTGCCAGGTCCCCGTCGGAACCCAGGAAACTGAAATGTTGAAACAGTGGAGGTCGTAGGTCGCGCTGATCTGCGTCGTCGTGAGTTTCAGCGCCATAAAGTCGAAGCCGGTGGTGGCCTGTATGCTCAGCCGGGGCGTAATCTTCACATTGCCGGAAATGCCGAGCGTCTGTGTGAAACGGTCGTTTTTCACCAGTTTATTGTTGGTGTACTGGTAGGACCGGCTGTAGTTGAACGAATAATTGAAGTTGACCGACCACGGAGAATTGGGGTTCGTGTAATAGAGATAACCTCCGGGAATGTATTCTCCGGTGATGGGATGGTAATATATCCGCTGATAAGCGTCGGCCGCGTTGGTGCCCCCGCCTCCGCCGCCTCCTTCGCCGTTCTTCCTTCCGTCGTTGCCGTTCATCGCACCCTTTCCGGATATGGAATATGACAGGGACGCACTTGCGTTGGTAAGGCGCAGCCACGATTTTCCGTGGGTGGCCACCGACTGGAGCTTGTTGATCTTCTGGCCGCGCTCATTGATGGCGTAGGGGTCGAAATTGAGGTTGGCGCTGATGCCGACCTTGCCGAAGATGGATGTCGACATCGTGAGGCCTATGTTGCTCAGTCTCAGCGAGTCCGCGAGGAAGTTGTAGCTTCCCGACAGGGAAAGGTTGTCGATCAGCTTGATCTTCTTGTTGCCGTTGCCGGTCGTGTCGCGGAGGTCGCGGACCTTGGCTTCCAGGTTGTTGCCGAAGGAGAAACTGATGCTGCCCGTCTTTCCCTTGCCCGGCGGAGAACTGAGGTTGTGGTTGCCGGGGATGGAATATATATTATATTGTGTCGGCTTGTGGTAGCGGCCCTTTTCGTCGTAGTAGCCCTCGAGCTCCCTCCATCCGTTGAAATGGGTGCCTTTCTCGGGGGAGAAGTTAGCGGAAATGGTCGGCGTGAGCACGTGGCGGATTGCCTGCAGCTTGTGCTGCTTGCCGAAATTGAACATACCATAAAGCCGCGTGGACATCGATATGCTGCCCGAATAGGTGTGGGTGATGCCGAAATGGTTGAACGGCGTGCCGGGGTCCGAGACGACTTTCATCGCCTGGACCGGCATTCCGTTTTCGTCCCGGACCATCACCGGGACGCCGTTTTCATCGGTCAGCCCCTCCAGGTGCTGCTCGCCGGCCGAGAACATCCAGTTCTGGCCGTAACTCACGCTTGGCGTGAAATTGAGGTATTTGAACAGGGTGAAGTTGGGCAGGCCTATCTGGAAGTTGTGGGTCATACCCGTCGCCATCCGGTCGAAGACCTTGGTCATCAGGGAGTCGCCGATCTCTTTCTTGCGGTAGCCCGTGGACTCGTCGAGCACGTAGTTGCCGTGCTCGTCATAGACGTAGTCCTGCAGGTCGCGGACCTTGAAGCTCAGCCTGTTCTGCAGGGAGGTCGAATAGCCGAAGGAGAATCTCTCATAGAATTTCTCCTTGCCGACGCGGTTTTTCTTCTTGAAGGGATAGAACCTCGAGACGGAGAACGTGATGTTGGGGAGGGTAAAGGTGTATGAGGAGTCGCGGGAGTTCTGGTTGTGGAGGGCGTTGATGGAAAGGTTGAACTTGCCGTTCCAGTTATGGGAATATGAGACCGAGGACTGTATCTGGTTCTGCAGGGACTCCGTCACGTTGCGCGAGTTGTACTTGCTGTTGGACGGACTGGAGAAGTTGACTGATGCGGAGAAACTCGATCCGGGGTGGGCCTTGGCGTCCTGCGAATGGGACCACCTGATGGAGAAGTTGCGGCTCTGGAAGAAGTCGGTCGAGCCGCGCTCGCCGGTCTGGTCGTTGGAGAAGGTGAAGGCGAAATTGCCGTTGAACTTGTAGTTGACCTTGTAGCGGGAGTTGACGTCGACGTTCCAGGATCCGAGGGTATAGAGGCTTCCGGTCAGGGATATGTCGAAATACTTTCCTATGACGAAATACACGCCGGCATCCCTCATAAAGAATCCTCGCGCCGTCTCTTCGCCGAAGGTCGGCATCAGAAGACCGGTCGCCCTTGTCGGCTTCTCCGGAATGAAGCCGAAGGGGAGTCCTATGGGGATCGGAACGTCCTCGAACACCGGCCAGGCGGGGCCGAAGACCGTCTTCTGCGTGGGCTTCGTCACGACTTTCGCCGCGGAGAGTCTCATATAGTAGTGCGGATGCTCCAGGTCGCAGACCGTGTACATACCGTTCTTTATATTAATGGACTGGTCCTCGAGCATCTTGATGTGCTTGCCCTGGAGGATGCCGTCTTCCTCCTGGGTTACCATATTATATATTTTAGCCTTGCGGGACTTGAAGTTGTAGGTAAGCGTCTCCATCTTGTAGGTCTTGCCGCCCTGCTCCATCACCGGCTGGCCCTTCCATTCGTCGTTGGTCTCGTCGTAGGTGCCTTTGGCGAAGACGGTGCCGGTGTTCATATCGTACTCCATATAGTCGGCGGTCAGCTTCATATCCTTGTAGGTCACGGAGACGTCGCCGTAGTAGTAGATTTTCCTCTGGCCGTCGGAGAATACCTCGATGATGGAGTCCTTGGCCGTGGAGAATGCCGGACGCTCCAGCGAGCTCTTGCTGAGCATCGCGAGGGAGTCGGCACGGAACAGCGAGTCGGCCCTGGCTATCGAATCCCGCACGGCACGAACCGAGTCGGGAAGATTCTGGAGAGAGGTGTCGACGAGTGCCGCAGAGTTCCTCCTGCCACGTCCCCGCCTGGCTGCGCGCTGGGCGGAGACGCAAGGCTCTGCCAGCGATAAAATCACCAGAAATGCGAGGATGTATTTGAGGACTTTTCCTTTCAAAGGTCGGTGCCTATGAATTTTTTTATTATTTTTGCAAACGGCAAAAATACTAATTATTTCAGGTATTAACAAAAAACGGCCCAAATGAAGCTGTCCGCGACACTTTTCGCTGCAATTCTCGTGCTGCTTGCGCCGGTCCCCGTCAGGGCCGACGGCGGCATCCGTCTTTCCACCGTCGTCATAGACCCCGGCCACGGCGGTCACGACCCCGGCTGCGTGAGCCGCGACGGCAAGACCTATGAGAAGGACCTCACCCTTGCCATATCCAAGAGCCTTTCCGCCAAAATCACCGCCGAGTGCTCCGACGTCAAGACCATCCTCACCCGTGAGGACGACACCTACGTGACTCTCAGCGGCCGTGCGGACGTGGCCAACAACAACAACGCCGACCTCTTCATCAGCGTCCACATCAACGCGACCGGGACCGGCGCTGCCGCCAACGGTTTCTCCGTCCACTGCCTCGGCCAGTCTTCCAAGAAGGGCAACGACCTGTTCTCGAAGAACCTCGAGCTCTGCAAGAGAGAAAACTCCGTGATCCTTCTCGAAGACGACTACAAGACCAAATATCAGGGCTTCGACCCTTCCGACGAGCAGTCGTAT
>JAFZME010000044.1 GCA_017553405.1 Bacteroidales bacterium
CGGTACTTGCTTGTACTTTTCCTCTCAGTCTTTTCAAAGATCTCTTTAAAACCGGCCTCCGGGGTCTCCGGCTGGCCGCAAAAATCCCGCTCGTTCAAAAGCGGGACTGCAAAGGTAGAAATCTTTTTTTTATCTGCAAAATTATTTGCGAAATTTTCAAGATTTTTTTCGGCGGAGGCGGGCGCGGAGCTCGACAGTGCGGAGCCAGTCCTTGTAGAAATTGTTGCTATTGACCTTATCCACAGAGAGATCCGCATCGGAATTGTCCGACCAGCGGCGGCAGTTGTAGACGACGTCCCAGATCCTGCCGATACGCCAGGAACGGCAGATGCGGATGCCCAAAGCGTAATCCTCGCCGTATTTTGTCGTGGGGAAACCGCCGAGGGAACGGAGGATCGGAGTGTAGAAACCGCGGGGCGCGCCGAGTCCGTTGACGCGGAGCACGTTGTTGCGGCCGTTTTCTTCGGTCCACTCCTTATGGTCGATGACTCCCGGAGGAAGAGGATTCATATCGATGTCCGTCATCTGATATGTGCCGACCACCATAGCGCAGCCTTCCCGGCGGAAAGTCCCGACGAATTTCTGAAGGGTGTCGGGACCGCTGTAGAGGTCGTCGGAGTCGAGCTGGACGGCGAAACGGCCGCAGCGCGGATCGAAAAGAGCTGCGTTCCAGTTGCCGCCGATGGCGTGCCAGGTCTTGTCCTGGGCAATATAGATAAGGCGGGGATCGTCGAAAGACTTGATGACATCGACTGTGCCGTCGGTGGAATTGTCGTCGACGACGAAGACGTTGAAGGGGAAATCCGCCTTCTGGGACAGGGCGGAACGGATGGCGTCGCCGATGGTCCTGACTCTGTTTTTGCAGGGGATGACAACGGAGACCTCCACCGGGAAATCGCCCTCCGCGACGTCAATCACGGAGACTTCGGAAGGGTCGATGTAGGCCCCGACGGCCTTGAGGTGGGCCGTGACGGCATTCTCCATCTCCACCTGGACGGCTCTGTTGCGGGGGTCCACATAATCGAAGAGTTTCTCGCCGGAAGTGCGGAGATCCGTCTCGACCTCGTAATAGAGGAACTCCCCTATCCTCACCAGCGAGCCGAGACGCTGCGCGCGCAGGCGGAGGTCGTAGAGAGCCGCGAAGGAGTAGTCGCAGTCCATAGCGGCGACGGCTTCCTTGAAAACTGAAGTCTTATACAGCAGCACCGAGCCGAAATCGAAATCGTCCCTCAGGGCGCCTTCCTGGCAGTCGATGACAGGAGCGTTGGACACCACGCCTTCCTTCTTGAAGAAATGGTCCGCATAGACCATCGCGGCATCGGTGTCCTCCGCGACGGAGAGCATACGGCGCAAGGCGTTGCTGACGAATGACAATCCCGTATATTTTATATATAAAAGGACATAGGGAGAGCTCAACTCGCCTGCGACAGCCTTCAGAGTGGCCGTGGCACCAAGGGGACCGGGGGCGCTGATAACCTTGTCAATCAGGGGTTCGGCCCGGAGAACTTCCATCGTACCGGCTTCGGCCGGCATCGCGACAACGGCATCTATCATTGGTGAGCGGGACGTAAAAGGTCAAGGACAGTCTTGACGGGGTTGAACGTGGCGGAAGGGACCTCGACGAAGAGAGTGTTCCAGTCGCTCATAGAGCCGTTCCAGAGGCCGGGGAGCTCGAGGGCCTTAAGCTCGCGGCCTTCGAAGCTCTTCGAGGAGATGAAGCCGGCCTGCTCGTCGACGTATTTCAGGAGGTCGAACTTACGGCCGCGGTAGTCGCGCAGGCAGCAGACAAGGTCGACGGGATTGAAGTGAGTGGCACGGGAAAGCACGTCGGAGGCCTCCGGGCTGATCTGGACGCTCTCAAGGATCTGAAGCGAAGTGGAGCCGTCGCGGCCGGCGATGACGAAGGGGCCGCCGCCGGGCTCACCCTCGTTGCGGACCATACCGCAGACGCGGATCGGGCGGTCGAGCTTGGCGCGGAGAATCTCAGCGCGCTCGGCAAGGCTGCCGGTCTGAGGAATCCGGACGCAAAGAACCTTGTCGAGGAACCCCTCGACCTCGTCGCAGAGCACGCGGAGCTCTTCGCTGCCGGGCTCCAGGGCGTCGAAGCGGCGCAGGTAGCCGAAGATCCTGTCGCGCAGCTCAAGGGCCTTGCCCATAAGGACTTTCTTGTAGAGAGAAGTCACGGGGAGCAGGCGCTCACAGGCGACGTTGTCGATATTCTTGATGGAGACCAGTTCCTGCTCGACGGCATTGAGGTTGTGGATGAGGGCGCCGTGGCCGGCAGGGCGGAAAAGGAGCTTGCCTTCCGAAGTGCGGAAAGGCTCGCCGGAAGGATCTGCAGCGATGGTGTCCGTGGCCTTGTCCTGGAAGGTGAAAGCGATGTTGTAGCGGACTCCATAGCGCTTTTCATAGGCATCCTTCACATCGGCGAGGGCCTTCTCGAAGAGAGGCTTGTGCTCCGGAGAAATCGTGACCATAAGATTGCAGGAGCCGTCCCGGTTGCGCATATATTCCTGAGCCTCGACAAGATGCTCGGCAAAGGCAGTGCGGACCTCCGAAGGATAGCGGTGGAACCGGATGACGCCCTTGGGCTTGCTGCCGTAGCCGAGGCCCGGCTCGCCGAGGACTTTCGAGAGTACGTCCTTCCTCCAGGCGGGGCTGTCGGCCGGAGTCCCGAAAAGGGCTTCCGAATAGAATGCGAACTTCTCGATTGACGAGCAAAGACGCGCGGCCGGGGAATCAGGGGCGACGTCGCCGCCGGCTTCAAGGACGGACAGGCCGGCGAATATGTCCTTGAACATCCTCGACGCGGCGCCGGAAGCGGGAACGAATTTACAGCGCCCCGCGACGGAGGCTTCGTCGGAGTACTTGCAGGCGGCCTTGGCTTCGGCCTCGGAGAGCACCAGAATCCCTCTTTCGGGAGTGGCGGGGCCGACGATTTTCATCCAGGGAAAACCGGTTCTGAAAGATTCGAGCTGCCTGGCGACGACATCCTTCGAGGAGCCTCTCTCCTCTATCTGGCGTAAATCGGAATTGGTTAGCATAGCGTTATGTGATTAAATGTAGAATTCTCTTCGGTACTTATATTCGGAGCGCATCCTTTCGAAATTGCCCGGTGTCATACGGAACATAAAATCGTCCGTAAAAATCGGATAATTGTACTGGAACATCGCGGCAATCTCGCCCTGGGTGCGGCCGGTCACGTCCAGCGTGATGGCCTTGAGGTCCTCCCTTTCAGCCTCCGGATAGAAATCGGCGAGAGCGTCTATGCCGAACTCGGCCGCGACCGAACGCACTGCGGCGGCGGTGCCGTTCTGCTTGCCCTGGTAGGAGTAGCCGGCAATATGGGGAGTCGCTATGTCGACGGCGTCCATAAGGACCGGGTTGATGTCGGGTTCATTGCACCAGGTGTCGATAATCACGGGACCCAGCTTCGGAAGATGGTGGAGCAGCGCGGCTTCATCGACGACTTCCCCGCGGGAAGAATTGATAAAAAATGCTCCGGGCTGCATCGCCGAGAAGAAGTCCTCCCCCGCCATCCCCCTTGTCGACTCGTCGAGCGGGGTGTGGAGGGTGACGATGCGGGAATGCTCCAGGAGGTACTCCAGAGAGCAGAAGCCTTCAGCTCCCTCGGCGATCGCCCTCGGAGGGTCGCAAAGGAGCACGTTGAAACCGAGCTTGCGGGCGGTGTACTCCACCTTGCGCCCAACGTGACCCACGCCGATGATGCCGAAGGTGTCGCCGTCGAACCTGACGGAATGGCGGGACGCGGTGCCGTAGAGGGCCGAGAACACGTAGTCCATAACGCCGCCGGAATTGCAGCCTTCGGCGTTGGTGACCTTGATGCCGCGGGAGGTGCAGTAAGGGATGTCGATGTTGTCGGTGCCGATTGTCGCGGTCGCGATGATTTTCACGCTGCTGCCCTCAAGGAGGGCTGCGTTGCACCTTGTGCGCGTACGGATAATGAGGGCGTCGGCATCGGCGACGTCGGCCGGCCCTATTGCCGGGCCTTCCATATAGACCACATCCGCGTATGGCTCGAAAACCCCTCTCAGGAAGGGTATCGCATTGTCACAGACAATCTTCATTTGAGAACTATCTTTTCCACCATACCGACGAACCGGTCGCTCTTAGTAAACAAAGGGTCCGCACGGAGAATCTCGTTGATCTTCTCCACAAGAACGTCGGTCTCATAGGCAAGCCTGCTGCGCAGCACGGACGAGCTGAGCGTCACATACAGAGTGCCGCCGCGGAAAAACAGCTTGAGCGTCCACTTCCCCACTCCGGAAGCCTCTTCCCAGGCCTTGAAGATACGGCGGGTGTTCATAGCGGAAGTCAGGTTCAGCGACCGGAGATACACGGGGATGACCGAACCTATCGACTGGGGCTCTTTTCTTTCCAATCTTACTGCGTAGTCGCGTTTTATAAACATATCAGGCTTTGGTAAAAACGCCGGCGGAAGTGTCGAAATAGGCACTTTCATCGGTAATTGAATCAACTATGGAACGCAGGCGGACCTTGTTGCAGTCGGTGATGAATATCTGGCCGAAATCCTTGCCGGCGACCATACCTATCAGGTTGGCCGTGCGGCCGGGGTCCAACTTGTCGAAAACATCGTCGAGAAGCAGCATCGGAGCGTAGCCGTAGCTGTTTCTCATAATGTCGTACTGGGCGAACTTGAGGGCGACGAGGAAAGACTTCTGCTGCCCCTGGGAGCCGGCGCGGCGAATCGGGTGGGAGTCCATAGAGAAGACGAGCTCGTCGCGCTGAAGGCCGGCGCCCGTGTAGCCGAGGGCGAGGTCCTTGTCCATCCTCTCGCGAAGGATGTCCTTCAGGGGGCCCTTGTCGAGATCCGTCCTGTACTCTATCGCTATCTGCTCGGCTCCGCCGGAGATCAGGCGGTAGTATTCGGACACTATAGGACAAAGGTCCCTGACAAAACTCCTCCGGCTCTGCGCCAGAGGAACCGCACAAGCATCCAAACGCTCGTCCAGGACCGCAAAAAGGCCTTCGTCGGTGCTGCCATCGCGGAGGAGGCGGTTGCGCTGGAGGAGGAGGCGGTTGTACTGCTGGAGGGTACGGAGGTACTCCCTGTCCATCTGGGAAAGGACGGCGTTGGTAAAACGGCGCCTTTCTTCGCCGGACTCGCTGACAAGGGAGATGTCGCCCGGGGAAATCATCACTATCGGCAGGAGGCCGATGTGGTCGGAAATCCTTTCATAGGGTTTGTCGTCGCGCAGAAATTTCTTTTCGCCCTGCGACACCTTCACGGAGAAACGGGACTCCACGCCCGAGGGCATCGAGTAAGTCCCTGCCAGGACAAAGCCGGAGGCCCCGTAGCGGACATTGTAGCGGTCCTGCACCGGGAAGGCGCTTTTGGTCATCGAAAGGTAGTGGATGGCGTCCAGGAGGTTGGTCTTCCCCTCGCCGTTGGAACCGCTGATGCAGTTGACGTTGGGGGAGAATTCTATCTCCTGGAAAGCGATATTGCGGAAGTCCTGGACTACTATTTTCCTTAGGGTGGGCATAACTTTACAAAATTAAGAAATTTTTTTTGTATTTTTGCAGGCTTAAGAATATAAACGCAACATAATATGGCAAACAAAAAAGCAAACGAACAGGTAAACCCTCAGCAGAATGTCGCCGAGGCCGTTTCCAAGACTGAAGAATTTCTCGAGGCCAACAAAAAGTGGATTTACGGCATTCTCATCGCCCTTCTGGCGATAGCCGCCGTGGTCGTTCTCTGGACCAAGTTCTACGTCCAGCCCCGCAAGGCCGAAGCCGCCGAGCAGATGTTCCACGCAGAGTGGAATTTCGTTGAAGGCAACTACGACCTCGCCCTCAAGGGTGACGACAACTACCCCGGTTTTGAAGAGATCGCCTCCAAGTATGGCAACAAGGCCGGCAAGGCCATCTGGCTCTATGCAGGCATCAGCTGCCTCCAGACCGAGGCCTACGAAGACGCCGTCGAGTATCTCAAAAAATACGACAGCAAAGACAAGATTATGCTCGGCCGCGCCCAGGCCGCGATCGGCGACGCCTATGTCGGACTCGAGAACTACGAAGAAGCCCTTAAGTGGTTCCTCAAGGCCGCCAAGACATCCGACGACCTCTTCTCCGCAGGCTATCTTCTCAAGGCCGGAGTGACCGCTGAGCAGCTCGGCGACAACGCCGCCGCCCTCGGCTACTACAAGCAGATCAAGGATTCATATCCCCAGGCCCCCGAAGCCCGCGACATCGACAAGTACATCATCCGCCTCGAAACAGCAGAGTAAGTTATGGGACGCGCATTTGAATTCCGTAAGGAAAGGAAACTCAAAAGGTGGGGCCATATGGCCAAGACCTTTACCAAGCTCGGCAAGGAAATCACCATCGCCGTCAAGCAGGGCGGTCCCGAAGTGACGGGCAACCCCCGCCTCCGTGCCCTCATCGCCGAGGCGAAGTCCGAGCAGATGCCCAAGGAGAACATCGAGCGCGCCATCAAGAAGGCCACCGAGGCCAAGAGCGGCGACTTCAAGGAGCTCATCTACGAAGGCTTCGGCCCGTTCGGCATCGCCTACCTCGTGGAGGCCGCGACCGACAACAACACCCGCACCGTCGCCAACGTCCGCAGCTACTTCACCAAGTGCGGCGGCTCTCTCCAGACCAGCGGTTCCGTGGCGTTTATGTTCGACCACAAGTGCATCTTCCGCATCAAGGAAGACCCTGCGAAGCCGATAGATCTCGACGAGCTCGAGCTCGACCTCATCGACTGCGGCGCTGAGGAAGTATTCCGCCAGGAAGTCGAAGACGAGGACGAAAACGTCACCTCCGAGATCAACATCTACGGCGAGTACACCGCCTACGGCGCCATCCAGAAGTACATCGAGGACAACGGCTACGAACTCGTCTCCGGCGGCTTCGAGCAGATCCCCAACGTCGAACTCAAGGACGTCACCCCCGAGCAGAGAGCAACTCTCGACAAGCTCACGGGCCTTCTCGAGGACGACGAAGACGTGACCTCGGTCTACACAACCCTCAAACCCGAGGAATAAGACAAAGATCAGGTGAGACAGAATGAGGCGGCTGAAAAGTCAGCCTCATTTTAGTAATTCAGGAAAGAACTTCTTTTATGAGCATACAACAGGAGAACATCGCCAAACTTGTCGCCCGCAGGGAGAAAGCCTGCGAGGGCGGCGGCGAAAAAAGGATCGAAGCCCAGCACGCCAAAGGCAAACTCACCGCCAGGGAGCGCATCGCGCTGCTGCTCGACGAAGGCTCCTTCGAGGAGTACGATATGTTCGTACAGCACCGCTGCGTCGACTTCGATATGGACAGGCAGCACTTCGACGGCGACGGAGTCGTGACCGGATGCGGCACGATTGCCGGAAGGCTCGTCTACGTGTTTGCTCAGGATTTCACCGTCAGCGGCGGATCCCTGTCAAAGACGATGTCCGACAAAATCTGCAAGATTATGGATATGGCGGCCAGGGCCGGCGCTCCAGTCATCGGGCTCAACGACTCCGGCGGAGCGCGTATCCAGGAAGGCATCGACGCACTCGCCGGCTACGGCGAGATATTCGAGAGGAATATCCTCTATTCCGGCGTCATTCCCCAGATCAGCGGCATCTTCGGTCCCTGCGCAGGCGGTGCGGTCTACTCCCCCGCCCTGACCGACTTCACCCTGATGGTGAAGGGCACCTCCTATATGTTCCTGACCGGTCCCGGCGTCGTCAAAAGCGTCATCGGAGAGGACGTGACCTCGGAAGAGCTCGGCGGAGCCTCTGTCCACAGCACCAAGAGCGGCGTCGCCCATTTCGCGGCGGCGGATGAAAAAGAAGGCATAGCCACCATCAAGGAGCTCCTTTCCTACCTCCCGCAGAACAACGCGGAGGAGGCGCCCCTCGTGGAATGCACCGACCCTGTCTCAAGAGTAGACGACAGCCTCAACTCCATCATCCCCGACAACCCCAACAAGGCCTACGATATGTACAAAGTCATCGGCAGCATCGCCGACGGAGGCCGTTTTCTGGAAGTCCACAAGGATTTTGCGAAGAACATCATAGTCGGCTTCGCCCGCATAGGCGGCCGCAGCGTGGGCGTCGTGGCCAACCAGCCGTCGGTCCTTGCCGGAGCGCTGGACATCAACGCTTCCCGCAAGGCCTCGCGCTTCGTGCGTTTCTGCGATGCCTTCAACATCCCGCTTGTGACCCTGGTGGATGTCCCCGGCTTCCTCTGCGGGACGCGCCAGGAGTACGGCGCCATCATCACCAACGGGGCCAAACTCCTCTACGCCTACGGCGAAGCGACCGTCCCAAAGGTGACGGTCACGCTCCGCAAGTCCTATGGCGGCGCCCATATCGTGATGAGCTGCAAGCAGCTGCGCGGCGACGTCAACTACGCCTGGCCTTCGTCCGAGATTGCGGTAATGGGGGCCGACGGAGCCGTCGGAGTGCTCTATTCAAAGGAAATCAAGGCCGCGGAAGACCCTGCCGAGAAAGCGAGGATCACCGCCGAGAAGAAGGCCGAATATGAGGACCTTTTCTCCAACCCCTACAGGGCTGCCGAGAGGGGCTATATCGACGATGTCATAGAGCCGCGCAACACAAGGTTCCGCATCGCCCGCGCCCTCGCGCAGCTTTCTTCAAAGCGCCAGGACCTTCCTGCCAAAAAGCACGACAATCTCCCGCTATGAGAAAGCTTGCCGGCATAGTCGTTTCACTTCTTCTCGCGGTGGGCGCCTCCGCGCAGAACCTTTCGGATCTCATCATTTCGGAAGCCTGCCCGGTCAATTCCACCGGGATTGTCGACGCCAACGGCCAGCGGCGGAGCTGGATGGAGATCACCAACGTCTCGACCGGCACGGTCAACTACGCCGGCTGCTTCATCTCGGACGACAAGTCCGACCTGCAGAAGTTTATGGTCCCGAAGGGAGTCATAGCCAACAGGCTGGGTGCCAGGCAAGTAACCGTGATCTGGCCGTCCTTTGAAATACTTCCCGGCAAGACTCTCTATCTCGTATCCACCGACGGCAAGACCGTCATCGACACAATAGAGATTCCCGAGGACATCCCTGCGGATATGTCCGTCAGGAAGGTGGCAAGGGATGCCAGGCGCATCGATTTCAAGACGGATCCTTCTCCGGCAGTCCCCACTCCCGGGCTCATCAACACCGACGGCAGCGAGGAGTCGGGAAGCAACCGTATGGGCCGCATCGATCCCCACGGATGGACTCTCACCGTGACCAGCGTCAGCGTCGTTTTCGGTGCACTGCTCATCCTGCTGATCATATTCACCATTTCCGGCAACACCATCTCCGGCAAATACAAAAGGCGTCTGAAAAAGGAATTTTCCCACTCCAAGGCATCGCCGGACGCCGAGATCGCCGCAATCGCTATGGCTCTCGAGCTCTACCTCAATGACGAGGTCCACGACAAAGAGAGCTACAGGATCACCATCACCTCCGTCACTCCGCGCTGGAGCGACAAGACCAGGAACTTCAGAAAACCAATTGTCAAATGAAGACATACACTTTTACAATAGAAGGAAAGAAATACGAGGTCGAGATTGCCTCGGTGGAGGGGAAGAGCGCGAAAGTCAGCGTCAACGGAAAGGAATATGACGTGACGCTCGGCGAGGAAGCGCCTGCGCAGGAGATTTCAGCTCCTGTGGTTGTGGAAGCCGCCCCGGCTCCCGCAGCATCCGCGCCCGCCGGTAAGGAGTCTCCGGTCCCCTCTCCTATGCAGGGCACCGTGGTGGAAGTGAAAGTCAGCGAAGGCCAGGCCGTCCGCAGCGGCGACACCGTGATTGTCATCGAGTCGATGAAAATGGAGGTGGAAATCTCCGCCACGGCCGACGGCGTGGTCAAGTCCATACTCGTTCAGAAGGGCGATCAGCTTGAAGAAGGCCAGAACGTCGTCATAATCGCATAGTATGCCGCACATCGTAGAATCACTCCAGCAATTCTGGCAGTTCACGGGATTCGCCAACTGCACGTGGCAGAACCTCGTGATGATACTCATCGGCATCTTCTTCATTACGATGGGTATCGTCAAGGAATGGGAGCCGCTGCTTCTCGTCCCGATCGGGTTCGGAATGATCATCGGCAACATCCCGATGTTCCCCGGCCTCAACATCGGCATCTATGAGGACGGATCGGTGCTCAACGTTCTGTATCAAGGAGTCAAGCAGGGGTGGTACCCGCCGCTGATATTCCTTGGAATAGGGGCGATGACGGACTTTTCCGCCCTGATTTCGCAGCCGCGGCTGATCCTTATAGGCGCGGCGGCCCAGATGGGCATATTCGGCGCTTATCTGCTGGCTCTTGCCTGCGGGTTTGCGCCCAATGAAGCCGGAGCTATCGGCATCATCGGCGGCGCCGACGGCCCGACCGCCATATTCCTTTCCTCGAAGCTTGCTCCCGACCTTATGGGCGCGATAGCGGTCTCGGCCTATTCCTATATGGCCCTCGTCCCCGTGATCCAAAGGCCGATAATGCTGGCTCTCACGACAAAGAAGGAGCGCCTTATCGAGATGCCCAAGCCCCGCGAGGTCTCACGCAGGGAGAAGATAATATTCCCCATCGTGGGCTTCCTCACGACGGCGTTCATCGTTCCATCGGGCCTTCCGCTTCTCGGTATGCTTTTCTTCGGCAACCTGCTGAAAGAGAGCGGCGTAACCCGGCGCCTTGCCAACACGGCCAGCAGCTCGCTTATCGACATCGTGACCACGCTCATCGGACTTACGGTCGGTGCCTCCACCCAGGCCGACAAGTTCCTCTCCGGCAAATCCCTGCTGATTTTCGGGCTAGGACTCCTTTCATTTATTATTGCAACGGCATCGGGAGTGCTCTTCGTGAAGCTTCTCAACCTGTTCATCAAGAATCCGGCGAAGAAAATCAACCCGCTTATCGGCAACGCCGGGGTGTCCGCCGTACCCGACAGCGCCCGCGTGAGCGAAGTGGTCGGACGCGAGTCCAATCCGTCCAATCACCTGCTGATGAACGCAATGGCGCCGAACGTCGCCGGAGTCATAGGCTCCGCCGTCGCTGCAGGTATTCTTCTCGGATTCCTCGGTTAGAGACTTCTCAGGATTTCAACGATATTCCGTGTCTTGCCCATTGTGTAGAGGTGAAGGGCCTCGACGCCGTGGGCTGCGAGGTCGCGGCACTGGGCGGCGCACCACTGCGCGCCTGTGCGATAGACGGCTTCTTTTGGATCCGCGCTGCGGGAAGCTTCCCTCACCGCGGCCGCGAGATCTTCGGGGATGTCGATTGAAAATGTCTCCGGAAGAAGCTCCAGCTGGCGCAGGGTCGACAGCGGCTTGAGGCCGGGGATAATCGGCACCGTGATGCCGGCGGCGCGGCATTTTTCCACAAAAGAGTAATAGACGGAGTTGTCGAAGAACATCTGGGTGATGACGTAATCCGCTCCCGCGTCGACCTTGCGGCGGAGATTGCGGATGTCGGCATCGGGATTGGCCGCTTCGAAATGCTTCTCGGGATAGCCTCCGACGCCTATCCTGAAACCGCCGGCGCGGCGGACGGCAGCGACGAGTTCGTCGGCGTGGGCATAGCCGCCGGGAGTCGGCGAGAAGCGCCTCTCCCCTGCCACGGAATCGCCCCTGAGGGCCATCACCTCGCTGACGCCGAGCTTCCGGAAAGACTCCAGCAGGGAGTCAATGTCGGCGGCAGTGTTGCCTCCGCAGATAAGGTGAGGGACCATATTGACGTCGTAGCGGCCGAGAATGGCTTCGCACACGTCGGCCGGGGAGATGCGGCTTTTTGTGAGACGCCTCTCGAACGAGCCGTCAGGCTTCGGGACGAATTCGTATTCGTCGCGGTGGCTGGTCACGTTGATGGCGGACGGAGCGAACTCCATAAGCTCGCCGACGGTGGCCAGCAGCTCATCGATACGGATTCCCGTCAAGGGAGGGACTATTTCGAAGGAAAGTCTCATCGGAGGGCAAAAATAAGAAGAATTTTCTATTTTTGTATTTGACATTTTTTTGAAAGACTATGGACAAGATTGCCATCTACTGCTCCGCGAGCGACGATTCTCCCCGCAAATACCACGATTCAGCGAAAGTTCTGGTCGACGGCCTGTGCCGGAAAGGCTACGCCGTTGTCTCCGGAGGCTCCTGGAGAGGGATGATGGGCGCCGTTTCGGATGCGGCGGACGGTGCAGGCGGCTACCACAAAGGCGTGATGCCCCGTTTCCTTGCTCCATATATCTATGAGAACCTCTCCGAGACCGTCTGGACCGACACTATGTCGGAAAGAAAGGAGCATATGCGGCTCGACACTGTCGCCTCGATAGCCCTGCCCGGAGGGATAGGCACCCTCGACGAACTGATTGAGACTATGGTGCTTATCAAGCTCGGGCAGTATTCCGGCCGGCTTTATGTCCTCAACCACGACGGCTTCTATGAACCCTTCCGCAAGCTCCTGCAGCACTATGCCGCCGAAGGGATGATGTCATATGAGGACATCGACCTGGTCCGCTTCGCAGACACTCCCGAAGACATTCTCAAAGAGTTCTGATGTTCTCCGGAGAGAGAATATTGGTGCTCGACGGCGCCACGGGGACGATGATCCAGCGGCTCGGGCTGGGCGACGAGGTGTATGAGCACCTCAACCTCACCAGGCCGGAAGCCGTCGCTTCCATCCACAAGGCCTACATCGAGGCCGGTGCCGACATCATCGAGACCAACACTTTCGGAGCCAACCGCCTGTCGCTGGAAGAATACGGGATGGGTGGCCTCGCTTCCCGGCTGGCTCTGGAAGGAGCGCGGATTGCGCGCCGGGCCGCCGATGCGGCATCAAGGAAAATCCTTGTCGCAGGCTCGGTCGGTCCCACCCCGAAATCGCTTTCCCTCGCCACCGACGCAGAAGATCCTTCCCGAAGGGAGGTCTCCTTCGACGAGATGGCGGATGTCTACGGCGAGCAGATTGAAGCACTGCTTGAAGGCGGAGTGGATATGTTGCTGATAGAGACGTGCTTCGATGCGCTCAACGCAAAGGCCGCTTTATATGCGCTGGCTCGCCTTGCACCAGGCTTTCCGGCGGCGGTTTCCGTGTCGCTTCCGGACAGGAGCGGACGGACGCTGACCGGCCAGAAAGTGGACGCCTTCTATGCCGCCGTCAGGCATTATCCCCTTGCCGCGTTCGGACTCAACTGCTCGATGGGGGCCGGCGAGATGCTTCCGCTGCTGAGGGAGGTCGCCGGTTTCTCCGATGTCCCCGTGATTTGCTTTCCGAACGCCGGCCTGCCAAATGAGACGGGAGGCTACGACGAGACTCCGCAGCAGATGGCCTCTGTTGTTCGGCAGATGGCCTCGGAAGGGCTTCTCAACATAGTAGGAGGCTGCTGCGGCACGACGCCCGATCATATCAGGGCCGTCGCGGAGGCTGTGAAAGGCTTAAAGCCGCGGCCTCTGCCCGAACCAGCGGGAAGGCTGGTCGTCAGCGGACTGGAGGCCGTTTCCATCGAAGGCAGGTTCACCCCAGTCGGCGAGAGGACCAACGTCGCCGGATCGAGGCGCTTCCGCCGTCTTGTAGCTGAAGGAAATTTCGCAGAGGCGCTCTCGATTGCCGAAGGACAGATTTCCGCAGGGGCGAACGTGATAGATATCAATTTCGATGACGCGATGCTGGACGCTCCGGCCGAGATGGAGCGTTTCGTGAGATTCGTTTCAAGCGAGCCGTCGATAGCAAAAGCCGCCCTGATGATAGACTCGTCCCACTGGGATGCCGTTTTAGCCGGATTGAAAAACGCACAAGGCAAATGCATAGTCAATTCCATATCCCTGAAAGACGGCGAGGAAGAATTTCTCCGCAAGGCCCGCGAGATCCACGCTCTCGGAGCGGCGATGGTCGTGATGGCGTTCGACGAGGAGGGGCAGGCCGTCGACTATTCCCGGAAAGTTGAGATTTGCGAAAGGGCGTACGGGCTTCTTCGCAGCGTCGGGATTCCTTCGGAGGATATTATTTTCGACGGCAACATACTTTCCATAGGGACCGGGATGAGGGAGCACGCACGCTATGCCGTAGATTTCATCGAGGCCGTGCGGTGGATAAAGGCCCGTCTTCCCGGCGTCCGCACTTCAGGCGGAGTTTCCAACCTGTCGTTCGCATTCCGCGGCAACCCGTTTGTCCGCGAGGCGATGCACGCGGCATTCCTCCACCACGCCATTGCGGCGGGGCTCGATATGGCGATAGTCAATCCTTCCACGCTGAAAAAGCGAGAGGACATCCCCGCCGAGCTTCTCGAAGCCGTCGAGGACGTCATTTTCGACCGCAGGGAGGACGCGGCGGACAGACTGGTCGCCATCGCCGGAAAGTACACGAAAGCGGAGGCTTCTGCGGCTTCTGCGGTTGCAGGGACGGCGGTTTCTGCGGCGAACGGGACGTCAGCCGGGAGGCCTGCTTTCGCCATTGCCTCCGGGGATGCCGACGGGCAGGACTCCCCGGAGGAATTGCTGACGGGGTTGCTCGTCAAAGGCAGCACAGAGGGGCTGCGGGAAGCCGCCCTCGAATGCCTCGGGCGGTGCGGCAGCGCCGTGGACGTGATCGAAGGGCCGCTGATGAAGGGTATGGAGGCGGTTGGCGAGCTCTTCGGCAGCGGGAAGATGTTCCTTCCGCAGGTCGTGAAGTCGGCGAGGGTGATGAAGGAGGCCGTAGCGGTGCTGGAGCCGTATATCAAGGCGGGCGAGACGGGAGGCAAAAGGCCCGTGGTCATTATAGCGACGGTCAAGGGCGACGTCCACGACATAGGCAAGAACATCACGGCCACAGTGCTCTCCTGCAACGGTTTCGACGTGGTCGATCTGGGCGTAATGGTCGAGACCGCGGCAATCCTTGATGAAGCCTTTTCGAGGGGCGCCGCACTGATCGCCGTCAGCGGGCTCATCACCCCTTCGCTCGTCAGGATGGAGGAGATTTGCCGCGAAATGACGGCCCGGAGGATGACCACGCCGCTTTTTGTCGGCGGCGCCACAACCTCCGCCCTCCACACCGCCGTCAAGCTTGCCCCTCTCTACGGACACGTCTTCCACGGCACCGACGCCTCCTCTTCCGCCGTTATGGCCAAACGCATCCTCTCCGACCGCGACGCCTTCGAGTCCGAGCAGCACGCCGCCCAAGCCCGCCTCCGCGAGCTCCACACCCAGGCCCTCGCCCGCCCCGCCGTAAAAACGGCCCAAAATCCGTCCGTAGCCCCGAAAAGCGCCCCCGCCGCCGGAAAAACGCCCCGAAATCCGTCCGCAGCCCTGAAAAGCGCCC
>JAFZME010000045.1 GCA_017553405.1 Bacteroidales bacterium
GACCTGCTGCGGCATCTTCGGTGGCGGGGGCAACGGGGCCCTGACCTGCTGCGGCATCTTCGGCTGCGGGCTCGCGGGAGCAACGCTCGATGGCGTGGGCGAAGGTGTGGCCGAGGTTAAGGATGGTGCGGCGGCCGCTCTCGAAGGGGTCTTCGGCGACTATCGCCTCCTTGATGCGACCAGCCTCGAGGATGAGGCGCGCCGGGATCTCCGGCAGGGCGGCCACCGCCTCCTCGAAGAGGCCGGCATCGCTCAGCAGGAAGGTCTTGAGCATCTCCGCAAGGCCGCAGCGGACCTCCCGCTCCGGGAGCGTCTGCAGGAAGGCGGGGTCGATATAGACGAACTCCGGCTGGCGGATGACGCCAACCATATTCTTATAGCCATCGAGATTGACGCCCGTTTTGCCTCCGATGGCGGCGTCCACCATCGCGAGAAGCGTCGTCGGCACATTGGCGAAGCGGATGCCACGCTTGTAGATGCTCGCGGCGAAGCCTCCGATGTCGGTCGTGATGCCTCCGCCGACGGAGAGCACCAGCCCCCCGCGGCTCACGCCCGCCTCCATCATCGCCCGCTCGATCTCCATCACCGTCTCGATATCCTTCGCCCCCTCCGACGCCTCCAGCTCGTACCAGCCCTTGAGCCTCTCCCCCAGCACCAGCCTCAGCGCCTCGTCAACTCGTGTGCAAAAAAGCCCGTTTTTGCCTACGACCGGACCGTCAGCGTCGACTGGTGTGCAAAAAGGGCCGTTTTTGCCTACGACCGGGCCGCCAGCGCCATCTGGTGTGCAAAAAAGCCCGTTTTTGCATACGGCCTTGTCGCACACGACGAAGACCTCCCTCTCGTCAGAGAGGAGGGCGGCGAGGTCGGCCAGGCCGGCGCCGAGGATGATCCTTTGAGCAACCATACCTCAAAACTAATGCACCCGGAGGAAATTTCCAAATCCTCCGGGCGCAAAAGCGTTCAAAGAGCATCCGCTACTTCGTGATCGTCACCTTCCTGAGGGTGTAACGCCAGTCGAAGAAGTAGAATACGTTACTGTTCTCCGGATCGAAGATAATGTCCTGAGGAGTCTGCGTAATCTGAGTCAGCGCACCGACGGAGGAAATAAAGTTATTTCCGCCGCCCAGAATCGTCATAACGGTTGCGTCCGACCAGCCTGATGCGCCCTTGGTAATCCTGCGCACGGAATAGTCGTCAAGCATATATATCGCCCCGTCAGGTCCGTAGACCAAACCATTCATATTTGACCCGAATGTCGCAGAAGATATCGAGCCATCCGTAAGGGCGCCAAAATTTGTAGACTTTGTTCCTTTACCGATAGCGGTGAGAACCTCTCCTGCAGGAGAAATGACATAGACCTTGTAGCCCGAAGGAGAAGTGCCGCCTGCGGTTGACATAGTCAGGAGAAGATTGCCATCCGAGTCAAAGCCAATGGCCAAAGGCCAGTTGGTGTCTGAACCGTGTTCAAGTGTTGAGCAATCGAAGAATGTGGATTTCGTCCCGCTGAAACCACCGGTCCACTTATATATGACAGAGCCGTTACGGCACCCCACATAAGCGTCATTTCCGTTGAAACGAACGCACATCGGATTATTCAGACCTGTCGTAACGACATCAGCCACGGCATTGGTGGACGTATTCCAACTACGAACCTTATTGCCGCCCTTGTCTGCGAAATAGAAGACACCGTCTTTCAAACATCCCTGCCAAGGGGCGCTGCCGCCAAGCGTAACCGCACTGGAAACAGCGTGAGTGCTCTTGTTGTATTTACGGAGCACCTTGCTTCCGTTGGATTCCGTCAGCAACAAATTGGTGTTGTCGAGCCAGCAGAGGCCGCGGACCTGGTTGAATTTCGCTGATGTCCCCGTGCCGTTCGTCGTTGCATTGGATCCGTCCGTACCGGCCACGACCTCAACGCTGTACTTGGTCAACGTGATCGCCGGCATAGGCTTGATGTGGGCGCGATCAATCTGGACGTTGCTGGCGGACACCTGAGAGCCAGGGACAATGGTGTTGTCGGCAAAGGCGAGGCAGACGTCGAGCTTCGGATAGACGTTCTTTCCGTCGACCTCCACCGGACCTACAGGGAGAGGAATATAGGCGGTGATGCCGCTGTCAGAGGCCTTCTGCGCCGCCGTTGCATTGGCAAGGCTTACTGTCATCTTGTACGTCCCGCTGTGGTCATAAGCCTTGACATAGGGAATTTCCGTCGGATCGAATCCGCCGCCCTCGGTGGTCCAGTTGTAGGTCTTGTTCATAGTCGCGTTGGTCTTGTAAGTGACCTTGCCTGCCGCTATAAGATCAGGGTCGACAACAGGGGCGACCACGAGTATCTTCGCGGCTTTGGGAGGGACATTCTTGTAGGTCACTTTCAGCACGCCGCCGAGATGCTTGAACTCAAGCGGCTGACCGGCCTCGACGCGGGCCAGCATCGGGGCCTCGACATTGCCGTCGAACCAGGTGTAGGTGTCTTTGAGCACCGGCTTCAGCGAGCCCTCTTCTTCCTTCGGATAAGCGGAAGCACCGCTGCCGCTCACCTTGGCCGGATAGATGGCAAAGGAGTTCTGTCCATAAACGATATTATCGTCCGTGTTGGGAACAAACTCCGCCTCTCCGGCAGTGTCTTCGCCAGTATACTTGTAAACGGTGTAACCGTTGGCATTGTCGCTGCGGACGACCATATTGTCGTTCTTCTTCCACATATAGGTCCCGTCCACAAACGCCGTCTTCACTTCGTCCTGAGCGAAACGTGCCACGAGAGAGTTTCCGGCAGGAGCCAGACTGTCAGACGCAACTTCGGTATTCTCCTTGTTGCAGGAAACCGCCGCTAAAGAAAGGGCGGCAAGCAGAATGATTGTAATCTTTTTCATAGCCAGTCCTCCTTTAATTCCAGGTTCCTTCTTCATCTTCTGTCAGTCCTTCGATACCGCCGGCAGAAGGTGTCGACAGATTCGACGCACAAAAATTTTTCTCGATTCTCAGCCGCGCGCAGCGGGCAAGAGGTTTTAAGTAGTTTTTCTTCATAACTATATGGTTTTATAATTTTAAATCGGCAAACACGGGACAGTGGTCCGACGGGTAGTATCCGTCATACTTGTCATCGGCCACCTTGTAGCGGGAAATGTCTATATTCCCCTTGTAATATATGTAGTCGATACGGAGCCCCTGGTTGTCCAGGTAGTTTTCCGGCTCGTAATTATGTCCGTTGAAAGAGCCCTTGAAGCCTTCGCGCACCCCGGCGGCCTCCGCCGCGGAATAAGCGTCGGTAAGAGTCTTGCGGAGCTCGGCCTGGCTGCTTTCCGTCGGCTTCGCATTTAGATCGCCAAGCAGGACGAAAGGCAGGCCGTCAGGGTTGAGCGAAACGGCACGGGAGGCCACCAGCTCCGCGGAACGGAGCCGTATCGTTACCTCGTCGGTCTTGCCGACCTCGAAATGGGTGGCGAAGACCAGCAGCCTGCGGCCGGATGCGCGGTCCTCAAGGACGGCCCACGCGACGACGCGGTTGCGCCCGGGGTCGGTCGAAGTCCAGGCCGGATACGGAGACGAGACCTCGTCCGGGGTTCCGGAAAGGAAGAACCGGCCGGTCGCGACCGAAGTGAAACGCGCCGACTTCCAGGCGACACCGACGCTCTCGCCTTTCGACACACCATCATTCCGGCCTACAAGATGGAACCCGTATTCCGGAAGACCGTTTTTCAGGTCTGCCACCATCCCTTCACTCACTTCCTGGAATCCGACAATCTCAAAACCGAGGTTCTTCACGAGTTTAGCGACATTGCCCTTACGGAATTCCCAGCTCTTGTAGCCGGTGTCCGTACTCTGGAGGCAACGGATATTATAAGTCGCGATTCTGACGTCGATACGATCTTCCGAAGGCGGCGTGGAACCTCCGCCCTCTCCCTGTGCCGTTCCGCCATCCGACGGGACGTTCTTTCCGCAGGAAAGTGCGAGCATCAGGCACGATATGGCAATGAACCTTTTCATTGAATCTCTATTTTGCGGATCAGGCAGTTCTGGGCGTCACACACATAGAGAGTCGCGTCGTCATAGACAAGGATGCCGTCCGGCTCATTGAACTTGACATTGAGGCCCTTGCCGTCGGCATATCCCTTGACGCCGCCGACAACAGTCTCGAGCACGCCTGTCTCATAATTGCCGTCGCCGTCCGGAACAAGGCGGCGGATACGATGGAAGGAGGCATCGGAAATGTACATCACCCCGTGGGAATCGAAGTCGATTCCGTGGCAGGAGGTAATTGTGGCGGTCAGCGGATCGCCGTCGAAGCCGTCGGAAGCCTCCGTCCCCTTTACCCCGTCTCCGACTATGGTCTTCCAAGTACTACCATCCGGGGATATGGAGATAATCCTGTAGCCGCTGTGAGTGGCGGAAACCACATTTCCCTTAGGGTCTATGGCGATGAAAGACGGGCCGAATTCCACGTCGGCGAACTTGGTCTTGTTGCCGCCGGCGTCAAACTTCCAGATAACCTTGTCGTCGCGCGCGGGGACAAGGAAGTCGCCGGCAGAGGTCATCACGACATTCATCGGGGACTTCATCCCAGTTGCCACGGTGACAGTCCTCCCGGCAGCGGGCTCGTAGCGCTTGAGCGTGCCGCCAGCCTTGTCGTTGAACCAGTAGTTGCCCTCGGCATCAAAACATCCCTGCCACACGGCGGCGCTGGGAGCAGATGCGTCAACGACTGTCTGTACTGTCATATCCTTGGCTATGCGGCGGATCTTGTTGCCGCCGCGGTCCGTGAACCAGATCGTGCCGTCCGGAGCTTTATTGATGCCTGTCGGCATATAAGTCAGAGCCTCGGTGCCGACTCCGTCCACGCATTTGCGCTGCCCCTGCTGGCCTACTATCGTCGACACGCGGAAAATCCTGTCAGGAGCCTTGAGGAAACTGAACGAAAGGCCTTCCTGATAGCCGAGAGGCGACTTGACAGAAATTTTGTAATTGCCGACCGGGAGGTTCGGGAGGACGACCTGAAGGCGGCCGGAAGACGCTTCCAGCACAATGGCCCTCTCGCCGCCGAAACACACCTCATTTTCGGAGGGCTCCGGGGAGAAATTCCAGCCGAAGATGGTCACGAGTTCTCCTGGAGAACCGGTGCGCGGATCGACCGAAACCAGCCGGAGATCCGTGATTCTTGCCACATATTTATCCCGGCACGCCGTCAAGGCCAGCAGCGCCAGGGCTGCGAATATCAATTTTTTCATATCAGTTCTATCTCCCTGATTACAAAATTGCTGTATTCCGAAACATAGATATGCCTACCGTCAGGAGCCATACGGATTTCTCCAGGAGTACCGAAGGCGGCGGAAGTGCCGTCTCCGTCAACGACTGCAGAAGTGCCGGAAGTGCCGGCGACAGTAAGCACGGTGGCATCGTTATAGCCGTTGTCACCCTTCCTTATGAACTTGATGATCTTGAAGGAATCATCGGCTACATAGATGTTGCCGGAAGCATCCAGCGTCATTCCGAAGAGGTTGGCGCCGAACTTCGCCGTAAGAGGCTGTCCGGGCTCGCCGTTGTCGTCGGCCTTGGCCGCACGGATGCCGGCGATGACCGTCTTGGCCCCGTTCGGGGCGACGGAGATAACCTGGCAGCCGTTGGTCGTCACGATAAGGTTGCCGTCCGGGGCGAACTCCATCGCAAGCGGGCCGTCGTCGAAGGTGACGAAAGATTCCAGGGTAGTGAAATCATCCCCGGTTGCCTTGAATATGGCCTTGGAGCCATCCCTCACAAGGACGTATCCGTTGCCGGAAGCGTCGAAGCACACATCCATCGGAGAAGTCCCGGTGAAATTGGTTGCCACGATGCCGCTTTCATCCGTCTTGTAGTTATATCTCACAATCCGGTTGTTGCCCTTGCTGGCCATATATATCCAGTCGCCGTGGACGCATCCGCGCCAGGCCGCATTGAGATAGCCCTTCGCGGAAACACTGTGGGTCACGTTGTAGGTACCGGCAAGTGTCATAAAGCGGAACGCGTTGTTGCCGTTGTCGAATATGACCATCCGCCCGTCAGGGGCCGGGAGGAAAACAATGCCTCGCGGCTGCCAGTATTTCGCCGACGACGAGTCGCCGTCGATGACTGTATTGACATCCGCCGCCCTTCCTATCGAACCTGAAATGGTCCTGACCCTGTAGGTGAACTGCTTGTCGATATACAGGAATTCAGGGCCTTCAGCCGTATTGTCACCCACGGTAATGACGACGGGATACGATCCGTTGGGATTCTCCGGAGCGACAATGCGCAGCGTACGGGAAGAGGCCTCAAGGACTTCAGCCTGTACGCCGTTCAGTTTCACGACATTCTCCTGAGGAGTTTCGCCGAAGCAGAAACCTTCGAGTGTGAGTATGTCTCCGACGCTTCCGACATTCGGGGTGACCGAGGTGATGGAAAGTGTCGGCTTGGGGTCATAAGTGAAGTCCGGACCTGTCGCAGTCTCTCCGTCGGATGTGACGACAAACGGATATTTGCCAGGCTCCAGGTCGGGGATACGCACGACAAGGCGCGAAGTCGTGGCGGAAAGGACTTCGCAGTCGAGGCCGCCGATGGTCACGCTGTTGTGGTCCTTCCGTGCCGAGAACATACGTCCTCCGATAGTCACTTCCTCGCCGACATATCCGTGGTCAGGGGTGTAGGAATATATTTCTATGGTCTCCTGCTCCGGATGCTCCGCATAGCGGAAGGAAACTCCTCCGCGGGACCTTCCGTCCACCGTCACGGTCACCTCGTAGCTGCCAAGCTCTTTCTCGGGCATCACGACCATTATACGGTCCATCGTGGACGATACGACATTCGCCGGAGTCCCGCCTATATCCACCGACACGGCTTTGCCCTCGAACCACCATCCGGAAATGATGGCTTCCGTTCCCGGATATCCTGCCTTCGGGATGATGGACAGCACCTTCGGATCGTGAGGGACATAGTCGGACTTTCCTTCCTTGCAGGATGAAAGGACGGCCAGTGCCAGAACGGCAAGTATTTGAAGTGTCTTTTTCATACGCGTCAAGGCTCATCTGAAGTTACCATCCAGCAGCTGACTACCGGGCGTTCAGCACCGTCGGCTGCCCGGTTGCGCAACTGGTAAATATCAACTGTAGGGTGCCGCACAACGAGCTGTGCACTGCCGCCGCCGTCAAGATTCGACGACCAGGAGCAGCCGAGGCTCTTCATCATCTCGCCCATTTCCCAGTAGAGCAGGCCGTCCGACCAGGTCGGCTGGCGGCCGTCGGCTATCAGGAAGTAGAGAGTTTTGCCGTCGGCGGTGTATCCAACCACATTTCTCGGGTGCCTGTTACGGGAATATCCCGAGAAATCGGACGGAACGACACCGTCCTTCAGGACTATCACTCCGCTGCCGGTGAGGTCGCGGAACTCGCTCTGATGGGGGCGGTAGTAAGCGGAATCGCGTATTATCGGGACTCCGTCAAAGTCAAATCCGAAGAAACTGATAGCCTGGTCCGTGAGTGTCTTGGAATAGAAGAAATCATCCTTCAGGACAGCTCCCTCACGGTGGATAGGGCCGCGGGTCTTGCCGTTGGAAGTGTCCCAGAAGTCGGCGTTGACCGCGGCTATTACCCTCCGGCCGGGCTTGTCCACGATTTCTATCATCTCGGAAGGCGTCTGGCGGGCGCCGACCACATAGACATCCCTGTCGCCCGGAAGGACGAGTTTCATTTTGACTCCCGGAGCCGAGAGATCTATCCGGAGGATGAAAATATGCTCGACCTTGTAGTCCATCGTCTGAAGATGGACGTCGGTCTCGTCAACACCCCTCGCGAGAAGGAATGTGCTGTCGGCGTAGATGTGGGCCACCGAAGCGGCCTTGGCCAGCATTGCGCCAAGCTCCGTCCTCGGGACATAACCGGTGTCGGGGATGTCGCCCGGGCCCTGCGGGAGTTTCCGGCAGGCCGAAAGGACTGCCAGCGCCGTCAATATATATATCCAGTATCTTTTCATCTTATTCTGTCGGATTATCGGTTGAAGCCTTCCACAAAGGATGCTGCACCAGTTTCTTGTTGAGCGTCAGTTCTCTCGAAGGAATCGGAAGCACTGTGTATTTGGTATCGACACCCACCGTCTGCTCGTATTTTCCCGTACGGACGAGGTCGTACCAGCGGAAACCCTCGCCGAAAAGTTCGAGCCGGCGCTCATTGAGCACTGCGTCGAGGAATGCGGCCTCGTTCGCCGGACGGACGTCCGACAGGCCGCGGAAACGGCGCAGCTGGTTGAGCCTGTCGATGCCGAGGGCAAGCCCCTGGCATTCAGCACTGATCAGGTACATTTCCGCAAGGCGGGTGATATAGATGGGATCCTGCCCGGCATCGCCCTGGCAATATTTGTTCACGACATTGTTGCTGCCCTGTATATCCACCGAATAAGGGGTCCTCTTGTCGTAGTGGACAAACATATCCATAGCCGCCTGCGTAGGGCAGAAAGTGTAGCTGCCGCCGACGGTGGACTCCTTTGTGTAATAATAGGATCCGATGTTGAAGGAGCCCTCGTTGACGAGGTTGGAGAAAGTGAATATCTCCTCCTTGTTGTCCTTGCCGCGGAAGATGGACGAGAAATCGGCCAGGGCGAAACGGCCGCAGCCGATGAGTTCTTCCGCAAGGGCCGCGGCCTCGGCCTTCCTGCCCATCGCGAGATATGTCCTCGCGAGCAGGGCCTTTGCGGCATCCTTCGAAACATAGTTCTTGTCGGTGAAGTCGGGCGCCATCTCCATCGCTTTCCTGAATTCACCCGCGACGAACTCCCAGGCCTCGGCTTCGGGAGTCTGGGGGACATCGTAATCGACCGGTCCGGTAACGATGGGAATATCCCGCCAGCGGGTTACCAGATAGTAATAATAGAGTCCGCGGAAGAAATACCCCGTACCGCAATACTCTCTCTTGCGGTCGGAGTCCGGAAGGGCTTCCGCCTTGATGATGAAATTGTTGATCTGGTAAAGACCGGCATAGTAGCCGTTCCACGGGCTGGCGACAATGCTCTGGCCTGGCGCAATCGCTCCCTGGACTACGAGGGCCGGGGTGTTCGTCGAGGTCGCTCCCGGACGTATGATGTCGCCGCCGATAATGTCAAACAGGGCGTAGCCGTTGAATGTCGGCTTGTACTGCGCTATGTTGTAAACCCCGACCATCAGCTGCTCGACGTCGGCTTCCGTCAACGTGTCGATGGACTTGGCGTTGTGGGGGTACTGGTTCAGCAGCTTGTCGCAGGAGACCGCCGCAAGAACTATGGTCAAAAGTATAGCTGTCTTTTTCATATCCCCTTATATTTTAATGTTTATACCGAATGTGACGGTCGCGGGCTGGGGAATCCACATACAGTCCAGACCCATTTTAGTGGCGTTCATCGATGTGTTGACCTCAGGATCGAGGAAACGGAACGGGCTGTAATGCCACAGGTTGTCGCCCTGGACGTAGAAGCGGATCTTTTCAAACCCTATCTTCTTTGTCCATCGCTGCGGCAGAGTGTAGCCGACCTGCACCGATTTCAGTCGGAGATACGACGCATCGTGAAGATAGCGTGTGGTCTTGAACATCGTGGAGTTCCAGGTGTAGCCGTAGATGGCGCGCGGAACGGTGTTGGAAGTGCCGGGACCGGTCCAGCGGGCGAGTGCCTCGCTCTCCTGGGCCGGCCAGTTGCCGTTGCCCAGGCGAAGGCCGCCGGTCCAGTACTCATAGAGCTTGGCGCCGTAGGAGAAGGTGAAGAAGATGTTCGCGTCCAGGCCTTTCCAGGTGAAGGTGTTGCTCAGGCCGCCTGTGAAGAGCGGATTGGCCGAGCCGACGAACTGGGCGTCGTCCTCGACGGTAATGTCGCCGTCGCCGTTGAGGTCCTCGTAGATTACGTCGCCGGCCCTTACGCCGTAGTTCTCATACTGGTAGGCAGGAACGTCCTCGTCGCTCTGGTAGATGCCGAGCATCTTGATCATATAGAAACTGCCGATTTCCTGCCCGACCTTGAGGGCGTGGTAGTCGTCGGTCATCAGGACCTCGTTGTCGCCGATAAGGGAGGTCAGGCGGTTCTTGACGAATGAGATGTTGAAGTCGCCCTTCCAGTGAAAGTCGCCCTTCGCGATGTTCCCGCCGATGGCGAATTCGAGACCCTTGTTACGCATAGAGCCGATGTTGCTGGTGAGGGTAGTGTAGCCCTTTGTCGCCGAGATCGGCATATCGTAAAGCAGGTTCTCGGTGTCCTTGAGGAAGGCGTCTGCCGTGAAGGTAAGCGCCCCCGAGAAGAAACTCAGATCGACACCCACGTCGTACTGGTGGGCTGTCTCCCACTGAAGGTTGGGATTGCCCGGCTGCATCACGGCATAGCCGTTGACCCCGTTGTAGTTGTAGCCCGCGTTGACAAGCGTCATCCAGGCATAACTGCCGATGCCGCCCTGGTTGCCGGTGGCGCCGTAACTTGCGCGGATCTTGGCATTGATGTCCTTCCATTTCCAGAATGGCTCCTCGGAGATGTTCCATCCGAGCGAGGCTGAAGGGAAGAAGCCGTAGCGGTGCTTGAAGTCAGAGGCAAATTTCGACGAGCCGTCGAGACGGGCGCTGAGGGTGAGCAGGTAGCGGTTCTTGTAGCCCAATGTTGTCCTGACCATAAACGACTGGAGCGACCAGGTGGAGAGGCCCGTCGTGAAATCGGTTATTTCCGCGGCCACCGAGTTGACGTCGAGGTCCTTGTCCGGGAAGCCCTGCCCGACCTGTTTGGCGGTGGAGTTCTTGTCCATCTGGAAAGAATGGCCAAGCATCGCGTCAAGCGAGAATCCGCCGAAGGTGTTGTTGTAACTGAGGATGTTGTCCACGACGATCGAGGCGAAATTCCTCCGGGAGTCGGTGAGGACGCCGGCGGAATTGCCATACATATGGTCCTTGCTGTAGTAGACGTGATCCTCGGCCGACATAAAGTCACCGCCGAAGGAAGTCTTGAAATTCAGCCCCTTATATATATCGAAGCGGACATAGGCGCTGCCATACACGCGATAGGTCTTGTTATAGACCGTCTGCTCGTTGATGGCCTGCACAAGGTTGTAATGGAGAAGGTCGGCGTTGATGATCGTGTAGCTGCCGTCTCCCTTGAACGGGGTGTCCCAGGGGCGGTGCTCAAGGCCGTGGGTAAGCATCGACGTGCCGATGGAACCGTCAGGGACGCGGTTGGCGTTGGTGTAACTGAGGTTGATGGTCGCTCCCAGTTTCATCCATTTGGTCACCTGGCTGTTGACGCTGGACTTGACTCCGTATTTCTGGTAAAGGGAGCCCATACCGACGCCCTGGTTGTACTTGGCGTGGGCCGCAACGTAATAATCAGTGTTCTCGCTGCCGCCGGACACGGACGCGTCGGCCTGGAAGCTATGGGCAGGACGGAAGACCACATCGAGCCAGTTGTACTGCGGCTTCCCGGGGAATGGATTCTCCAGGCGGGCGATGGCGCTGCCGGTCTGCATATTATAGTTGTCGATGGCCTCGTTCTGCACCTCAAGATAGAGGTCGGCGTCGGCGACTTTCAGCTTGTCGAGGTTGCGGAGCCAGCTGACTCCGTAGTTGGCGTTGAAAGCGAACCGCGGCTTGCCCTTCACACCCTTTTTCGTGGTGATGATGATGACACCGTTGGTGCCTCTGGAACCGTATATTGCGGCGGAAGCGGCATCCTTGAGCACCTGTATGGACTCTATGTCTGCCGGATTTATGTCGGAAAGGCCGCTGAGGGACTCGCCGCCATAAGCTCCGGTGTCACCGGAGGTGTTGGACATCGGGATTCCGTCCACGACATAAAGGGGTTCATTGCCGGCCGTGATGGAGCCTATACCGCGGATGCTGACGCGGGACTTGCCGCCCGGCGTGCCGGATGCCGCCGCGATGTTGACGCCGGCGACCCTGCCCTGAAGCATAGCGTCGGGGCTGAGGAACTCCCTTTCTCCTTCGTCGGAAGGCTTGTAGGTGGCGATTGAAGAAGTGATGTCGCGGCGCTGCATAGTGCCGTAGCCGACCACTACGGACTCTGCAAGGAGTTCCGTGTCGTCTACCATAACGATCTCGATGCCCTCCGTCGCGGTGCCGACAGTGTAGACGGCGTCCTTGTAGCCGAGCAGGCTGACCTGAAGCACGTCTCCGCGTGAAGCGCTGATGGTGAAGGCACCGTCAACGTCGGTCACGGAAGCGGACTTGCCGTTCATTACTACGGCTCCGACAAGAGGGCCGGCCTTGTCCACCACCAGCCCCGACAGAATGACGGGGGCGGGCTTTGTGGAAGGAGTCTCGGACTTCTTCTTTACGATGAGAATCATTTTCCCTTTTATGACCGCTTCGGTGCCGGTGCCTTCCAGAAGCACGGCCAGAGCTTCCTGCAGCGACTTGCCTACCGGAGTCGCTACCACCTTGGAAGGATTGGTCAGCTGCTCGTTGTAGGCAAGGGACATCCCGCTCTGGGCCTCAACCACGGAAAGAGCCTCGCCGATCGGCATCTTTGCAGAAGGGAAAGTGATGACGTCCTGCGCCCAGAGACTCCAGGAGAGGAGGCCGAGGACGGCAGCCGTCAAAAACATTTTGGCTCTGCGCATATCGTTTATTTCAGATAAATTCTGTTTTCTTCACGTGTGTAACGCATCCCGGGGACGATCATACAAATGGCGTCCATAAGGTCGTCCAGTGTCTCCCCGTGGATGAAGTTCGCCGTAATGACGGCTGAATTGTAGCGGTCCGTCGTCAGATCGATAGTCACGTCGAACCTCCGTTCGATAGTCCTGGCGACGGAACGGATGGGGACGGAACGGAAACACAGGTCGCCGTTCTCCCAAGCCACGGCCTCCAGGGCGTTGGTCGGGGCGGTGGTGATGGCGCCGGTCTGCCTTTCATAATCGAAGTACTGGTTGGGAACCAGGGTTACGGCGCGCTCCTCGCTGTCGGAAGGATAGGCCGTGATGACTCCGCGGTAAAGCGTAGCGCGTACCGACGGCGAATCGAAGTAGGCGTTCACGTTGAAACGTGTGCCGTGGACCTTGACCGTCACGTCGGACGTCTTGACATAGAACGGATGGACCTCGTCCGAAGTGACGTCGAATGACGCCTCGCCGGACAGGAACACGCTTCTTTCGGAACCGAACTTCTCCGGATACACAAGAACGCTCTCTGCGTTGAGCACCGCCTTGGTCCCGTCCGGGAGAATAACCTCCCTCACTTCACCACGGGACGTCGCCGTCTGGCACATCAGCGGCACGCTTGCCTCCTGACGGGAAATCCACATATAGGACGCCAGAGGAGATATCACAGCAACGGCAATCGCCGCGGCGACTGCGAACCAGCCTAGCCGGCGCATTCGCGCGGGGCGCTCTATTTTCTTTTGTACCGCAATCCAGGAAGCATCGGTCTCTTCTGCAGAGACTTTTGAAGAATCGATGCTGTCCCATCCTTTGAATTTTTCCATAAATAACTTCTTTTCCTTTTATATGACGCACGATGGACGGGCTGCACCCAATCCCGAAACAAAAATTTGTTTTTCGTGGAATGCGTGCTAACTTTGCCGCGTATGATTCTGAATGAGAATGCCCTGCTGCTTATGATGGCCGAAGGCGACACTGCCGCTTTCCGCCGGATCTTTGACGAATATTATCCGAAGGTAAGGGTATTTTTCTCCAGGTTCGTCCTTTCTGACGACGACGCCAAGGACCTTGCGCAAAATGTCTTCGTCAAACTATGGACGACGCGTTCCGCCCTCCGTGAAGTCCGTTCCTTCGGGGCCTATCTGTTCCGGATGTGCCGCAACGCCGCCATTGATTACGGCAGGAAGCACAACGTCCGCGTCGACCTCGAAGAAGACTATGCGGAAACGTATCCCCTCGACGAAGAATACTTCGCCAGGGAGACACGTTCGAGAATGGAAAGCAGGATTGCCGCAATGCCGGAAAAACGGCGCCGGGTCGTGACGCTCTCACGCCTTGAGGGAATGTCCAACGACGAGATCGCCCTTAAGCTCGGCATCTCCAAAAAGACCGTCGAGAATCACCTCAACGCCGCTCTCCGCGAGCTGCGGAAAATCACATCCTAATACCAGGGATCGTCGGCCGCGGGTTTGCGGATGCCGGCGAGGAGGCCGTTGTAGCCCGTGACGAACCATTCACCGGTCGAGGGCTTCTTGCGGAAGCTCACGGCGCGGGGGTTGTCGGCGCCGGCGGACCTGATGTACAGCGTGATGAAATCGTCGCCGCCCATACGGGAGTTGGGGTTGTCCGAGACCGTAACGGTGTAGGGCACCGTCGGCTTGTAGTTGTTGGCTACCGTCGCTCCGGCGAAATAGGAACGCGCAACATAGGGGTACTGCGAGAACTGGTTCTTGCAGAACGACTTGTCGTAGGCGCTCCAGTCGGTCGGGCCGTTGAGCACGTCGAGCATCTCGTAGCAGCCGTCCGGAGTGCTTTCGTACGCGGCGAATGCGATGACGGTCAGCGCCGCCGTGCAGAAAGGATCCTTCAGGTTGTAGATGCTGAGCGCCTTGAGCTCCGCCGCGTTCTTGGGAATCGAGCTGACTTTGTAGGTCTTGCTGTTCTGCGCCACCGCTGGTGCAGCCAGGGCAATAACGGCCGCAGCGGCCAAAACGATACGTGTGAGAGTCTTCATAGTTTATCGGTTTATCCTTACAAAAATAACAATTCCTGCGGAATAGTCAAAAGCCGCCCCGGCCGTGTCCCGCAAAAACAGCCGCAAACTTGCGGGTCGCACAATGCCGATTTCAGCCGATATGCCGTAGAAGCTTGTCTATGCCCCCCGGCTCCGGTAATTCCGGCCGCGTCCCGCAAAAACAGTGTCGAATCTGCGGGTCGTCTGCGGCGGGCAGCGACAGTTGGTATTCTCACGGCAATTCAGTAGATTTGCCGGTGTTATCGCTCCGCGATGCGCGTTTGGCGCGTGGAGCGTAAAATATTGATTTTAAGCAAGATGTTATGCTTCTCTCTGTATGAATTTAAGCAGAGAGAAAATACTTAAGCGACTGATTCATAATGGATTACGCTCCACAGAAATATGCGGTTGTGACCGGCGCGGCGTCGGGGATGGGACGGATTTACGCCGAGAAGCTCGCGGCCCTCGGCTTCGGCCTGCTTCTCGTCGACATCAACGCCCCCGCGCTCGAAGAGACCGCGGCGCTCGCCCGCAAGGCCGTGCCGCAGGGCGCCAGTACTGTCATCCCGACTGACGACCGTCGGGCGGAAGGAGAGGATCTCCTTCGCGGCGTCTTCACGGCGGTCGTGGACCTGACGGCGGCGGACGCCGCGGAGAAGGTGCGCGAGGCGGCGGACGCAGCGGGGATCACCGTCGATATACTCATCAACAACGCCGGGATGCTGTTCCTGTCGGATATTTGCGACACCCCTTCCGAGAAACTGCGCAGGATGATGGCGCTCCACTGCGTCACGCCGCTGCTGCTCTGCCACGAGTTCATCCCCGGGATGAAGGAGCGCGGCTGGGGCCGGGTGCTCAATATTTCGTCGATGACATCGGAGATGGCGTTCCCGCTCATCGGTATGTATGGCAACACGAAGCACTTCGTGAAATCCTACTCCAAAGAGCTCCGTATCGAATGCCGCGGAAGCGGTGTCAGCGTGACCGTAGTCAGTTTCGGCGCGGTGGACACTCCCCTTTTCGGTTTCAACGACAAACAGCGCCGCTTCCTCAAGGCGGTCGGTGCTATGATCACCCCCGAAAAGGCCGTTACGAAAGCCCTTAGGGCGATGTTCAAGGGCCGCAAGTCGCTCACCCCCGGCTTCCTCAACCGCCTGGTGACCGTCCTCCCGCCCCTCGCCCCCGACTGGCTCATCAGCGCCCTCGTCCGCCGCTTCGGAGGCACCCTCACCTCGATGCAGCGCTGACCGTCACGTTTTTTCGTGCGGTCACGGCAACTTTTTTTGCTGTCAAACTTGCAACAACGCAAAAAATACCTATCTTTGCAGTCCCGCTCAGCCGCGGGTACCCAAAGGAGAGATGCTCGAGTGGCTGAAGAGGCACGCCTGGAAAGCGTGTGTACCCCAAAAGGGTATCGCGAGTTCGAATCTCGCTCTCTCCGCAAAGCGCCCCCAACAGGGGGCGTTTTTTTTGCTCCAAGAGCGAGATTCGAACCCAATTTATTTTACTGCGACCTTCGCTTCGCTACGGTCGGTGACTCCGTCGCTCAATTTTCTCACGAAAATCTCGCTAACTCCGTCACGGCGGCTGATGCCGCCA
>JAFZME010000046.1 GCA_017553405.1 Bacteroidales bacterium
GGAGTCGTCAAGACCCTTTCCGAAAAAGAACAGTAAAAACAATAACTATTTAAATCAATACAATTATGGCAGATGTTAAAGCACTTGCAGAAGAGTTGGTAAACCTTTCTGTTAAAGACGTTCAGGAACTCGCTAAGATCCTGAAAGAAGAGTACGGTATCGAGCCCGCAGCTGCAGCTGTTGCAGTCGCCGCTCCCGCAGCCGCCGAGGCTGCCGCCCCCGCCGAGCAGACCGAATTCGACGTCATCCTCACCAGCGCCGGCCAGGCTAAGCTTCAGGTCATCAAGGCCGTCAAGGAAGCTGTCGCCCTCGGACTGAAAGAGGCGAAGGAACTCGTCGACAAGGCTCCCGTCCCCGTCAAGGAGAAAGTCTCCAAGGCTGAGGCCGAGGCTCTTAAGGCTGCTCTCGAAGAGGCCGGTGCGGAAGTTGAGATTAAATAACTTCCACCCGTCCCCTTGTGGGAACAAAATCAGGTTTAGAGCCGCTATCAGGCTCTAAACCTTTTTTCCGTATTTAAGTTTTTCTCCTCACGAGGCATAATATGTCAAAAAAGACCAACTTCAAACGAATTGATTTCGCAACGTCCAAAATCCTGGAGTACCCCGACCTTCTGGAAGTACAGTTGAAGTCATTCAAGGATTTCTTCCAGACGGAAACGACTCCTGACAGCAGGAGGAACGAGGGTCTCTTCAAGGTTTTCCAGGAGATTTTCCCGATCGAAGATACCAGGAACAACTACAAGCTGGAGTTCATCGACTATTTCATCGATCCCCCCCAGTATTCGATCGAAGAGTGTCTTGAGAGAGGCCTCACCTATAACGTGCCGCTGAAGGCCAAGCTCCGCCTTTCGTGCACGGACCCCGATCACGAGGACTTTGACACCAGAGTCCAGGACGTGTATCTGGGCAACATCCCCTATATGACCCCCGGCGGGACCTTTGTCATCAATGGTTCCGAGCGCATCATAGTCTCGCAGCTGCACCGCTCTCCCGGCGTTTTCTTCGACCAGAGTATGCACGCCAACGGGACCAAGCTCTATTCCGCCAGGATTATCCCCTTCAAGGGATCGTGGATCGAGTTCGCGACCGACATCAACAACGTGATGTACGCCTACATCGACCGCAAAAAGAAACTTCCCGTCACGACGCTCCTCCGTGCCATCGGCTACAACTCGGACAAGGACATCATCGACATCTTCGGACTCGCCGATGAGATTTCCGCCGACCCCGATACCCTCCGGGAGAACGCCGGACGCGCCCTTGCAGCCAAGGTGCTGAAGACCTGGACCGAGGACTTCGAAGACGAAGACACCGGTGAAGTCATCCCCATCGAAAGGACCGTCCCGCTCGTAGAGCGCGGAGAGATCCTCGACGAGGACACCATCGAGCGTATCGCCGACACCGGCGTCAAGACCATCCTTCTCCAGAAGGACGAGGCCAACGCCGCCGAATACTCCATCATCTTCAACACCCTCCAGAAGGACCCCACCAACACCGAAATCGAGGCCGTCAACTACATCTACAAGCAGCTCCGCAACAGCGAACCGCCGGATGAGTCGACCGCCCGCGACGTCATCGACAAGCTCTTCTTCTCCGAGAAGAGGTATGACCTCGGCGCCGTCGGCCGCTACCGCCTCAACAAGAAACTCGACCTCGACACCGAGCCCGAGACCAGGGTCCTGACCAACAGGGACATCATCGAGATCATAAAGTACCTCATCCGCCTCATCAACTCCAAGGCGACCGTCGACGACATCGACCACCTCTCCAACCGTCGCGTCCGCACGGTCGGCGAGCAGCTCGCCAACCAGTTCAGCGTGGGTCTCTCCCGTATGGCGAGGACCATCCGCGAGAGGATGAACGTCCGTGACAACGAGCAGTTCAGCCCGATCGACCTGATCAACGCCAAGACTCTGTCTTCCGTGATCAATTCCTTCTTCGGCACGAGCCAGCTCTCCCAGTTTATGGACCAGACCAACCCTCTTGCCGAAATCACCCACAAGAGGCGTCTTTCCGCTCTCGGCCCCGGAGGTCTCTCCAGGGACAGGGCAGGATTCGAGGTCCGAGACGTCCACTACACCCATTACGGCCGTCTCTGCCCTATCGAGTCTCCTGAAGGCCCCAACATCGGTCTTATCTCCTCCCTCTGCGTCTATGCCCGCATCAACTCCCTCGGATTCATCGAGACGCCCTACCGCAAGGTAGAAAACGGCAAGGTGGACCTTTCAGACAGCGGTTGGAGCTATATGAGCGCGGAAGAGGAAGAGAACAAGCACGTCTCCCTTGCCAACGTCGGTATGGCCGACGACGGCACAATCAAGGACGACCGCATCCAGTGCCGTCTCGAGGCCGACTTCCCTGTCGTCACGAAGGAAGAAGTCGACTATATGGACGTGGCGCCGAACCAGATGGCTTCGGTCGCTGCATCCCTGATTCCGTTCCTCGAGCACGACGATGCTCACCGTGCCCTTATGGGCGCCAATATGATGCGTCAGGCAGTTCCCCTTCTCACTCCCGAGTCCCCCATCGTGGGCACCGGTCTTGAGGAGAGGGTATGTATCGACTCCCGCACCCAGATCATCGCGAGCCGCAAGGGTATCGTGACCTATGTGGACGCCAACGAAATCCACATCCGTTACGACCGCACCGAAGACGAGAAGTTTGTTTCGTTCTCCCCCGACGAGACCGTCTACAAGCTCCCCATCTACCGCCGTACCAACCAGTCAACGACCGTTATGCTCAGGCCGACCGTCCGCAAGGGCGACAAGGTCGAGAAAGGACAGGTCCTGACCGAGGGTTATGCAACGGAGAAGGGCGAACTCGCCCTCGGACGCAACCTCAAGGTCGCGTTTATGCCCTGGAAGGGTTACAACTATGAGGACGCCATCGTCCTTTCCGAAGAGATGGTCAAGTGGGACATCCTCACCTCCGTCCACGTCGAAGAGTTCCTCACGGAAGTACGTGAGACCAAGCGCGGTATGGAAGAGCTCACCTCCGACATCCCCAATGTCAGCGAGGACGCCACCCGCAACCTCCGCAGGGAAGACGGTATCATCCGCATAGGCGCCCACATCGAGCCCGGCGACATTATGATCGGTAAGATCACCCCTAAGGGTGAGAGCGATCCTTCACCGGAAGAGAAGCTCCTCAAGGCCATCTTCGGCGACAAGGCCGGCGATGTCAAGGACGCTTCCCTGAAGGCCAATCCTTCGCTCAGCGGCACCGTCATCAAGACCGCCCTCTACTCGAAGGCGTCCAAGGACACCGGCAAGCGCGGCGCAAAGAGCGACCAGAAGACCCGCATCGAGATCAAGGAGCAGGAATTCGCCGCCGTGGCTGAAAAGCTGCGCGAGGGATTCATCGCCAAACTTATGACTCTCGTCGAAGGCAAGAAGAGCGCCGGCATCTCCGACCTCTATGGCGTGGAGATTCTCGCCAAGGGCAAACCCTTCACCGCAGAAGTTCTCAGAGGTATTGATTATGAGAATGTTGCAACGGCCAAGTGGACATCCGACAAAGCCGCCAACGCCCTCATCCGCGACCTCATCAACAACTACTGCATCGCCCACAAGGAAGCCGCGACGAAGAGCAGGAGGGAGATCGACAAGATCAAGATCGGCGACGAACTCCCCAACGGAGTTATGCAGGTCGCCAAGGTCTATGTCGCCCGCAAGCGCAAGATCACTGTCGGTGACAAGATGGCCGGCCGCCACGGCAACAAGGGTATCGTTGCGAAGATTGTCCGCCAGGAAGATATGCCGTTCCTCGACGACGGTACTCCCGTGGACATCGTCCTCAACCCTCTGGGCGTGCCTTCACGTATGAACCTCGGCCAGATCTACGAAACCGTCCTCGGATGGGCAGGCTACAAGCTTGGACTCAAGTTCTCAACCCCCATCTTCGACGGTGCGTCGATCGACGAGATTTGCTCCTACACTGAAAAGGCAGGCGTTCCCAAGTTCGGCAAGACCCGTCTCCGCGACGGCGGCACCGGCGACTGGTTCGACCAGCCCGCGACCGTAGGCGTCATCTATATGATCAAGCTCGGCCATATGGTTGACGACAAGATGCACGCACGTTCCATCGGACCTTACTCCCTCATCACTCAGCAGCCGCTCGGCGGTAAGGCTCAGTTCGGCGGACAGAGGTTCGGTGAAATGGAAGTCTGGGCCCTCGAGGCCTTCGGTGCGGCCAACGCCCTCCAGGAGATCCTCACGGTCAAGTCCGACGACGTAACCGGCAGGTCCAAGACCTACGAAGCCATCGTCAAGGGAGACCCGATGCCGACTCCCGGCATCCCCGAGTCGCTCAACGTGCTCCTCAACGAGCTCAAGGGCCTCGGCCTGAGCGTCACTCTCGACTAAGTGTAGAACAGAAAAAGTCATTTGCAATATGCCTGCTTTCAATAATAAAGAAACTAAAGGAAAAAGCGACTTCAAGAGGATTTCCATCTCTCTTGCATCCCCGGAGAAGATTATCGAAAACTCCTGCGGCGAGGTTCTGAAGCCGGAAACGGTCAACTACAGGACCTACAAGCCCGAAAGGGACGGACTTTTCTGTGAGAAGATCTTCGGTCCCACCAAGGACTACGAGTGCTACTGCGGCAAGTACAAGAGGATCCGCTACCGCGGAATCATCTGCGACCGCTGCGGTGTCGAAGTCACCGAGAAGAAGGTGCGCCGCGAGCGTATGGGCCATATAACCCTGACCGTTCCCGTCGCCCACATCTGGTACTTCAAGAGCGCTCCCAACAAGATCTCCGCACTTCTCGGACTTCCCGCAAAGAAGCTCGAGTCAGTGATCTACTACGAGAAGTACATCGTCATCAACCCGGGCCTGAGCGAATTCCAGAAGATGGATCTCATCTCCGAAGAGGAGTATATGGCTGCCGTCGACCGCATCCACGATTTCGAGGCGAAGAACCCCGAGACCTACGCACAGGAAGTTGCCGACAAAGGCAAATTCTCCGCGAAGATGGGTGCGGAAGGCATCTATGACCTCCTCTGCGGGATCGACGTCGAGCGCCTCGGCAGGGAACTCCGCTCCCAGATGAGGGTGGAGAGCTCCCAGCAGCGCAAGACCGAAATCCTCAAGAGACTCGCAGTAGTTAAGTGGTTCCAGGAGTCCAAGGACATCAACCACCCCGAGTGGATGATAATGAAGGTGATCCCGGTCATTCCGCCGGATCTCCGTCCCCTCGTCCCGCTCGACGGCGGCCGTTTCGCGACTTCCGACCTCAACGATCTCTATCGCCGCGTAATCATCCGCAACAACCGTCTCAAGAGGCTCATCGAGATCAAGGCCCCCGAGGTCATTCTCCGCAACGAGAAGCGTATGCTTCAGGAAGCGGTCGAC
>JAFZME010000005.1 GCA_017553405.1 Bacteroidales bacterium
CCGTGGAGAACACCGTCGTCGTCCGTGACACCGTCACGAACACGGTAGTCGTCCGCGACACCATCACGATCATCAAGGAAGTCCCCGTGGAGATCCAGCAGACGATGAGGGACCTTTCCAACACTCTCTTTGAGTTCAACAAGTTCAACGTCGGTCCTAAGGCCCAGGGCTATCTCGACGAGATTGTCGACTGGCTTGTAGAAAATCCCAAGGTCAAAGTCGAGATCGGCGGTCACACTGACGGCATCGGCTCCCAGGAGTACAACCAGAAACTCTCCGAGCAGCGTGCCAAGACGGTCTACAACTACTTCGTCGAACACGGCGTCAACAAGGACCGTCTGTCCTACAAGGGCTATGGCAAGCTGGAGCCCATCGCGGACAACAACACCGATGCGGGCCGTCAGCAGAACCGGCGTGTCGAACTGAAGATTATTAACGACTAGCCAGCAATATTTATGTTCAGAAAACTTCTTCTTGTCGCAGCGGCCGCGTTAACGGTCTCTGCGGCAGCTTTCGCACAGGCGGAATCAGCCCCCCTGTCGAAGACAGAGAAATTCTACCAGGTCGTGCCTAAGCACGAGTTCACGATCAACGGCTTCGGCGGTATGAGCACTCTGATGTACAAGGTGAACGGCTCCTATTACGTTGATTATAACCAACAGCAGCAGCAGGTTCTTTCGCAGACTCCTGCCGTCAAGTCCGACCTTGTCAACTTCTCCAACGGCCCGTTCCACCCGACCGGCCTCGGCGGTGGCGGCGGCTTCGGCTACATCTGGCACTTCCATCCCAATGTAGGCCTCATGACCGGCGTCGATGTCGCTTATTACAGTGGCGGCATCAGGGGGCTTGGCGCTATAAAGGAGGATGAATTGTGGTATCCGTTAGCATCGTCATATATTGTGACTGGCTACGATGGTACGAAATATCTTATGGGTTATGGCGTGTCGGATTATTCCGAGATGCAGAAATACCTTGCCCTCCAAATCCCCGTAATGTTCCAGTTCATGGCGCCTATGGGCCAGGGCAACAATCATTTCTATGCGGCCGTCGGTGCCAGGATCGGTTTCGGTGTCTGGAATAATTATAAGGGCAAAGGCGGCGATTTGTTCTCGACCTACGCACCTTTTGATGAAGATTTCCCGTACACGACCACCACGACACACGTATACATAAATATGGATGGTAATAACGGGTACATTACCCTCCCTATGGAATATTGGAGCGGCCCCGGGGATTATAACGAGCATCCCGAAAAGTACCCCTGGGCCGTGGTCGGCGAGGCAACTCCGACATCCGATCCCACTTTCTCCTATGAGCCTGAAGGCAAGTGGGGAGCCAAACTTGTCAACGTGATGGTTTCCGCCGAGCTCGGTTTCCGCTGGAACCTCGGCAGGTCGGCCAATAATTATGGCTTCGGTCTGTACACGGCCCTCTATGCCGACTACGGCATCCTGACTGTCAACAAGAAGGAAAATGTCGCTATGATGACCGGCTATGACATCTATGGCCGGGAAGGGAGCACTTATGGTCCGTATGAGCCCCATTCAGTCCTCAACGCCCAGAACGCCCCGTACGCCAGTTACGAACGCGACAGGACCCCCGGCAACGTTGCCGTCTATTATCAGTATGATGAGACGGTCAAGCCTCTTGCCAAGGCCCACACCCTCGCGGCGGGTCTCAAACTGAAGTTCGCCTTCGGTAAGGTCTCCGCTATCGCTCCGGTGGTTCCGATCCTTCCTAAGCCCGACACTGTGACCAAGATCGTCTATGTCCGTGACACCGTCCAGAACACGGTCGTCGTCCGTGACACCGTCCAGAACACCGTCGTTGTCCGTGACACCGTCACCAACACGGTTGTCGTCCGCGACACCATCACGATCATCAAGGAAGTCCCCGTGGAGATTCAGCAGACGATGAGGGATCTCTCCAACACCCTGTTTGAGTTCAATAAGTTCAACGTTGGACCGAAGGCCCAGGGCTATCTCGACGAGATCGTCGACTGGCTTGTCGCCAACCCCAAGGTCAAAGTCGAAATCGGTGGTCACACCGACGGCGTCGGCTCTCAGGAGTACAACCAGAAACTCTCCGAGCAGCGTGCCAAGACCGTCTACAACTACTTCGTCGAACACGGCGTCAACAAGGACCGCCTGTCCTACAAGGGCTATGGCAAGCTTGAGCCGATTGCCGACAACAACACTGATGCGGGCCGCCAGCAGAACAGGCGTGTCGAACTGAAGATTATTCAATAACGCTAAACCTTAATAATTATGGCAAACAAAAAAGGCAATGTCCTCGCTATTGCGATTATGTTTTTCCTGTTCGCGATGATTTCCTTCGTGACAGGTCTGCAGAATCCTTTCGGAGTCATAGTCAAGAGCCAGTTCGGCGCTTCCAACTTCCTTTCGCAGCTTGGCAACGCCGCCAACTTCATCGCCTACGCGGTGATGGGCCTTCCGGCCGGCTTCATCCTCTCCAAGAAGGGCTACAAGTTTACGGCCCTGGCTTCCGTCCTCGTCGGTTTCATCGGCGTGGGCATCACATTCCTTTCAGGCGTTGTCGAGAGCTTCGCAGTCTATCTGCTCGGCGCCTTCATCTCCGGTTTCTCGATGTGTATGCTCAACACGGTGGTCAACCCTATGCTCAACACCCTCGGCGGCGGCGGCAACAAGGGCAACCAGCTGATCCAGCTGGGCGGTTCCTGCAATTCCCTTGCAGCGACCATCTGCCCGGTGCTCGTCGGCTACCTCATCGGCGACGCGATGAACGCGAAGATCTCGGATGCCAATCCTGCCCTGTTTATCGCTATGGGCATCTTCGCCCTGGCATTCGTCATCATCCTCTTCTCGAAGATTCCCGAGCCGGAGCTCGCTGAAGCGGCGGCTGAGAAGCCCGAGAAGACCGGTGAGGTCATCAAGGGCGCCCTTTCCTTCCGTCACTTCGTGTTCGGAGCCATCGCCATCTTCCTGTATGTCGGTGTCGAGGTCGGTATCCCCAACTTCGTCAACCTCTATATGACATCACCCGCCATCGGCATCGCTGCCGGTGTCGCAGGGACCATCGTCGGTATGTACTGGTTCCTGATGCTCTGCGGCCGTCTCCTCGGCGCCTCCCTCGGTGCCAAGATCTCCAGCCGCACGATGATGGTTTCCGTCTCGAGCCTTGCCGTGCTCCTTCTCGTGCTCGGTATGGTGCTCGGCGACAGCGCCCAGGTGCCGTTCCCGGCATTCAAGGACCTCCACTTCTCTCTTGAGACAATTCCTCTCGGAGTCGTGTTCTTCGTCCTCTGCGGCCTTTGCACCTCCGTGATGTGGGGCGCCATCTTCAACCTCGCGGTTGAAGGCCTTGGCAAATACACCTCCATCGCATCCGGTCTCTTTATGGTTATGGTCTGCGGCGGCGGTATCCTCCCGCTTCTCCAGGGTGTCGTGGCCGATGCCACTTCTTCCTACCTCCTGAGCTATCTGGTGGTCATCGCCGGTGTCGTCTATATCCTCTGGTTCGCCCTCTTCGGTTCCAAAGTCAAAAAACACGCATAAACTATGGAAAAAGATTTTGTAGTAGGTATAGATATAGGAGGCCAGACCATCAAGCTGGGTGTGGTCGATGCGCGCGGCGAAGTGCTTGCGCAGAAAGTCATCAAGACCAGCAGCGACCCTTCGGCCGAGGTGGTGGTTTCTGAGATCGCCCAGGCTGTACGCGACATCGTCAGGGAGTCCGGCAAGGAAGGCCAGATTCGCGGTGTCGGCGTAGGTGCGCCTAACGGCAATTATTACACAGGCACCATAGCATTCGCACCGAACCTCTCCTGGGCCGCCAACGGCTCCATTGAGTTCGCGAAGATGCTCTCCGAGGCCATCGACGGCATTCCCGTCACTTTGACCAACGACGCCAACGCCGCAGCCGTGGGAGAGATGACCTATGGCGCAGCGAGGGGGATGAAGAACTTCATTATGATTACCCTCGGGACCGGCGTCGGCAGCGGCATCGTCATCGACGGGCAGGTGGTCTACGGCTGCGACGGCTTCGCCGGCGAGCTTGGCCACACCTGTGCCGTTCGCCACAACGGCCGCCTCTGCGGCTGTGGCAGGAGCGGCTGCCTTGAGGCCTATTGCTCCGCAATCGGCGTGGCCCGCACCGCCCGCGAGTGGCTTGAGATGACCGATGAGCCGTCGCTCCTGCGCACCGTCGCCGACATCACTTCTAAGGATGTCTACGAGG
>JAFZME010000047.1 GCA_017553405.1 Bacteroidales bacterium
CAGTCTGAAGACCAGCAGTGCTCCGAAAACTATGCAGATCGCAGTGAATACCCTTCCGACAGCGATGTCTATCGGGTCTTCCCCGGCGTTCATGATCCTGTACCAGATCTCCGTGGTCTTTCCGCCGATGGTCTTTTCTGCATAAAAGCTTCTTGAAACGTTCCATTTAAGAAAGCCCAGCGCATTGTATTCCAGAGCGGCCAGCCACCCTGCGCAGCACAGTACAAAGAGCAGGATCGTCGATACGACTACCCTTGCAGCCCTCGGCCCTGCGTACGACCGGGCCGGGGAGGCCGCGCTCGGAGTCGTAGTAGTAAAGATGGGCCGACCAGCGGCCGCGGGCGGGCTTGCCGGAGAGGCGGATCTCCGCCCTCGCGCTGAAGATGTCGCCGTTCTGGCGCACGAGAGTCGTGTCGTAGAACGCCGGGCGGTACTTGTAGCGCCCGTTGGACGACAGGACGTCGCCGCTGATGGTCAAGGTCGTATTTTTTCCGACCTTATAGGACCATTTCAGAGACGGGTTTATGGTGCCAAACCACCCGCCGCGGATCCCGACGGAAAAGCTCGTCTTCTTTCCTTTCTTGAATATCGGCTCCGATGATGTCATATGGACCGAAGCGGCGCTGCCGCTTTCGCGGGCAGTCTGGAGCGTGCCGGACTTCTGGCCCTCGTATATCTCGATGCGCGAAAGGTTGTCGGTGGAGAAACGCCCGAGGTCGACCTGCATATTCTGGGCGTTGTCCAACTCGAACCCGTCGAGGAACACGCCCGTATGCTCGCTCCCGAGACTCCGGACGTTGATCGTCTTCAGCCCGCCGACGCCGCCGTAGTCCTTCACCTGCACTCCCCCGAAGAAGCGCACGGCCTCGGCGACGTTGTCCGCGCCCCTCAGCCTCGCAGCGCTCACCGTGTCCGTCGCCGGCATCACGCTCTCCCCCCTCAGCGCCGTGACCGTGGCCGAAGCGAGCGTGTCCGCCTGCGGATGTGCCATTGCCGTAAACGCAATGGCCATCATAGCGGTCAACGATATTGTCAAGTTCCTTATCACGCCGCAAAAATACACTTTTCGCCGTCCGGAGACAAAATTTTTCTATATATTTGCAAAAAGAACGCACCCGCAATGGACGCCAAGGTTAAAAGGATTATCAGCAATTACTTCAAGACCCGACCGGTCGAAAAGGCCTGGGTCTTCGGATCGTATTCCCGTGGAGAAGAGACTCCGGAAAGCGACATCGACATCCTTGTGACTTTGCTTCCAGACGCACATATGGGCCTCAGCTTCTTTGAGATGATCGTCGACCTGGAGCATCTGCTCAACCGGCCTGTCGATCTAGTTGTTGACGGCTGTCTCCTGCCATTTGCGGCAGAGACCGCCAACTCAGACAAAATCCTGATCTATGATAGAGCAAGTCAAAGATCAAGGACGGCTGACCCATATTCTTCAGGCAATCGAGCACGTAGAGACCTTCACCAATGGTCTTAGTTTCGAAGATCTGACCGGAGATTTACTCCACCTTCACGCTGTTGCCCATAACATTCAAATCATAGGCGAAGCCGTCTGCAAACTTTCCTCTGAATTCAAAGCCGAACATCCGGAGACCCAGTGGCACGTCATCGAAAAGATGCGTCACGTCTTAGTGCACGATTACTACCAGATCGACAACGAAGTCCTCTGGGACGTCATCCAAAACGATCTCCCCGCTTTGAAGAAGCAGGTCGTTGAATATATGAAGCAATAGGTTTCGTCGGTCCACCGTAAGAGTCGGCGGGTTCGTGTGCAAAAACAGGCCTTTTTGCCTACGAGTCGGCGGGCCTGATGTTTTTGAAAAAATCTTTGGAAAAAAGGAGGAGATTTCTTACATTCGTGACGGATCAACACAAGGCTCCCCTTCATTGATTTCATACGTTGGTTTTTCAGTCCGCCCTTCGGACTGAAGAGCCCTTGACTACACCTCCGAGCAGAAAGGGGCAGACTTTACAGGGGGTTGATCTGCAAAATTTTATATTATGTCATACGAAGTACAACAGGCTCTTGACGAGATTATGGAGCTCCCGCCGATGTTCCGGAGGGATTTCATTATCGACTATATCAGGAAAAACCTGACACGGGACGAAGCGAAGGCCATCCTGCTGAAAAAGGCCGGGACGGACTATATAGAACGGACTGTCAAGCAGGGCTATATCACGCGGGATGAACTTCTCGAGCAGATTGGTCCGGAGCGGGTGAAGAAGTATTTTCATATACTAAGTACACGATCGTGAAAGCTGACAATCTTCTCAACTGGGACAAGGCGGAACTGGCCGGTGTCCTGGCCGAAACGCTTTGTGATGCCGACGACCTTCTGGAAGCGATACCGTCGCTCGACACGCTGGACGGCCGTGAACGGAGCCGACTCGACGATTACATCGACTCCCACTGGGTGGAAATACTTTCCTCCTACAACCTCCGCGAGCTCGACTGGTGGCTGGAAAACAAAAACGAGGAAGAAGAGTATAATCGCTGGTGCGCTGAAATCGACATCGAGGAGCTGGAATACTATGAAGAACTCGACCTCCAGGAAGCCTGGAAATATGCGGCTCTTATGTTCAGCTTCCGGACTAACGACTTCGCCGGCATAATAAGCCATCCTCTTTTCACAAAATCACGAAATTGATACGTTCAAATGAAAACACTGCACATCTGCCTTGACGCGGACAACGTTGAATATCCGCAAATCTTTCCCGACCCGAAAGAATACGATTACACCGTCGGCTCGACGGCTCACCATAGGGCGCAGGTGACGCAGGAGGGCGACAAGGTCACCGTCCGCCAGCCGTTCGGATGTGTATCCGTCCGGGAATTATACCGAATCACCGGGACTGTGCGGACGGATTTCGGGCCGTTTTTCCGGCGGCGGGGGCGGTATTTCTCTGAAGATTTCGTATCTTCGCGGACGGAGCCGGCGTACGGCCGGGAATTATGTTAGTTCTATGAAACACGAAGCACTGCTGATTGTCAGCTGCATCCTGGCACTAGGTGCCGTGGGGTGCGAAAAGGGCCTCAAACCCTCCGAAGGGTTTACGGGCGAACAAGTTACAGTAGGTGAAACCAGGGATTCATACAGGAATCTCTTCATCCTCAGCGAAGGATCGGTGGGAAAGAACGAAGCTTCCCTCGATTTCTTCATCCCCGCGGAAGGGCTTTATGTAAGAAGCGCCTTCTCGCAGGTCAACCCTTCAATATCTCTTGGCGACACCGCCAACGACATCATTGCCGTGGGCGATGAGATCTGGATTGCCCTCAACGGGTCGGATATCATCGAGGTTATCGATACCGCGACGCTGGTCCACAAGGCCGCGATTACGGTTCCCTCCCCCCGTTATATGGCTACGGACGGCAAATTCGTCTATGTCACCACCTACAGCGGAGTCTTCAACGCCACTTCCGGTGAGTGGATGTTCCCTGACGCCGAAAACCCTAAAGGGGCGGTCGGCAAGATCGATGTAGCCACTAAGAAAGTGCTCGCCTCCGTGGAAGTCGGCCATCAGCCTGAAGGGCTGGATCTTACTGCGGACGGCAAACTGCTCGTAGCCAACAGCGGATGGGCCGTGGGATATGAAAATACGATAAGCGAAATAACCCTCTCCAGCTTCCAGGTCTCAGCCACTCTGACTGCGGGGAGCAACGCAAAGGAGCTGTTCGTGACAAGCGACGGTTCGGTGTGGGAGCACCTCCTGGGAGACTATTACTCAGTACATACCGGGCTCTATAAAAAGACCGCGGACGGAGCGGAAAGAGTCACGGCGGAAGGATGCGAGCTGTGCGTGGGCGCCATTGCCCGGGACGGCGAAGATTTCTGGATCGTCGGTTCGGACGAGGAGTTTGACTGGAGCAACAACGATAAACACTGGTACGTCTATAAGATCACCAATGGCGTCGCCACTAAAGTGAATGTCAATATAACCGCGGCATATCCCTTCGGCATAGCGGTCGATCCCGACAACGGCGACCTCTTCATCTCCGACGGCGGCACGGGCGGCAACCTCGGCTCCGTCTTCTGCTACAGCAAAGCCGACGGCTACGCCCTCAAGTGGAAGACCGTCTCCGGCGTATTTCCGGGGCATTTCCTGTTTTTCTAGCGCCTCAACCTCAGCGAGTTGCCGACGACCGTGATGCTGGAAAGCGACATACACGCCGCGGCGATCATCGGGTTGAGAAGGTGCCCGGTGAAAAGGTATGCCAGGCCCGCGGCCATAGGAACTGCCAGGGCGTTGTAGAAGAACGCCCAGAAGAGGTTTTCCTTCACTATGCGGTCCGTGCGGCGTGAAAGCTTCATCAGGGCCGGGATCTTGCCGAGGTCGGACGAGACTATCGTCACCATTGCGGCATCCATAGCGATCTCGCTGCCCTTGCCCATAGCAATCGAAAGGTCGGCCCCGGCGAGGGCGGCGCTGTCGTTGATACCGTCGCCGACCATAGCGACGACGCGGCCGTCGCGGCGAAGCCCCTCGACAAACTCGCTCTTGCCTATGGGCGAGACTCCGGCGTGGACCTCCTCCACACCGGCCTCGGCCGCGATGCGTATGGCCTCGTCCTCGCGGTCGCCCGTCAGCATCACGGGCTTGACGCCCATCGCCTTGAGGCTTTCGATGGCCGGAGGTGTCGTGGGCTTCACCCTGTCGGGTGTGCCGTCCATAGTGCTGCCGACGGTAAGCGTCCCCGTCTTGTCGAGGACGACGGTGTTGACTCTCCAGGCGTTCTGGAGGGAGGCGGCATCCTTGATGAGTATGCCTTTGGATGCGCCGTTGCCGATACCGGCAATGATTGCCGTCGGAGTGGCGAGGCCGAGGGCGCAGGGGCAGGCAATCACGAGTGTGGAGACCATTGCGAGAATCCCCATAACCACTCCGTCGGCGGGAGCCAGGAAGGCCCAGAGGATAAATGTCAGCAGGGATATCACTACGATAACCGGCACGAAGACGGCCGCGACTTTGTCGACGGTCTTCTCCACGGGAGCCCTGCTCGCTTCGGCGCCGCGGACCAGGCGGATAATTGATGACAGGACCGTCGCGTCGTTTTCCTTCAGAACCTTGACATTGAGAATGCCGCCTCCATTGACAGTGCCGGCGAAGACTTCGGTCCCGTTTTCCTTACGGACGGGTCCGGACTCCCCTGTCAGGAGAGTCTCGTCGACCTCCGAGAAGCCGCCGGTGACAATGCCGTCAACCGTGATCCTCTCGCCGGGATGGATAACGACAATGTCGCCGGGCTTGACGTCTCCGATGGGGATCAAGACCTCCTCGACGACTGGCATACCGTTCTCTACCCTGACCTTGCGGAGCCTTACCGTCTCAGGCTGAAGGCCGGTGAGGGCCTTCACGGCCTCTGCCGTCCTGCTTTTAGCCTTGTCTTCCAGGTAATGACCGGCAAACACGAAAGCGATAATCATAGCCGCCGACTCGTAGTAGGTCGTCGGTTCCAAGCCGCGGGAGGTCAGGATCGAAGGGAAAATACTTATGATTACCGAGTAGATGAACACTATCGAGACCGAAAGGGAAACAAGGGTGTTCATCGAGGCCTTCTTTTGACGCAGCTGCTTCCACGCCGTGATGAAGAATTGACGGCCGATATATATGGACAAGAGCGTCAGCAGAGCCAGAATCCCGTTCTTGAACGGGAAAGGATTGAAGGCCATCGATAGGACGGCCACCACGACGGCGACCGACAGGGCTATAATGACCTCGACGCGCTTGCGGTCCGGTGCCTGCCCCGTGTGACAGGTGCAGCCCGATCCGCTATGACAGCAATCGCTCACTGCCTGCCGTATTTCTCCGCCTGCTCAGCGATGAGGGCGGCGTCTTCGAAGTAGTTGATCTTCATCGCGTCCTTCATCTCGTGGAGGGTCTTCGCGGCGACCTCGCGCGCCTTCTCGCTGCCCTTGCGGAGAATCTCATAGACGCCGGCGATGTCCTTCTCCCACACGGCGCGGCGGGCCCTGATGGGCTCGAGGCGGTCGTTGAGCACGGCGAGGAGGAACTTCTTGCACTTGACGTCGCCGAGGCCGCCTCTGCGGTAGTGGTCCTTGACCTCGTCGAGGTTGTTGTATTCGGGCCAGAAACGCGGGAAATCAGACTCCTCCGCGAACGCGTCGAGATAGGCGAACACGCAGTTGCCCTCGACCTTGCCGGGGTCCTCGACCTTGAGGTGGCCGGGGTCGGTGAACATAGACATCACCTTCTTCTTTACTTCGTCAGGGCTGTCGGCGAGGCAGATGCAGTTGCCGAGCGACTTGGACATCTTGGCCTTGCCGTCGGTGCCGGGGAGCCTGCGGCAGACCTGCCTGGAGGGCAGGAGAATCTCCGGCTCCACGAGGACGGGGCCGTAGATCGAGTTGAAGCTTCGGACAATCTCGCGGCACTGCTCGAGCATCGGCTCCTGGTCTTCGCCGACGGGAACCGTCGTGGCCTTGCAGAAGCAGATGTCGGCCGCCTGGCTTATGGGATAGGTGAAAAATCCCACAGGGACGCCGCTGCCGAAGGCCTGCTCGCCGCCCTCCTCGCCGAAGCCGCGGAGGCGGATCTCGGTCTTGACGGTGGGATTGCGCTGGAGGCGCGCCACGGTCACGAGGTTGGAGAAGAACTGCGTGATTTCGTGGAGCTGGGGGACCATCGACTGGATGAAGATGGTCACCTTCTCCGGGTCGAGCCCGACAGAAAGGTAGTCGAGGGCCACCTCGATCACGTTCTGGCGGACCTTCTCGGGGTTGGCCGCATTGTCGGTGAGCGCCTGCACGTCCGCGATGAACACGAACATATCGTCATATCCCCCCTTCTCCTGCAGCCACACCCTCTCGCGCAGCGAACCCACATAATGTCCGAGATGAAGCCTGCCCGTCGGCCTGTCGCCTGTCAGTATTATTTTTCCCATATTTTTAATTTTCACAACTGACAAATGTAACAATTATTTGTTAAAAATATTTAAATTTGCGTCACCCTTATGGGACTGAAACAAAATTTAACTCTATAAACTATGGTATCTTTTAAAGAACTTGGCCTTGTCAACACCCGCGAGATGTTCGCGAAGGCCGTCAAAGGCGGTTACGCCATCCCTGCATTCAATTTCAACAATATGGAGCAGCTCCAGGCCATCATCCAGGCCGCTGCGGAGACTAAGTCCCCGGTGATCCTCCAGGTTTCCAAGGGTGCGCGCAACTACGCCAACCAGACCCTTCTCCGCTATATGGCCGAAGGTGCTGTCGAATATGCAAAAGAACTTGGCTGGGAGCATCCCCAGATCTGCCTCCACCTCGACCACGGCGACAGCTTCGAGCTCTGCAAGAGCTGCGTGGATATGGGCTTCTCTTCCGTGATGATCGACGCCTCCTCCCTCCCTTACGAGGAGAACATCGCCCTCTCGAAGAAGGTCGCCGACTACGCCCACCAGTTCGACGTGACCGTCGAGGCTGAACTCGGCGTGCTCGCCGGTGTGGAAGACGAGGTCTCCGCCGAAGAGTCCCACTACACCCGCCCTGAGGAAGTCATCGACTTCTCCACCAGGACCGGCTGCGACTCCCTCGCCATCTCCGTCGGCACCTCCCACGGCGCCTACAAGTTCAAGCCCGAGCAGTGCACCCGCGACCCGAAAACCGGCCGCCTCGTACCTCCGCCGCTCGCCTTCGACGTTCTCCACGAGATTGAGAAGAAGCTCCCCGGCTTCCCCATCGTTCTCCACGGCTCTTCCTCCGTGCCTCAGGAATATGTCGACATCATCAACGAGTACGGCGGCAACCTGCCCGACGCAGTCGGCATCCCCGAGGAGCAGCTCCGCGAGGCCTCCCGCAGCGCCGTGTGCAAGATCAACATCGACTCCGACAGCCGTCTCGCGATGACCGCCGCCGTCCGCAAGGTCTTCCACGACAAGCCCGGCGAGTTCGACCCGCGCAAATACCTCGGCCCCGCCCGCGACGAGATGAAGAAGCTCTATATGCACAAGATCGTCAACGTCCTCGGCTCCGACGGCAAGGCTCTTTAAGCCTTTGTCGTGCCAAACAGACAAGCCTCCGCGGTTTCCGTGGAGGCTTTCTGTTTAATAAGAGAGGATGCGGGTCTCCTGCAAAGGATTTCGGGGCTGAGGCAGGGCGGGGCATCCTCTCTCCATCGTACGACAAAGGCAAAGATATGGTCAGTCGGACCGTATTTGCAAGGGGCGGAGCTTTTCAGGGAACATTTATTTATGTTTTTTATAAAAATTTTTATGTTTTTTATAATTTTGTCTCTATGAACATAGAAACCGAACGTAAATTTCTCGTCCGCGACTCTTCCTACAAGGATTTCGAGACCGGCTCCCATATTATCAAGCAGGGCTATATCGCCCACGACAGCGGCAACACCGTACGCGTCCGTATCCAGGACGGCAAGGGGATTCTCACTATAAAAGGCCCTTCCGGTCCGGACGGGCTGAGCCGCAAAGAGTGGGAGAAGGAGATTCCTCTCGCGGATGCGGAAGACCTCTTCACCCTCTGCAAGGGAGGGCGGGTGGAAAAATGCCGCCATCTGGTCCCCGCCGGGGGCGGACGCGTCTTCGAAGTCGACGAATTTTTCGGCGACAACGAGGGTCTGGTGATGGCCGAAATAGAGCTGGGGAGTGCCGACGAGGCGTTCGAGAAGCCCGACTGGCTCGGGGATGAGGTCACCGGCGACAGGCGCTACTACAACTCATATCTCACAAAATGCCCGTTTAAAATGTGGCAGCGATAGCGGGAAACCGATATTTTTTTAGTAAATTGCAGGGTTGTTAACAAAATATCCTATGAAACAGGATTTACAAATCTTCGATCTTATCAAGAAGGAATATGAGCGCCAGGCCTCCGGGCTCGAGCTCATCGCTTCCGAGAACTATGTGAGCGACCAGGTGCTTGAAGCAATGGGCTCCATCTGCACCAACAAATACGCCGAGGGCTACCCCGGCCACCGCTATTACGGCGGCTGCGAGGTTGTGGACCAGATCGAGCAGACGGCCATAGACCGCCTGAAGAAGATCTACGGCGCCGAGTACGCCAACGTCCAGCCCCATAGCGGCGCCCAGGCCAATCTCGCTGTCGAGATGGCCGTCCTCCGCCCCGGCGACACCTTTATGGGCCTCAACCTCTCCCACGGAGGCCACCTCACCCACGGCTCGCCCGTCAATGCGTCCGGCATCCTCTATAAAGCCGTCTCCTACGGCGTGCGTGAGGACACCGGCCTCATCGACTACGACGAGATGGAGAAGGTCGCCCTCGCGGAGCGCCCGAAGCTCATCATCGGAGGAGCATCGGCCTATTCCCGCGAGTGGGACTACGCGCGTATGAGGAAGATCGCCGACCGCATAGGCGCCATCCTCTGGATAGATATGGCCCACACCGCCGGCCTCATCGCCGCCGGGCTGCTGGAAAATCCCGTGAAATATGCCCATATCGTGACCTCCACGACCCACAAGACGCTCCGCGGCCCCCGTGGCGGCATCATCCTCATAGGCAAGGACTTCGACAACCCGTGGGGCATCACGACTCCGAAGGGCGTCGTCAAGAAGATGTCGCAAATCATCGACTCCGCAGTATTCCCCGGCGAGCAGGGCGGTCCGCTGGAGCACGTGATTGCCGCCAAGGCAGTGGCGTTCTTCGAAGCGATGCAGCCCGAGTACATTTCCTACCAGAAGCAGGTCATCAGCAACGCCAAGGCGATGTGTTCAGCATTCATTTCCAAAGGATATAAAGTCATATCCGGCGGCACGGACAACCATCTGATGCTCATCGACCTCCGCACGAAGTTCCCCAACGTCACCGGCAAGATGGCCGAAAACGAGCTCGGCAGGGCCGACATCACCATCAATAAGAATATGGTCCCCTTCGACAGCCGTTCTCCATTCCAGACCTCCGGCATCCGCATAGGCACTCCGGCCGTCACTTCGCGCGGTTTCATCGAGAAGGATATGATAGACATAGCGGAGCTGATCGACAAGGTCCTCTCGTCCATCGCCGCCGTCGACGGCGACTCCGAGGCTCCCGCCCACAAGAAAGTCCTCGACTCCGTCCGCCACAAAGTCCATATGATGACCAGCGGCCGTCCCCTCAATAAATACTATAAGAAATGATTAAAATCGGTATATGTAATGACCACGCCGGGGTTGAATATAAAGAAAAGCTGGCGGCGATGCTCACCAAGGCCGGCTACGAGGTGGTCAATTTCGGCACAGACACGACTGTGAGCGTAGATTATCCTGTCTTCGCCCACGCCCTCGCGACTGCGGTGGAGAAAGGCGAAGTCGACCGCGGCATCGCCCTTTGCGGCACCGGCAACGGTATGGCCATCACCCTCAACAAGCACCAGGGCGTGAGGGCCGGGCTCGCTTGGTCGAGCGAAATCGGGCGGCTTGTCAAGGCCCACAACAACGCCAATGTACTGGTCCTGCCTGCGCGCTTCATCTCCTTCCGGATGGCAGCGTCGATAGTGCGCGTGTGGATGTCCACGCCGTTCGACGGAGGACGCCACCAGCGCCGTATCGATATGATTCCCTGCAAGTAATATGTCCGCTCCGCTTGTCGCAGCCGCGGGGATGACATTTTCCGGCAGTCTCGAAGACTACCCGGACGGCATCATCATCCCTGTCGACAAGCCCTGGCGGTGGACTTCCGCGGACGTGGTCCGCAAGGTGAAGTTCGCAGCAACGAAGCATTTTTCCTGCCGGAAGATCAAAGTCGGGCACGCCGGCACCCTCGACCCCCTCGCGACCGGGGTGCTCCTTGTCTGCATCGGCAAGGCGACCAAGCTCGCGGAGGATCTCCAGAAGCACGAAAAGGAGTACGTCGCGACCGTGGTGTTCGGCGCCACGACCCCGTCGTACGACAGGGAGAAAGAACCGGACCGGTTCTTCTCCGTCGACGGGATCTCCGCAGCGTCGGTCGAGAAGGCCCTCCGGGGCCTCACCGGCACCTACGAGCAGGTTGCGCCCCTCTTCTCCGCCAAGTCCGCCGACGGTGTGCGCGCCTACGAAATCGCCCGCCGGCTCTTCCGGGCCGGACAAGCGGTAGCCGACAGCGCCACAGTGCCGTCAGAGGGCTCCGGTCTCGCGCAGCCCCTCGACGACACCGGCCTGGTTTCGGGCCCGGGCCTCGCGCAAGCGCTAGACGAGACGGCCCTGTCGCTGCTCACCCGCAACCTTGTGACCGTCTCCGAGGCGACGCTGCTGGAGTTCGGCCGCCTGGGGAAGGAGATACTCTCGACCTCCGGCCTCGGTATGACAGAAAATGCCGCCTCGTCGCGGATCAACGTCGCGGACGTGTCCGGACTGGAGTTGCCGGCGGCTGTGGTCCGCATCCGCTGCAGCAAGGGGACGTACATCCGCGCCTTCGCAAGGGATCTCGGCGAGGCGCTCGGCTCCGGCGCCTTCCTCGCCGACCTCCG
>JAFZME010000048.1 GCA_017553405.1 Bacteroidales bacterium
ACGAAGTTGCTCAGGAACACGCCGAGGGAGAAGACGACCATTGCGGAGTAAGGAGTCATCTTGCCCGCGGCGGGAGCGGCGAAGTTGTCGAGGTCGACACCGTTGTAGACGAGGGCCGAGAAGGTGGACATAATGATACCGGCGAGGACGGCGAGGATGATGCCTTTGCGGTTCTGCTTCTGGTCGCGCTGCTCATTGGAAACCTTGCCGGAGGCGACGCCGTTGCAGACGATGGCCAGCACGACGAGGACCACGCCGACCCAGAGGAGGGCGGTGTTCTGCCCGGCGGTCGGGTGGAGCAGGAGGTTGTTGAGCACGCCCATCACGAGGGCTATGCCGACTCCGAGCGGGAACGCTACGGCCATACCGGCGATGGAGACGGAGGCCGAGAGAAGGATGTTGGAGACGTTGAACACGACTGCGCCGAGGAGAACCCAGCCGATGCTGGCCCAGCTGGCCTGGGCGATGTCCTGGACGAAGGGGCGGCCTTCCGAGCCGATGCTTCCCGCCGTGAAGGCGAGCAGCAGGGAGAAGAGGACCATACCGATCACATAGTCCCAGTAGAAGAGTTCATATCTCCAGTTTTTGGCCGCGAGCTTCTGGGTGTTGGCCCAGGAGCCCCAGCAAAGCATTGTGACGAAGCAGAAAATGACTGCGAGAGTGTAACTGCCGACGATAAACATAGTTAGTAAGTGTTAAATGGTTAAATCTTTTCTGAAAGGAATGGAGTTCTGCGCACCCATCTTCTGGACGGTCAGGGCGGAAGCGGCGGTCGCGAACTCGGCCGCTTCCTTGAGGCCTTTGCCTTCGGAGAGGGCTACGCAGAGCGCACCGCAGAAGGTGTCGCCGGCGGCCGTGGTGTCCACCGCCTTGACCTTTTTGGCGGGGACGAAGACGGGCTCGCCGCCGTCGCAGATGAGGGAACCTTTGCTGCCCATCGTGACTATGAGCTTGCCGACACCCTTGCGCTGCATCTCACCGGCAGCTGCGGCTGCCTGCCCGGCATCGCCGACCGGCATCCCGCTGAAGGAGGCCAGCTCAGTCTCGTTGGGGATGAAGAGGTCCACGAAGGGGAACAGCTCGTCCGGAAGCGGACAGGCGGGAGCGGGGTTGAGGACGACGGTCGCGCCGGCCTCGTGGGCCATCTTCGCGGCCTTCAGCACCGACGGGACGGGGGTCTCCAGCTGAAGCAGGAGGATGCCGCAGGCCTCGATGGCCTCTTTTGAGGCCTCGATGTCGGCCTCGAGGAGGTCGTTGTTGGCCCCGGAGGCGACGACTATGCAGTTTTCGGCCTTCTCGTCGACGGAGATGAGGGCGACGCCCGACGGAAGGTCGGAGCGGAGGACACCGGAGGTGTCGAGCCCCTCCTCCGCATAGTGGGCGAGGGCGTTGTCGCCGAAGATGTCACGGCCGACCTTGCAGATGAACTTGACGTCGCCGCCGAGCCGCCTTGCCGCGACGGCCTGGTTGGCGCCTTTGCCGCCGGCCCCCATAGTAAAAACGCCCCCCAGGACAGTCTCCCCGGGAAGCGGCAGGGCCTTGGTCTTGACAGTCATATCAGTGTTGCTGCTGCCAATTACAAGAATGGTTCTTTTGGACATATCTTTTAGTTTTAGTTATTCGCTATACGCGCGTGGTTCCACAAATTTAGTAAAAAATCCCGTTTGGGGCGCATTTTTAGCCTCAAAACGTGGCCGAAAATCACTGGCGGTTGTTTTGGGCCTCGGTGAGGATGCGCCTGCGGGTGTGGCGGAACAGGAAGAAGCAGAACACGAGCAGGGCGACCGACATCAGGCCGGACCACAGGTAGCCGAGGCCCGCCGAGAGGGCCATCGTGTCGTAGGCTCCGTGAAGCAGGACTGGATAGGCCCACATCTTGACCTTGTCGGAGACTGGCGTCTTGTTCCACTCGAAATGGCTCTTTGAATAGTAGTAGCCCATCACGATGGCGAAGGAGAAATGGCCCGGCACGGCGAAAAGCGCCCTGACCACGCTGGTCTCCAACCAGCCGTTGCCTGCTTCCACCACATACATAATGTTCTCGAGGCAGGCGAACCCGAGGCCCACCGCGGCGGCGTAGACAAGCCCGTCATAGCGCTCGTCGAACTCCTTGCAGCGGCGCAGCAGCAGCCAGAGCATCAGAAGCTTTGCCGACTCTTCCGGAATGGCGGCTCCCAGAAAGGACAGGAGGACCGCATCCGTGAAGGAGGCGGGATTATGCGTGATGATTCCGGAAACGACCATAGGAGTCGAGAACATCAGAGATGCGAACACCGATAGCGCTCCGAAGAAGAAGCCTTTGAAGACGAGATTCTTAGGCTCCGGATTGAAATCCTTGCTGTAGACGAACCACAGAAGCAGAAGGGCGGGCACGACGGCCGCGGCGAGTATCAACCAGGTCATAATGACTGCAAGTTAGGATAATTTCGTATATTCGCAAAACAATATTTCTCTATGCTTGCTACGATAGTCCTTTCGATGGCGCTTGCCAAGGCGGCGCCGCTTCAGCTCAAGGAAGACAATATTCAGGAGACGGTCTCCGCTATGACGGTGGAGGAAAAGTGCGCCCTTCTGATTGGCGGCAGGGCGGCCAAGGCGTTTGACGGAATAGGCCTCAGCGAGCACGGCGTGAAGGGCGCCGCGGGTGTCGTGACCGGCATCCCGCGCCTCGGCATTCCCCAGATAGTGCTTGCCGACGGCCCCGCCGGGCTGCGTATAGACCCGACCAGGGAAGGGGATTCCCGGACCTTCTACTGCACCGGCTTCCCGATAGCGACTATGCTCTCTTCCACGTGGAACCCGTCGCTGGTCTATCAAGTCGGCGAGGCCATCGGCAACGAGGTGCTCGAGTATGGCGTGGACGTGCTGCTCGCTCCCGGTATCAATATTCACCGCAATCCGCTCTGCGGCAGGAATTTCGAGTATTTCTCGGAAGATCCGCTGCTCGCCGGGAAGATGGCGGCTGCCTATATTCAGGGAGTTCAGAGCCAGGGCGTAGGGACGTCGCTGAAGCACTTCTGCGCCAATAATCAGGAGCTCAACCGCCTTGCCAACGACGCCATCATCTCCGAAAGGGCGTTGCGCGAGATCTATCTCCGCAATTTCGAAATAGCCGTACGGGAGGCGCAGCCGTGGACCATAATGTCGTCATATAACTATATCAACGGCATCCACGCCGCCGAGAACTACCGCCTGCTGACGGAGGTCCTGCGTGACGAATGGGGCTTCGAAGGGGCCGTGATGAGCGACTGGGGCGGAGGCTATGACA
>JAFZME010000049.1 GCA_017553405.1 Bacteroidales bacterium
AGGTCCGAGGCCTCGGAAACCTCGATGATTTTCAGTTTGCCTGAAGCGCCGTGGACAAGGCCGGGACGAATCTCGAAGCAGTCGCCTTTCGACGGCCTGAAAAGCCGCAGGAGGGAGGACGGGTTGCCCTTCTCGCAGGCCGCGATGAAAGACGAGGCGTCGGAATCGTCTTCAAAGCCAATGCGGACTTCGGCGCCCTGCCCCGCTTCGGCGACGTACCAGAAAACGCTTTTGCCGAAGGCGTCATAGCGCGCGGCGGCAGTCTTGTCGTCCGTCGTGACGACGAGCGGCGTCCGGCCTTCTACGTCGAGAACTCTCACGGTCACGGGAAACTGCAGGCCATAATAGCCGAAAGACGCCTCGCCGACGATGTCTTCGAGGAAGGTCTCCATAAGCTCGCTCACGCTGTTGGCCCCGAGCCAGCCGGACTTGACCATCGTGCCGACCTCCGCCAGGTCCGCCAGCAGGAAGCTCTCCTTCCCCCACTCGTGCTCTTTCTCCACCGGCACGAATTTCAGCGGATATAATTTGTTGCTTTGTTCCATATCACTTTGTCATGACCGGCCGGACAGACATTCCGAAGAATCTGCCCGCATAGCCGATATCAAAACTATTGTAACGAAAGATGGTACAATGGGCTGCTTGCGGCGCTTCATAAGTACCGTCCGTTTTGATAGAGGCGCTCCAGTAATTGCCTTCAGTCCCGACTGAGCGGCCTATAGAACTATAGAGACAATCACCGGCCGCCGGGAAGAACAGGGTCGCCCCCGTGGACTTGCGGGTGATGCGCTTCCCGAACATTTCGTTGCCCTTGTCATCGGGAACTGAGACCCAATCCGACCATTCATAATCCTCATTATCTCTCAATGCTTTCAACGCCAACCAATCATCTTTGGTGGGTATACGCCACTTGCCGCCAAGCTTGTCACTCGCGACATCGTCAATGGCTTCAAGTGTAACTATCCCGTCCGGACCTTCCGGGAATGCTTCCATATCCCAGTAGCCTTTGCCGGTCTCCGTATTTGTGCAATATTTGAGTAACTTGTGGGCGTCCCCGTTTGAAAAAATATATGTACTCCACTGGTAATAAATCTTCTGCACCTTTTCTCCCCAGGCGTAGTAATTGCCACACTCATACTCCTTGGAGGCCCCGAGATTGAATGACGCCCAGAGGACCGGGTTGCCGTCTTTGTCAACCGTGCCGATATCCACCGCCTTCGGCATCGGCGTCTTGCCGTCTATGCCGTAACCTGTTTCGCCATTATTGATGTTATCCTTTTTGCACGAAACCACGCCCAGCGCCAAAAACGCCACCGCAACTATGTAAAAAGGCTTTTTCATATCCATTGCTAAATGTTCTACGCAAAGCTACCAAATTTCATTCATTTTTCCTATTCGCCGCGACCCGCAAATTTCGGCCTAATTTTGCGGGTCGCAACACGGGCCGAAGAGCCGACCTGCCTTAAAAGGGCCTGCAATGGCGGTGGCGGGCTGATGTTCCGAAATGTCCCGCAAGCCACAGCCGTTTTTTGCGGGACGCGACAAGGCGAGAGGCGTGGGATATGCGGGAACGGCGGCATCAAATCACGAGGCAGCGACGGAGCTGGTTTACCGACGCAATATGAAGAGTTCCGGGACGCCATCTGCCGTTCCGGCTCAAAAGACTGTTGCCGATTTGCTGCCGGGCGCGAAGCGGGACGTCGTATACCGTCCTTTCATCCAGGCCGCCAAAATATTCGGGCACTATCTTATTGTCTATCAAAGAACATAGTGTAATGTCAGTATGGAGGTTGCGATTCACACGGCCCCGCTCCGAAGAAAGCATCTCGGCAACCGGGATATCCTTCACGACGGATTCAACCATCTCAAGCGTAACAGGCGCCCCTCCCGCCGTCTCCTCTATCTGCTCCCTTTGCCACTTTTCGTCGGAAAGCCTGTTCATATAGTACAAAAAGTTTCGTGGCGTGATGAAGATTTCTTCAACATAATTAGTGTCAATGATATCTTCACGAAGGAGCAGACCGGATTCAGTCATCCTGTACTTGTCCGGAAGCCGGACCCTGTCGGGAAGGAAGCGGCTGCGATTGCGCGCAGGGATTGACTCCGGCAACTCCCACTTTCCCAGCCGGCTGCGGAAAAATGCATTGGCAGAGCAGTGACGATACTCAAACGGGGTTTCACATATCCCGTGGTGAAGAGCCTGACGGTTTATGTATGATAAGCCGGCTGTTATATGCCGGATACCTTCCATTGGCATAATAAACGGAACGGTTTCTCCGATATGGCCCTTCCTGCGATACTTTTCGTTGAAGAATCTCGTGTAAGAATATCGCATCTTCCGTATGATATGCTCCGGACAGTCAGTCTGCGCTCCTAAATGGCAATGCGATGGAAGAAAACCATCGGACAATGCTACAGACTCTGTCTTTAGGCAAGCGACCGCGAAGCAGTTGAAGCCCCTGACAAGGTCTTCGTCGCTGCGGAACATCACCTCTTCGTGCGACGCCACGCACATATGATAAATCTGTCTCATAGCTTATGCTTGAGGAAAATAAAATTGAACTTATGGATAGCCGGCACCGTCATTCAGAAACAATGACCTGGTGGTTTTCCGGCTGAGAACAAAAGTACTGAAACTTCGGCGAAAAAGAAATATTCTTTCGGCTTTTTTCCGCGACCCGCAAGTTTAAGCCGTTTTTTGAGGGTCGCAGCAGAGGCCGAAGAGACGACCTGCCATAAAGGGGCCTGGAAGGCCGGGACCGAGCCTGGGCGCCGGAGCGACCCGCAAGTTTAAGCCGTTTTATGCGGGACAAGGGACAAAGAGCTGCCGGGGAAAGGATAAACGGGCGGGGGCAAGGCGGAGACGAAAGATTTTTGTATTTTTGCGGGAGCGAATGGAAAACACGACGACACATAAGGCCTTTGTGCTGGCGGCGGGGATGGGGACGCGGCTGAAGCCGCTGACGGACTCTATGCCGAAGGCGCTGGTGAAGGTCGGCGGCGAGCCGCTGATCGCACACGTTATCAGGAAGTTGCAGCAAGCCGGCTACGACGACATCACCGTCAACGTCCACCACTTCGCCGACCTGCTGGAGGCGTACCTCGCGAAGGAGTTCCCGGAGGTCGCCGTCTCCGACGAGAGGGAGCAGCTCCTCGACACGGGCGGCGGGATCCTCCACGCGCGGCAGCTCTTGGGACCGGGAGCCTTCCTCGTGCATAACGTCGACATTCTGTCGAACCTGGACCTGAGGAGCATCCCGCTGGAAGGGGTGGCGACGCTGGTCGTGAGCGAACGCGACTCGACGCGACATCTGCTCTTCGACGAAGCCCTGAGGCTTGTCGGGTGGGTGGACGAGCGCACGGGCGAGGTCCGCTCCCCATACGGCAAGATTGACCCGGCAAAGTACCGCCGCCTGGCGTTTTCCGGCATACACCTGCTTTCAGGCAGGATTTTCCCCGTGTTTGAAGAATTTGGTTTCGAGGGGCGTTTCTCGATAATCGACGCCTACCTGCGGATGTGCGCCAAGTATTCCGTCCGGGGTTTCATCCCGGAGGATTTCAAGATTCTGGACATAGGAAAAATCGACACGCTCGAGCGGGCGGAGCGGTTCCTTGAAGAACTTTGAGTCCGGAGGCGCCTACAGCATCTCCCGATATAGTTTCACAGTGCGGACGGCCTCTGCCACGTCGTGGACGCGCAGGATGTCGGCACCTTCCTGAAGCGCCTTCAGGTGGACGACCTGAGTGGGCGCCAGCGCCTCGTCGGGCGTAATACCCAACGGGCTGTAAATCATACTCTTACGCGACACTCCCACA
>JAFZME010000050.1 GCA_017553405.1 Bacteroidales bacterium
TGGACGGCATTCAGAACTGCTCGGTCATCAGCAACTGCTCGCTGATCGGACGTACCTGGAGATGTAATAATGATGATTTGGAAAAAACGCTCACGAATAATGCCCTGATCGGATTATGGAATGCCAAACAGACCTATCTGATCAACGACCTTATTCTCATTGACACGAACGGTAATTCGTTCTCTCCGCTCCGGGGGTATAATGAGACACCGTTACAGGCCGTCACCGCTTATTACACGCACTATTCGAAAGATAATATCAATATCGACTGGTCGGGTGACCATAACGTCAAGGGCTATTGGAGGGAACACACCCGTTACGGTAATGGAAGCGACGATGCAACCTGGGATGAGGACTGTTGGAAGTGGAGCGGCTATTATGTCAAGGACGGCAACACGATCGACGGTTATGACAAGATTACGAAATCCGATTTCACTGGCTACTTGAACGCCGAGTGCCCGGCCTTCGTGACATGGCTTGGCTCCGATATCGACAAGGATCAGCTTGGAAACGAGCGTGGCATCAACGGCTGGTGGCCGGGCGCTTACCAGTCGCAGCCCGGAGCCGAGCCTGTCATACTGCAGGCCATCACCTGGAATATCCGTTCTTCGGATATGGACGACACCGGCGACCACGCCTGGAGCGCCCGCAGAGGCGGTATGGCGGCCTTTATCAACGACAGGCAGCCCCAGATAATTTGTATGCAGGAGTGCGAGTCGGACCAGCGTAGCTACCTCACGAGCAACTGCTCCGGCTATTCCGCAATCTATGACAATACTTCCCTCAGCTGGTGGCAGCAGTTTACGGGAGCAGAAAGGTCGGCCGAGGTCATCCTTTATAAGTCCAGTGCCATTTCGGTCCAGTCTTCCGGTACTTTCTGGCTTGTTTCCGGGGCGCCGACTTCTCCATCGAAGGCCTCCGACCAGAATTCTTACCGCAGCTGTACCTGGATGAAGTGTACATACAACGGCCAGAAGATGCTGGTTATGGATGTTCATCTCAGTTACAGGACCAAGAATAACAGCACTCCCCAGTCTGATGATGTGATTGCCCTCCGCCAGAGGGAGATGGCTGTCATCAAGACCTGGATCGACGGCCATTACAATCCTGCCAGCGACGGCTGGCTCCTGTTTATGGGGGATATGAACACCTCGCACTGGGAGGCTATCTTCGACGAATGGAAGGACGGCACTTACGGCTACTTCTCGCGTGAAGGCTTTACCGGCGGGGCATTGGGCCGCACCTACAACGACTGGGACTGGGAGAACGGCCACGTCGCTACCATCGACTTCCAGTTCTACAAGGGCTTCCCGTCCGTGAAATCCTACACGATCCCCACGGCAACTTACTCTGACGTCGACTACCTTTCCGACCACTGGCCGGTAGTTGTTGAATACAGGATGAATTAGAAATATGAATAGAACGATTCTTAAGACACTTCTGGCAATAATCTGTCTTGCCTTTCCGCTCGTCGTCTCGGCGCAGGATGTGCGCCTTTCAGGGACGATAAAGGACGCAGATACGGGCGAAGGAGTGACAGGTGCCTCCGTGCTGGTGAAAGGGACCACTACCGGAGGCGTCGCCGACCTGGATGGCAACTTCTCTTTAAAGGCGCCGGAGGGGGCCGAGATAGTCGTCAGCTCGATAGGCTATGAAGATTATGAGTTCAAGGCCGGCCCCGGGATGGAGGCGCTTGCCATAGTGCTGCATCCTTCAGCCGAATTCCTTGACGATGTGGTCGTGGTCGGCTACGGCGCCGTGAAGAAGGTCAACCTTACCGGTGCCGTGGACCAGATCGACTCCGACGTGTTTGAAGGACGGCCTGTCAACAACACTACACAGATGCTTGTCGGTTCTGTCCCGAACCTCAATATCACCCTTGCGGACGGCAAGCCCGGACGCTCGGCGTCCTACAACATCCGCGGCGCGACCTCCATCGGAGGCGGCGGCAGCGCACTCATTCTCATTGACGGTGTAGAGGGCGATCCCTCCCTTATAAACCCCAACGACATCGAGAGCGTCTCCGTGCTGAAGGATGCTGCGTCGTCATCGATCTACGGCTCCCGGGCGACCTACGGTGTCGTTCTCATCACCACGAAGAATCCCGACAAGGCCAAGGGACGTTTTTCGATAGCCTACAGCGGCAATTTCTCCTTTATGCAGCCGACGGCTGTGCCTGACGTTGTCGACGACGGCTACGTGTATGCACGCCTGTTCTATGACGCGTGGTACAATTTCAACCGCGCGCAGCCGACGGGAATCAACAAGTCGCAGCCTTTCTCCCGCGTGTGGCTGGACGATTTCCGCCAGCGCAAGAAGGACGGCATTCAGCAGAAGGTCGCGGTCAACGAGTCCGGCCAGTACGTGTACTACGGCAACACCGACTACTACGATGTTATCTACCGGGACTACGTGTTTGCGCATACCCACAACCTTTCCGTGAGCGGCGCCGTGGGACCGATGAGCTATTTCGTGTCCGGCCGCGTGTATGACTATGAGGGCCTTTTCAACTTCAACCCTGACAAGTACATCACGGCCAACGTCAGGGGCAAGGCCAATGTCCAGATTCTCAAGTGGCTCAGCCTCAGCGAGAATATGGAATATACCTACGAGAAGCAGCGCCTGCCTTCCGCCTACCTCGGCGAGGGAAGCGGCAACTACTGGCGTTCCATCGCGGACGAAGGCCATCCGAGTTCCCCGGTGTTCAACCCGGACGGCACCCTCACCAAATCCGCCGCTTATGCCATTGGCGGTCTTGTGTCAGGCAACAACTACATCGACCGCCTTATCAAGAATTTCAGGACGACGACAGCCCTGAAGGCGTCTTTCTTCGACGACACCTTCCGGCTCAACGCCGACTTCTCCTTCTCTTCGAGGGACAAGCACGAGAACACGAAGCAGACGGTCGTTGCCTACAGCGAAGCTCCCGGGGAGATCTCCTATCTCGGCAATCCGTTCTCCGACGACAGGATGTCGGAGTACAATTCCTCCCACGAGTACCTCGCCACCAACGTTTTCGCCGAATACGAGAACACTTTCAAGGAGAAACACTACCTGAAGGGACTCCTCGGCTTCAATTATGAAAGAAGGAAAGACAACAACAGCAAAGCTACCCGTTACGGGCTCCTGACTCCCGACGTGACCAACATCAATCTCGCCGTCGGCGACGAGATGCTGATTTCGGCAGGGGAGACCAAGTGGAGCGTGGCCGGCTTCTTTGCCAGAATCAACTACGCCTACGACAACCGCTACCTGTTCGAGCTTAACGGCCGCTACGACGGTTCGTCCAAGTTCCCGGTCCATTCCAGGTGGGGATTCTTCCCCTCGGCGTCGGCGGCCTGGAGACCTTCGATGGAGCATTTCTGGAAGGTCAATCCTATGATTGTCTCCAACCTGAAGCTCCGTTTCTCCTACGGTGAGCTCGGCAACGGCAATGTCGCCGCGTATTCCTATCTGGAGAAATTCTCCTTCGGCAATATGAGCACGATGGTCCTGGACGGAGTCACCAGGGCGCGTTACACGACCATTCCATCCCAGATTCCGGACAACCTGACCTGGGAGACAGCCCGTACGATAGATGCCGGCCTGGATATCTCCTTCCTGAAGGGCAGGATCGAGCTCACGGCCGACTACTATATGAGGAGGTCCTACAATATGTTCACCGTAGGACCAACTCTTCCCGACACTTACGGCGCTTCCGCCCCGAGAGGCAATTATGCCGATATGCACACCCACGGATTTGAGATTTCCCTGGCCTACAACGACTCGTTCAAGGTGGGCCGCCACGACCTCCACGTCGGGGTCAAGGCCACCCTCGCGGACAGCCGCTCGTGGATAGACAAATACAACAACCCGACGGGCGACCTCGACGACTACCGCGTCGGCGAGGAGATTGGCGAGATGTGGGGATATGTCTGCAACGGACTGTTCCAGAGCCAGGAGCAGATAGACAATTACTATGGCCCCGGCGATCCCTATGTCAACACCAAGTTCCCTCTTTCGAGCGGATATGTCGTGTGCCCCGGCGATATAATCGTCGAAGACCTCAACGGCAACAAGATCATCGACAGCGGCGCCTGGACGGCGGACGACCCGGGCGACAGGCGGATTATAGGCAACACCTCTCCGCGCTTCCGCTACTCATTCTCGCTCAACCTCGAATGGAACGGAATCTATGCCTCCGCCTTCTTCCAGGGCGTCGGCAAGCAGGACTGGTATCCCAGCAAGGAGTCTCCTTTCTGGGGTCAGTACAACCGCCCTTATAATCAGGCCTACAAGTGGATGCTGGGCAACTATTGGACGAAGGACAATCCTGATGCCTACCTGCCGAAATACACCGGCTATTACAACCCGTTCTTCTCCGGTATTCCGATTTCCCGTTATGTCCAGGACGTGTCGTATATCCGCCTGCAGAACCTGCAAGTCGGATGGAACCTGCCGAAGAAGTGGCTGGAGAAGGCCAAACTCAGCGGGGTGAGCATTTATTTCTCGGGAGAGAACCTCTGGACCTGGTCGCCTATGTACAAGTGGACCAGGGACTTCGATGTCGTGACGGTGACTCAGGCTTCCGACACCGACATCACTTCCGACAACAAGGGCGACGGATTCAACTACCCCACGATGAAGACGTTCTCCATCGGTGTAACCATCAAGTATTAGGAGGGAACGGCTATGAAAAAGACACTTTTATATATAGTTTTCGCTCTTGTCGCCGTCCTGCCTACGGCCTGCTCCCTTGATGAGCAGCCGGAAGCCTACGCCAGCAAGAAGGAGATTTTCTCATCGGAGGAAGGCCTCCATTCCTACGCATATTCGTTCTACTGGGCCATCCCGTCCCTTGACAATTATCCCATTCGTGAGGCTTCGTCCATAGATATCGCGGCCTGCCGCAGCTTTTCCGGCTATTTCCTCGACGGAGCCTATTCCGCCGAGACCAGCACTTCGTGGAGCTGGGATGAGCTGAGAAAAATCAATTATTTCCTCGACGGGCTCCACAGCGAGGACTGCACCGTCCCCGACGACGTGAGAAATCACTACGAGGGTCTCGCCAGATGGTTCAGGGCCTATTTCTACTGGGGCAAACTCTCCGATTACGGCCGCGTGCCGTGGTTCGACCACTGCCTTAGCAACAGCGAGGTTGCCGAGATGTACAAGAACCGCGACAGCAGGGATGTCATCGTCAGCCATATCATCGACGACCTTGACTACGCCTACGAGCACATCAAGACCACGAGTTCGAAAAACAACACGCTGATTTCCAAATACACCGCCCTGGCGCTCAAATCCCGCGTCTGCCTCTTCGAGGCCAGCTGGAGGAAGTATCACGGCGAGGAAGGGGGAGACTTGACTTCCGACGATCTCTTCGCCGAATGCATCGACGCATCCAAAAAACTGATGGACTCCGGTGTTTTCTCCCTCAACAGGACGGCTTACACGGACCAGTTCATTACAACTACAGGGGCCTACAGGAGCCTGTTCTATACCACAAGCGTCGTGACGTCCGAGATTATACTCGGAATCGAGGCCTGGCTGGATTATGGAGTCACCGGCAATGCCAACAGGCACTTCAATTCCGGCTCTTACGGCAACGGCTACTGCCTTTCGAGGGCATTTGTGTTCACTTACCTGCGCTCCAACGGTCTTCCGTTCACGGACCAGGCCAATTATTCCACTATTCCTTTCAAGAACGAATTCTCCAATCGTGACGACAGGCTCCGCCAGACCGTGAAGGGGCCTTCCTACAGGATGAACGGAGGCACTTCCCTCAACAAGGTCGCCGACATCGTCAACAATGTTGCCCCCACCGGATATCATCCGATCAAGTTCTCCGAGGACGCGACCTCGAAGGACAATAAGGGAAAGAATGAGAACTGCTATCCGATATTCCGCTACGCCGAGGTCCTGCTCAACTATGCGGAGGCCTGCGCTGAAACCGGGGCGCTCAACGCTTCGGATTGGAGAAAGACCATAGGCGCTATCCGCGAAAGGGCAGGCATCAACGATTCCAACGGAGCGCTGAGCAAGCTGCCGACAAGAGTTGATCCTTATCTCCAGGAGACTTTCTATCCGGACGTGACCAATCCGGTTATCCTTGAAATCCGCCGCGAGCGTGCGATAGAGCTCGTCTACGAGGGCCTGCGCTTCAACGACCTCTGCCGCTGGGCCGAGGGCAAGTGTATGGAGAGGATTCCGTGGACCGGTATCCATTTCACGGCCCTGGACACGCCGATCGACATCAACGGCGACGGGGCCGCCGACTACTACTTCACGAAGAAGGGGGTCTACGAAATCCCGGCAGAATACAAGAACATCTATGTGAAGATACTTCCTGAAGGCAGTACTGAGCAGGGCCTTTATGCCGATCCCAATCCGGACGGCGGATATGACCTCCGCTATGAGCTTGCGCTCCGGCGCAAATGGTACGATGACGACCGGCAGTACCTCTATCCTGTTCCCGCCCAGATTGTCCGCGACTATGCGAACCTCGGGTATGTTCTCGATCAAAATCCCGGATGGTGATATGAAAAAGATATTTCTTATACTGCTCTGCGTCCTGCCGCTTTTCGGGTGCGGCAAGATGGGTAAGGACGGTCGCCTGAAGCAGAAGGTGGATTGGGGCCAGTGGTACTACGACGACGAGTCCGCCGACCTTGACAAGCCGTCCGTGATGGTTATGTCGTTCAACGTGCGTTATGGGACTGCCGTAGAGGCGAATGAGTCGGACAACTGGAACAACCGGCGCGACGCGTGCTGCGCAATGGTCAATTCCGTCCGCCCTGTGCTGATGGGCGTGCAGGAATGTATGAAGTTCCAGCGTGACTACATCGTGGCCCATTGTCCGGACTACGATGTTGTAGGCGTAAGCCGTGACGAAACGGTCGACGGCGAGCAGACGGCAATTTTTTACCTCAGAGATTCCGTGACGGTGGAGGACTGGGGAACGATATGGCTCTCCGAGACTCCTGACGAGGTGAGCAAGCACCCCTGGGCCGGCAATTACCGCACGGCGACCTGGGTGAAGGCCACCCATAAAAAGACCGGCAACACATTCTATCACGTCAACACTCACCTCGACCTCAAGGAAGAGGTGAGGGGATTCGAGATGGAAGTGATAATGAATTTCATCCACTCCAACTGCGGTTCGCTCCCTGTGGCTCTGACGGCGGACTGGAACACCGGCGAAAACGATGATATCTTTGCCGATATGTACCTGACATTCCAGAATGCGCGTATGACATCCGTCACCGGCGACGCCTACGGGACAGTCAACTGGTTCCAGGAGCAGTCGAAGGAGCGTCTGGACCATATTTTCTATCGCGGATTCCCTGTATGCAGCAAGTTCATCACCGTGGTGCAGTCCTGGGAAGGCCATAAGTTTATTTCCGACCACTATCCGGTCTATGCCGTATTTATTTTCTAGCAGTTTATGAACAGAAAAATATATATCCTGCTTGCCTTGGCCCTTGCACTTTTTTCGTGCAAGGAGGAGCCGTCCGTCAAGGCGGATTTTTCGATAGACAAGGACGTGTGCCAAGTGAATGAGGAGATAGCGGTGAAGAACCTTTCCTCCTCCGCCAACACTATCATAGGCCTCTGTAAATGGGAATGGGACGGCAATGTGTGTTATGAATTCGAGGTCGGCACCGTCAGTTTCTCCTCTGCCGGAGAGCACACAATTTCGCTCACGGTGTATGCCGAGGACGGAGTGGCCTCTCCCGACACTTTCACCCGCGTCGTCACTGTCGAAGGCGGCGGCCCGGGTCCGGGTCCGGGCCCCGAACCGTCCAAGAAGGACTACTACGTCACCGTGGACGGTGCCGGCACATTCGACGGTAAGAGCTGGGAGAATGCATTGAGCGCCTCCGGCCTGTGGGAAATGCTCCACGTGGAAGGCCTGGATGCCGACGGCGATGCGGAAAAGATCGAAGCGATAAGCGGCGCGACCTTCCATCTCGGTGCCGGAGAATATGAACTGGATTCCAATCCGGTGCTGGCATATAACGTTGCTACGCCGGTTGAACTGACGTTTATGGGCGACTATCCGGCCGACGGCGGCGAAAGCCAGACAAGAGGCGGGGACTTCAGGGCATACTTCACCGGCGGCGGCACTCACGCGGCTCTTGTCCTTCGCGGTAAGGTCAAAGCCATCTTCGACGGTATCGGATTCATCGGCGGCTACGGCACGGTCGATGAAAATTCCACCGGCGTGGCAGCCGCCCTCGACTGTGACGGCAAGGACGATGCCGGATATCCCGGCGCGGACATCTCCGTCGAGATGAGATACTGCTCGGTGAAGAACAACACTAACAACTCGTATGTGACTGAAAGTCACGCGGATGAGTGGGGCGCCGGCATCCGGCTCAGGAATGTGTCCTCCTTTGTCGCGGACTCCGTCACGTTCGCCCATAACACATCTCACGCGGCCTCGGCCTTGTCCATCCGTAAGACAAGCGCTACATTGACCAATTGCGTCTTCACTGACAACAAGGTCTATCATATAGCGGGTGCAATCTATGTGACCGATTCAAGCAACGCCAGCTTTGAGGATTGCCTCTTCACCGGAAATTCGACACAAACCGAGAGAGCCGGAGTCGTCCATCTGTCCCAGGCCTACGGCGCCTTTGCGAATTGCACCTTCAAGGGAAATTCGTCCGGTTTCTCCGGCGGCGTCGCTTCACTGGTCGGAAATGGTACTGAAATCCTGTTTACCGATTGCGTCTTCGGTGGAAGCGGAGAAGGGGAGCCGAACTTCTCTACCGGAACTAAAGACATCGGAGGAGCCGGTACTATGTACCTTCAGGACCAATCAACCGCTACTTTACGCAACTGCACCATCACGGGAGACCATTCCAAGCGCTGGGGTGGATCGATCTACTGCAACACCAACAAGGGCAAGCTCAAGCTTGAGAATTGCGTATTCAAGGATTGCTACACGACCGGGTGCGGCGGGGCGATGACGGCAGGTTTCGGCAATTTCGGTGAAATCGAGATCCGCGGCGGAGCCTTCATCAATTGTTCTTCCACAGACGGCGGCGCAATCCTGGCGGACGGCAAGAACGGAGCGCTGCTCAAGATCTACAAGTGGAACGACGAGGAGGGCACGCTGTTCAAGGGCAATCACGTCCTTACCAACACCCAGCAGGGCGGCGCGCTCAAGGTCCAACACAAGGTTTTCGCAAGACTGTACGGGACCGTGTTCGAGGAGAACTATGCCGGGTCCGGCGGAGCGATTTATGTCACGGGAGGAGATACCTCGATTTATCTTGACGCGTGTTCCTTCGATGCCAACTACATCACCAACAAGTGGGGTACCTCCATCTACTTGTGGGCGGCTGCCGAGTTCCAGATGAACAACAGTTCGATGAGGGGGTCATATACGACCAACGGCGACCCGGCGGACGTCAACAATGCGAGGCCGGCCTGGATTTTCTTTGACGAGGTTCCCGGGGTAATCGGCATTTCCAACAGTACGATTATCGGTAATCCGCAGTACTATGACGGTTCGACCTTCACTCCGCTCACCGACAATAACACCTGTCTCGTCTGCACCTCTGGCACTAACTTCCATCTTACCAACAGCATTATCCTGCCCGTGACGCCTTCCGTCCACTCCGTGGAGGGTGATTATGCCGACGGCAATCACGAGACCATTGATGCCTATTATTCCTGTTACAGCGATCTGTATGGTTATAAGACGGTTACGGACGCCGGAGGGAACACGGGCGGCCTCTCGGCGAGCAGTCCCGGCTCCCTGTCCTGGACGGACGGATGCTGGATGTGGGACGGCCTTTTTGCCGGCAGCGCTCCGGCGAAAGCTACGGGAGACGACATCTACGAAAGACTCAATTCCATCTCTCCGGACTTCGCCTCCTGGCTGGGCGCCGATTTCAGCTACGACCAGTTCCACACCACCCGCGGCTCCGGCCCCTGGTGGCCCGGCGCCTACCAGCCTGAATGAGCGGTACGGCTGTCATTTCGAGCGACCATTTGTCATTTCGAGCGTAGTCGAGAAATCTAGTTTGTCATACCGAGCGAATGCGAGCGTATCTCCTTTCAGGTTGTCATACCGAGCGAATGCGAGCGTATCTCTAAATAATTTTTGATGGACAGAAGAGACTTCATAAAAATTTCAGCGGCCGGCCTTGCCGGCCTGTCCCTGCCGGCCTTCCCTGAGGCGGCTTTTGCGAAGAGCGGCGCTGCTTCCGATAAGAAGTATTCCGTCGTTATACTGGGGGACACCCACTACGATGCCGCTGATCCTGAGGTCTATCACGCGGGATATACCGACCCCAAACCTGAGCGTGAAGCGAATCACCGCAAGGAATTCGCCAGGAACGGCAAGATGTGGGCGGAGCGCTGTCCGGCCCTTCTGAACCGCGCCGCCTGTCTTGTGGACGACGACACCGCGTTCGTCTTCCAGGTCGGCGACCTGATCCAGGGCGACACCGCTGACGCGGAGACACATAAGCGTTTCCTGGACGACACGATGAATCTTATGAAGGGCTCTGTCGCTCCGGATCTGCCGTTTGTCACGGTAATGGGCAACCACGACGTCCGGGGGAATGATGACGCCGTGTGCAGGCAGGCCTACCGAGAATATATGTGTTCTCGAATGTCTCAGGAGCTTGGTCAGGAGATAACGGAGACCAATTTCCTCTTTCGCAAGGGAGAGGACGCTTTCGTGGTGGTGGATTACCCCGGCAAGGATCTTGACAGGATCAAATCCCTCCTTAACGAGGCCCGCAACGCCAGGCACGTATTCGTGCTGATCCACACTCCGGTTTTCCCGTATGACGACACCCAGTACTATTACTGGTACTTCCTCGGCAACCGTAAGGATTCAAAGGCCGAAGCGCGCCGCGAGATGAGGGCCCTGCTGGCATCGCTCAACGCGATAGTCCTTTGCGGCCACACCCACCAGACCGAGTTTCTCGACTGGCGCGGCGACGGCGGCCGCATCACCCAAATGACGATGAACTGCGTCTGGAGCAAGGCTTCAAGGGGCGAATATAAAGTCTGGGCTTCCGGAGCAAAAGGCTATGGCACTTTGCTTTTCAAGGAGAAGCCCGAGCTTGCGACTCCGGCGAACATCGCCCTCTTCGACGAGTACCGCGCCGGCATCCGCGACTACAGCATCGCCGACTCCGCCGGCTCCTACAAGCTCATCGTCGACGGCCGCAAGGTCTTCGTCGACTTCTACCCCGGCGCCTCCCCCCGCCGCGCCGCCCGCTTCACCCTCCGCTAACTGATTTGGGACACGTTTTTACCCCCGAAACGTGGCCGAAACCGATAAAAAGCGATTTGGGGCGCATTTTGAGCCTCAAAACGTGCCCCAGTTGTCATACCGAGGCCTTCAGGCCGAGCGTATCTCCGTCTCCATCTGTCATACCGAGCGAATGCGAGCGTATCTCCTTTGATCCTCAGTGGATATTCCGTTGGAAAATAAAACAAACTTAAATTTGTACAATTTAAAAATTGTTAGTATCTTTGCCAAAAGATACGATTATGAGATTTGAGGACGTTTTAAGAAATGGCAGATTATGGGCTGTCGTATACGATGGCGACACGGAGAATGTTTTGACAAAAACTTTGTCCAAGTGGATAGACATCGATTATCTCTCGGCATTTTTTGCTGATAACCGAAATGATCTGCAAAGATTTTTCAAAATAACCAATTTGGACGATGCAATTTATGACACCATAACTGATGCAATGTCTTTATCCTGTCTGATTTTGGACGTTAGTCCCGAAGCAGATCTTGACAGATTGTTTCGTCCATTGGAGCCTGGCAGGATGTCCGAGATGGTGCTGTCAAGAGAGAAAGCAAAAGGGGCGAGGGTCTCCGGTCACGCTTCGTGGCTTCGTCTATATGCTATTAAGCTGGATGACGGCATATTCCTCATAACAGGCGGGGCAATCAAACTCACCCATTTAATGCAGGAGAGGCAACACACTCTAATCGAATTGAGGCGTATGGAAATGGTCAGAAACTATTTGATTGAAAACGGCGTAATTGACAGTGATGGTTTAATTGAATATACTAAAGAATCGTGAAAACACTTGACTTCCTTAAGGCTAACGAATTTCAAGGGAATGAATCCTCCCTTAAAAATGCTCAGTTTCTGAAAGACAACTGGGATTGGCTAAAATATTCATTCGCAATTGCGATCAGGGTCCGTCGCAGGATGAGCGAATTAGGGTGGACTCAAAAACGTCTTGCTGAAGCTTTGGGATGTACCCAACAGCACATATCCATCTTGCTGAACGGGAAAGTCAATATGACTCTGGAGACTCTTGCTAAACTTGAAAACGCGCTTCAGTTCAGCTTGATTAAGAATGTTTTGGCGTATTCAGACGGCTACTCGTATCCTGTGGGGCGTGTCGGATATCTTAACGAACCTTCAGTTCATGAAGACTCTGTTACTTGCGCCACATCTGATTTATTAAGTGGCTACTCTCCAAGAAAAAAGAAAGGCCCGAAAAAGAAATGATCAGCAGCCTTCCCGGCTGTCATACCGGGCCCCTTTTGTCATACCGAGGCCTTCAGGCCGAGCGTATCTCCGTCTTCATTTGTCATACCGAGCGAATGCGAGCGTATCTCCTTTCTACCGTACGGAGTACTCGTAAAGTGCGAAAGAGTTCGGCTCGGGCAGGTGGACTTTAATGGTGCCGCTTTCCCTGACTTTTGCCCTATATTTCTTTCCGTCCCCTAAAACGGCCTTAAGGCGTATTCTGCTGCCTTCGGGCAGCCAGGTCTTTATGCGGGCCTTGGTTGAGGGCGTGGCCTCGCGGTAGACAAGGAGGTAGCCGTGGTGCGGATCCGTGACGGACTGGAAGCCGGTCCAGGAGCGGCCGGAGGGCTCGTCGCCGACGGGGAGGATGGTGCCGGCGTGGAAGTCGGGGGCGATGGCGAGCCAGTCGCGAAGCAGCGGGCCAATCTCATAGCCCTCTTCCGGCAGGTTGGACGCCTCCATCCAGGCCAGAGGCTGGGCGGCGAAGCTCACCGCGGCGATGTACTCAAACGGGTAGTTGGCCGGAGCGAACGAATCTTCTTCAGGATACTTGTCGGCGTTGCGCCAGGGGTTGAGAAACTCGATCTGGAAGCGCTCAGGGGCCACATAGCGCGACAGTTGCCAAAGGTTGCGGAGGGTCTTGTATGGATAATAGTTGCCCCAGTCGGTGTAGCGGTTCTCGAGGAAGATGTTGCCGTATTCGGCGAACCAGTTGTAGCCGATGCGGCGGCCGTTGGTGACGTCCATATTGAAGATGACGTCATCCCCGGTCTCCTCGCGGACGCGGTCGAGCATCTTGCGCAGATTGCGCTCCGCCTTCTTGGACGGGATGATGAGCCCGTCAATCTTGAATATCCTTATGCCATATTCACGATAGAGCCCCGTGAGCACGGCGGCGTCCTTTTCCCAGTCGGCCATTTCGTCCTGCACGCTGGGGTTGAACCAAAGGCCGATTTCAATTCCGAGCGAACGGGCCTTTTCAACGATAGGGGAGAGCCCGTGGGGAAATTTCACGGGATCGACATCCCAGTAGCCAGCCCTCGCCCATATATTGTCGAACGAGCCGCCCTTAACGACCGAGGCAGGGCTCTTGCCGACCTGCCAGCCGTCGTCAATCTGGTATATGGTGATGCCGAGGCGGGCGGCCTTGTCGAGCTCCTGGAGGCAGAAGGCCTCGCTGACTCTGCCGTCCTGGCTCCGGTCGCCCCAGGTGTTCATCATCACCATATCCACCTGACGGCGCGCGGTCTTCTGGTAGGCGCGAAGCGCAATCGCTTCGGAGAGGTCGTCCTCTCCGCTGACTCCCATCACGCAGCCGTAGAGGCGCGTCCATTCGTCAGGAAGGATGTCCTCCGGCGAGAACCCGATGCGCGTCACCTGGAAACGGCCGTTTTTCGTGACGAAATCGCAGTCTCCTGGCCCGACCTGCATATCAGAGCAAGGCGCCTCTTTAAGTATGAAAAGCCCTGCTCCCGACACTGCGTCGCGGGCGAGCAGCAGGTTGCCGTTCCACGGTTTCTTGTGGTGATAGGATATGAACGAATGCTCTTCAATCAAGGTGTTGTGGTGGTCGGTCACGTCGTGGAACTCCACGGCGCGGCAGTGCCAGTTGCGGCCTTTGAGGCAGATCTGGTCGAGGATGGGATTCTTGGCGGGAGTAACGTCCCATACGCCTTTCAGATAAGTATCACACGCAATGGCGGGGACGTCGTCGTATATTCGATATTCCCTGCGTACTTGCACTCCGCCGATATTGTATGATACTCTGGCCGTCAAGTGCCAGGGAGTCCACTTGCCCTCGTCGGCTTCAATGACTTCAAATGAAGCATTCTCCGGAGCTTCTTCCGTCAGGATGAAATCGGGAAGTTCGTGAGTCGAGTTCATTGTCTGTCCGGTCCCAAGGTCGGAGAGCCGGATCGTCCTTAGCGCTCCTCCGTTCCAGGCAAATACCCTTTCAATGCGGGAATTGCCTATCCGCAGGGTGTCGCCTTCGAGGCGGGCGTAGCAGGAGTTGGCATATATCTGGACGGAAGCGGTAAAAAACAGCAGTGATGCGGAGAGAAGAAATCGTTTCATATCAATGCAAAGATACTGCTTTCACTTGTGAAAATGAAATATTTGTGTTAAGTTTGCAGGACGTACGTGTGTACGCGCATAAGCCGCATAATGTAATGCTGAAAAGAATCCTTATATCGGCCCTGTTCCTCCTTGCAGGCGTCGCGCTCCGCTCGCAGACGGTCGTGTCGGTGGATCCCTCGACCGCCCTCGGACCCGTCAAGCCGTTGAACGGTGTCAACAACGCCCCTCTCAAGGAGTATCAGGAGAGTTTCGCTGCTCTTCGTGTCCCCTACAGCCGCCTTCACGACTCGGCCAACAGCGAAGAATACGGCGGCCCCAACGTCGACATCACCGACATCTTCCCTGATTTCGACGCCGATGTGGACGATCCCGCATCCTACGACTTCGCCGTGACGGACACCCTCCTGCTCAGGCTTGTCGCCGCCGGGACCGAGCCGTATTACCGCCTCGGCCAGAGCCTTGTGACCTATGCCGACCGTGAGCACGTCTACACCATCATCCCTCCCAAGAACTTCAAGAAGTGGGCTGAGATCTGCGATCACGTCCTCCGTCACTACAACGAAGGCTGGGCCAACGGCTACCATATGGGCATCACCCACTGGGAGATCTGGAACGAGGCCGACCTCGACCAGGTCCACCGAGCCTGGAAGAAGTGCCCGAGGTGCTGGGCAGGCCCCAGGAGGCAGTTCTTCAAACTCTATGTCACCGCTGCCAAGCTCCTCAAGGAGCGTCACCCCGACCTCAAGATCGGCGGCCCTTCCTATGCAAACACCCGCAAATACGGCCGCAAGTTCCTCAGGTACGTCAAGAGACACCACGCCCCGCTCGACTTCTATTCCTGGCATATGTATCACCGCAAGCCCTGGCGCATAATAGAAGACGCCGGCATCATCCGCGGCATACTCGACAGGAGGGGTTTCACCGAGACCGAGTCCCACCTCAACGAGTGGAACTACCACCGCAGCTGGTCCGACACCACCACCTACAGCGACAGCATCCGCGCCGACATCAAGGGAGCCGCCTTTATCTCCGCCGTTATGTGCGAGGCACAGAAAGGTCCTGTCGATATGCTGATGTACTACGACATCCGTCCCAACGTCGTGTGGAACGGCGCCTTCGCCACCGACACCTATGCGATCCAGCCTCAATACTGGTCGCTGTACTACTGGTCCGACCTTATGGAATACGGCACCGTGGTCCCCTCTGGCTGCGACAATAAAAACATCTACACCTGTGCGGCCCGTTCTTCCGACGGCAAGGTCCGCCTTCTCATAGTCCGCTACCACGTGGACGATGGCGACATTCCTCCCCGCGAGGTGACCGTCAGCGTTCCTGAGGGCTGGAAGGTGACGTCTTTGCGCATCACCGACGGCACTGAGATGGACCGCCACCCTGAGCCCTCGTCCACTATATCTCTCGAGACCCACGCCCTGGCGCTGGTCGAAATGGAACCGATTAATAACTAATCCACTCATAATATGAAAAAATCCGTTAATTCCAGTGAGACGCTGCGCACTTATACGCAGCCTTCTCTCCGTTTTCTCAATGTCGGGATTCCGGCGCCTGTGTGCACAAGTGTCGGAGCGACGACTGAAGATTACATTGAAGACGACGTCTTCGGCGGTGACAATTAAAACGATGGTGCTATGAAAAAGATTTTCTCTTCAATTCTCTGCACCCTCGGTGCACTTGCAGTATTCTCCTGCGCTGTCGACGAACTCAACGCTCCCTCACCTGTTGAGGTCCCCGACGGCTACACTCTTGTGAAATTCACGGCCAATGCCGACGTCACCAAGACGGCTCTCGACAATGGCCACACCGTCTGGTCCGAAGGCGACCAGATCAACATCTACTGGGACAATGGCCACAGCATCACCCAGGCAACCCTTATTGGCGGCGCCGGCTCTACGACCGGCTACTTCGAGGCTGTCCTCCCTGAAGGCGCCGAGGTCACTTGCGCCATCTATCCCGCCAATATAGAGGCCAATGTTGAGGGCACCAATGTCACCCTTCCCTTCCGGGCCGACCAGGAGGGCACTTTTGCCGCCGGCAATATCGCCGTTTCCAAGGTGGGCGAGGGCAATGTGCTCAACTTCCACAATGTCAACTCCTTCATCGCCGTCCAGCTCACGAGCAGCGACATCAGCAAGATTGAAGTCGAGAGTGTCGGCGGCGGCGCCCTCGTAGGCGACCTCCCCGTCAACATCGCCGGCGATGAGCCCGTGTTCGGCGACATAGAGTCTGCTTCTTCCAGCGTGACTATGTCAGCCGGAGCGGCGGGTGTATATTACATCTCCGTTCTTTCAGGCGTTCAGCACGAGGGCGGTCTTCTCCTCAAGTACTACGATGACGTCGAGATAACCGGCACCTACTTCCTCGACAAGAATGTCACCACTCAGAGGAGCCACATCCTCCAGCTCGGTGAGTTCGAGCCCAACGGCGAATATTTCGTCACCGTCGAAGGCGCGGGCAGGCACACCGGTCTCAGCTGGGCCGACGCTTTCAGCGGCGCCGAGATGTTTGCCCTCCTCACTCCCGGAGAGAATCCCAGCGCTGCCGATTCGCTCGCGAGGGCCGTCGCCATTGACGGCGCGACCTTCTATATGGCGGCCGGCACCTACGATTTCGGCGACAATCCCAGAATCGACTTCACCGAGGAGAATCGTGTAACCCTCACCCTCAAGGGCGGCTACAACGCCTCCACCGGTGTCCGTGACCTTGAGAACAACGCGACCATCATCACCGGCGCCAGGGATGATAACGCCGATCCCGTCACCGGTCACATCTGCCTCAAGCTCAGGCACAATATGAACGTTACGCTGGACGGTCTCCACTTCGAGAACGGCCTGTCTTCCCAGGACAAGGGCGGAGCCCTGAACCTCGCCGGCGAGGATCTTTATGTCACGTTGATCGACTGCGTCATCAGCAACAATAAGAACATCGTTGACGGCGCAGATAAAAACGGCGCAGGTCTTTATCTGGAGACCGTCGGCGGTGGCGTGAGGGCGACCCGCGTCACCATCAGTAATAACACTTCCCTGCACGCTCCGGCACTGTATGTCTACAACTCCGACATTACTATGACCGACTGCGTCATCGAGGACAACTATGCATCCAACTGGGGCGGCGCGGTCCGAATCCGTGAGGGTGATCCTTTCTGCGTGTTCAACAATTGCACATTCAAAGAGAACTCTGCCAAGAATGATTCCGGCTGCATCGTGCATAATGACGGCACAATGACCTTCAACGGCTGCACGTTTATGAAGAACACCGGTACCGGCAACGGCGGCGCCATTACGATGAACGGCACGGGTACTTGTATCATCAAGGGCGGTACGTTCTCGGAAAATGAGGCCAAGCTTGGAGGAGCCATCTACACCTCGTCGGGTACAAACACCGTAAATATCAGCGATAATTGTACTTTCTATAAAAATCACGCGACCGGATGGGCCGGTGCCGTCCATTTCAAATGCAAGGGTGAGCTCTACGTGACAGATTGTGCCTTCTCCGAGAATTATGGCGATGGCGATTCCGGCGCATTCAATGCAGACAATGCAAATGCGACGTACACCTTCACACGAGCCACTTTCGCCGGCAACCACGCAGACGGCGATGCCGGTGGTGTGATGTGGATTTCAAGGGGTACCTACAATTTCACCGACTGTACTTTCTCGGAGAATTATACGCCTGCAGCCAGCGGTGGCGCAGTCTACGCCAATGACACGGGAAGTTATTCTTTCACCGGTTGCGAATTCCTTGGTAATTACGCATCGAAGAGTGATAAACTTGGCGGTGCCGTTTGTCTGTATCTGAAAGATAATAAAACGGCCACTATGACGTTCACGGATTGCACCTTTGATGGAAATGAGGCTGCTAACGGTTATGGCGGAACTATAGCACTGGACGGGCTCGGGACCGTCAATATCAAGGGCGGTTCCATCAAGAATGGTTTCGCCAGACACGGCGGCGCCATCTTGATAAAGAATAACGGCAATCTTATCATTGAAAGGAATGCTTCGTCGCAAGGCACCTTGTTCAGCGGCAACCACGCAAACAATGGCACCAATGAGTCCTATGGTGGTGCTATCGCCAGCGAATCCAAGAATGCCGAATTCTCCTGCACGGGCGCCACTTTCCGTGAGAACTATTTGGACTATGTCGGAGATAAGGCAGGTTACGGAGGTGCCATCGCCATTCGCAATGAGAACGGCCTTCACGCCAACATCATCGAGTGTGTCTTTGAAGGCAATTACGCTGCCTGCAACGGCGGCTCGGCGTTGAGCTATCAGTCCTCTTCCGGAGACTCCAATGGTGACGGTACCGGATATATGAGGGTGATCGACTGTCGCTTTGAGGGCAACCATACCGACTTTAACGGATCCAACAAGCCGAATGAAACCGGCCGTCACGGCGGTGCCGTCCGTCTCGGACACGACGCCACCCCCAGCTATTTCGACGGCTGTACCTTCATCGGCAATTACACTGAAACTCCCAAGGCCAACAGGATAGGCGCTTATGGCGGAGCGATTACCTATTATGCGGACGGGATGTGTTATTTGAACAACTGCTATTTCGAGAATAACCGTGCTGCCCGCGGCGGCGCCATTTCCGCGAAAGCCACCCCTGACTCTGGCCTCTACCTGAACGGCTGCTCCTTCAGCGGCAACTGGAATTCCTATGGCGGAGGAAGCACCATCGTCCTCGACAGGGTACAGAAATTCTGTATGAACAACTGCAGTTTCAACGACAACACCTACACGTCCAACAGTTCCAGCCATTCGGAGCAAGGTTCCTGGATATACGCTGACGGCGATTCGGCCGAGTCCGACCCCAGGATGAAAGAGGTGGTCATCAGCAACTGTACCGCAATCGGAACCTGCCATATTCCGAATGCCGGGGCAGAAGCCACCGCTGCTGTTGAACTTTTCTATTTCCGTCGTTTTGTCGACGGCGGCCAGATGCACCTGATCAACAACTGCCTGATCAACACCAACAGCAACCTCCACGATGCCTGGTGGACCAACGGTTTGGATCTTTACGGCTTCTACAATGTCTTCAATACGGCTGGTCGTACGGGTGGTAACGTTTATCTTGACGGTAATCACAACACCGGCTACTATAATGATAAGAGCGCTAATCCTCCGACCTACAATAATAGAGTCCTGAAAGAGGATCTGCTGCCGGCCAACATAGCTTGGGATGCCACCAATCACATCTGGCCCTGGAACGGAGGACTGGCCAACAGCAAGATTTATGAAAAGCTTACGGCGACTGACTATGACGGCTTGATGGCAACTGCCAGCGCCGACTTCAAGGCCTGGCTGGAGAATGTCGACCCGAAGGGACCTGCCGTCAAGAATGTTCTCCACAAGGACCAGCTCGGCAATGACCGCGGCTCCGGCGACTGGCGCCCCGGTGCCTATCAGGCCAACTAGAATATTTACTATTTTCAGATATGATGAAATCCAACAATTCAAATGAGGGACTGCGCGTCTACACGCAGCCTTCTCTCCGTTTTTTCAATGTTGGGATTCCGGCCCCTGTATGCACAAGTGTCGGAGCAACGACTGAAGATTACATTGAAGACGACGTCTTCGGCGGTAACAATTAAAACGATGGTGCTATGAAAAAGATTTTCTCTTCAATTCTCTGCACCCTCGGTGCACTCGCGGTATTCTCTTGCGCTGTCGATGAGCTTAACGCTCCTTCTCCCATTGAAGTCCCCGACGGCTACACTCTTCAGAAATTCACGGCCAACATTGAGACCAGGACCGCCTACGACAACGGCCAGACCGTCTGGTCCGAAGGCGACCAGATCAACATCTACTGGGACAATGGCCACAGCATCACCCAGGCGACCCTTACTGATGGCGCCGGCACTGGGACCGGCACCTTCGAGGCAGTCCTCCCTGAAGGCGCCGTGGTTACTTGCGCCATCTATCCCACTGTAGAGGCCAATGTTGAGGGCACCAATGTCACTCTTCCCTTCCGGGCCGACCAGGAAGGTACTTTTGCCGCCGGCAATATGGCCATTTCGAAGGTGGGCGAGGGCAATGTGCTCAACTTCTACAACGTCAACTCCTTCATCGCCGTCCAGCTTAAGAGCGACGACATCACCAAGATTGAGGTAGAGAGTGTCGCGGCAGGCCCCCTGGTGGGCAACCTCCCCGTCAACATCGCCGGCGATGAGCCCGTGTTCGGCGACATAGAGTCTGCTTCTTCCAGCGTGTCAATGACTGCCGGTGTGGCCGGAATCTATTACATCTCCGTCCTTCCGGGTATGGACCACGACGGAGGTCTTCTCCTCAAGTACTACAAGGGTGAGGAGGTCTCCGGGACCTATATGCTCGATAAGGCTCTCACCACTCAGAGGAGCCATATCCTCAAACTTGGCGAATTCGAGCCCGACGGCAACTACTTTGTCACAGTAGGCGGTGCGGGCAGGCACACCGGTCTCAGCTGGGCTGATGCATTCAGCAAGGCTGAAATGTGGGCCCTTCTCGCTCCTGACGCTGATTCTCCGGACGAGGTCAAGGCTGCCAAAGCCGCTGCAGTGGATGGCGCAGTCTTCCACCTCGGCGCCGGCACCTACGAACTCGACGAGAACCCTGTCCTCCGCTTCGACGGGGAGGATCCCGTGAAGATTACCTTCGTCGGTGACTATCCCGCTGAAGGCGGCGAGCAGGACAGGACCGGTGCGGCCAACAGGGCCTGGTTCACCGGCGCCGGCTCACACGCCGCCCTCATCCTCCGCGGCAATCTTGACGTCACTCTCGACGGTATCGGTATCACCGGCGGCAAGGGCGTCGTCGACGAGGAAAATGCCGACGAGACCAAGTACGCCGCCGCGCTTGACGTCATCGGCGAGAATATCAGCCTTACAATGCGCTACTGCGAGGTCAAAGACAACACCCACGCTGATGCTGATCATTCGGAGACGGAAGGCGGCAACTGGGGTGCAGGTATTCGTTTCTGCAAGGCTGCGTCCTTCACCGCCGACTCGGTCACCTTCGCACGCAATATAGGATTTGCCGCTGCCGGTCTGTCTATGCGTAAGGTTACGACCGCATCGCTTACCAATTGCAAGTTCCTCGACAATTCTTCTGTCTGGAAGGGCGGCGCGGTGTTCAACACCACGGGCACGGATGCCACTTTTACTGGCTGTACGTTTGAGGGCAATAGATCGAAAACCGCTTCTACCGGTACGGACACTGGTAAAATTAATGGCGGTGGAGCAATTAGCCAGACCGACGGTGCCAGCACGCTGACCAATTGCGTGTTCATCAATAATTCCGCTTATAATTTTGAAACCGCAAGCACTACCACCCAGGGTTATGGTGGCGCTATCAGCCTGACCGGCGGTAATATGACCGTCGAAAACTGCTCTTTCTCCGGCAACAATGCCTGGCGAGGCGGTGCGTTGTGGTCCAAGAGTTCCGGCACTGTCACTGTCAATAACTCCACTTTCACCGCCAATGGTTCGGAAACGACTCGTGGCGGCGGCGTCGCCTACCTTGACAAGGGTGTGACCTTCAACAACTGTACATTCGGCGGCGACACCCCCGAAGAAGGCAACAAGGCTCTCTATGGCGGTGCCCTTGAGGTTTGTGGCGGCGATAACGCTGCTGTCAACGGCGGTGTCTTCAAGAACAATTACGCCTACGACTGCGCCGGCGCCATCAGCCAGGAGTCTAACTTTACTCTCGGCAAGTACAATGGCGAGCCGACATATTTCATCAATAATGTCGCCGTCAACACCGGTGGCGCAATGTTCTTCGAAGGAAAGGGAACCGCCAATATCACAGGGGCTGTTTTCCGGGGAAACACTATCACGGCCGACAACGGCGAAGGAGGAGCCGTCCGTGTTGACAACGGTACTCCTAAGGTCAATTTTATAGAGTGTACTTTCGGCGGCACGGCTACCGGTGAAGCTAACGTTTCTCCCGCAGACGGCGGAGCGTTCTCCGCGAAAGTAGGTACAGTCAAGCTCACGGACTGTGTCTTTATCGGCAACCATGCTGCACTTCAGCCCTCTGGCGACGTAGGATACGGCGGAGCCATCGATTGCTTCTCCGATGCGGCAATGACCATCAACGGTGGCACCTTCCAGGGCAATTCGGCCAAGTATGGAGGCGCCATCAATCTGGGCGGCAACAATAAGGAGATTAACATCAACGATGTTACTTTTGTTGAAAACGTCAGTACCCAGAATGGCGGCGTTGCCCGTGTCAATCCCAAATCAGGTAAGAAGGTTATCTTCAAAAAATGTACGATGAGGGACAACCAGGCAAAAATGGGAGGAGCTCTCTATTGTGAACAGCCTGGTCTGTTATTGGTCAGGGGCGGCACAATTGATGGCAATCACGCCGATTACGGCGGTGCCCTTTGTACCAGCAAGGGTAGTCTCGGCGATATTGAGTTCAACGGTGTCACGATTAAGAATTGCTACGCCATTGGTGGCGGTGCATTCTTGCTGCGTGGGACGGGCAAGGTTTCTGCTTCGACTTACGAAGGTGAAGGTACCCTTTTCCTGGACAATTATGCGGATGACGGCAAATTTGAACTCGGAAAGAATTACTCATTTGGCGGAGCCATCAAGATGGAGTCCAACACTACGCTCCAGTTGTTCCGTGCTATGTTGGTTGGCAACCACGCAGAGTGCGGCGGCGCCATCTATGCTGACAATCAGCAGAAAGACGGTGATGGCAAAGCCAGTAAGTTCCCTATTCTTTTTATAGACGAATGCTCCTTCGACGGCAATTACATCACCAATTCCTGGGGACCTGCCATCGCTTTGGACGGCTACGAGCACTTCATCCTCAACAATAGCTCCTTTAGGAATTCCTACACCACCAACGCTGATGCTGACTATCAGAAGAACCTCAGGCCTTCCTGGATCTGCATCGACGGCATCAAGCGGGATGGAGATTATGGTTTGACCGGAGACCCTGCGGGTACGGCAAGTATCAGCAACTGTTCCATCATCGGCAATGTGCAATACAGCGCTGACGGGCAGAGCTTTACCCCGCTCACTGAAAACACAACCCTGGTTGCGGTGTGGGGCCCTCAGACCAATTACTTCACCAATAACCTCATTCTCGCTGACAATCTCAACACCGATGCGATCCGTGGAGAGGGTACGGAGATTGTGGATCTTTACTACAATCATCTGGCAGGAGTCAATGCTGTGACCATTGCAGCCGGCGATGTCGGTAATGTGATTGCGAGCGAAACAAGCTCCAGCCTCGGCAACCTGACCTGGGTTGCGAGCGAGACCAACGGAGAGCAGACGACCAGGGGCTTCTGGCAGTGGGACGGCCAGATTAACGGGGCTGCTCCCACGATGGCCCTCGGAACTGAGATCAAGACCAAGCTTGCAACGCTTGCCCCCGCTTTCGATTCCTGGCTCGGCGGCGACCGTGAGATGGACCAGCGCCGTGTCACCCGTTCCGGTGAAAACTGGTGGCCCGGTGCCTATCAGGCCAACTAGTTTCGCCCGGTATCTATGATTTTTTAAGCCGCCGTAAAGGTTTTCCCTTACGGCGGCTTTTTTCGAGAAAATGGTTATCTTTGCCTGAGTGCGCTGTTAATGCACCTTGAGTGATGAATACTCTTTTTACCATACTTGCCGCGGCGGTGTTCTCGCTGGCTTTTGACGGCGGGGGCGCTCCCGGGGTGTCCGGGGATGCTGCGTTTTTCGACGGTTTTGATTCACGGATAGTAGTTCCCGCGGCCGACGTGCCTGCGCCTGAGAAGTATTTCACGGTGGATGTGTGGGTGTGCCCGATTGCATTCCCCAAGAGCCCTTGCCCGGTGGCCTGCCGGCAGAGGACCGACGCTCCCGGCGGCTGGTCGCTCTGGCTCGACGCCCTCGGCAAGGTCCACTTCCAAGTGGCCTCGGCGGGGGAGTGGGTTGAGGTGTGCTCTCCGAACGGATTGCCTCTGAGGCAGTGGTCGCGGCTGACGGCCTTCTTCAGGGCCGGCAGCGGACTCTTCCTCGCCATCGACGGCAGGGAGGTCGGCAAGCAGCCCCTCGAACTCCCGTCCGTGGAGCAGGCGCCATACGATCTCTGGATCGGCCGGACGCAGGTCCGCACGCCTTCCTTCTATGAAAATAAGAGTATCCCCATCTATAGCAGCATCGACGGCGCCATCGATGAACTCCGTATTTACGACGACAAGAATGCCTACAAGTCCATCCTGAAGGAGAAATTCGTGCGCCCTTCCGCGCCCGGTCCCGACGTGCCCGGCTTTGAGGAGCGCATCCTCCCTTCAGGGCCTTCCGCCCTCGATTTTGGAGCCTGGTATATTCCGCTGAAGTTCTATCCGGCTTTCGACAATCGCTGGCGGGGGAGTCTGGATGACATTGTCGTCGGTTTCGGTGAGGATCAGCCGTGGAAGGTCGTTTTCTGGCACGGGATCTCATACGCCCCCTGCTTCGTGACCGAGAAGGGCAACTGGATGTGCAACGAGTTCATCGAGCGCTCCAAGGTCACCGGCTGGGGCTGCCCTGAGTCGATGAGCGACAAGCACGCCGATTTCTCCAGCGTCCGCATCGTGGAAAACACTCCGGCCCGCACGGTCGTTGTCTGGCGCAACCTCCCGGTCGGCGTCAACCAGAAGATCCCCTACCAGAGCGAGGAGACCCTCTGGGGCGACTGCTCGGAGGAGACCTACATATTTTACCCCGACGGGACTTGTGTCCGCAAGATGGACCTCTGGACCTCCAACCCGACCGACTGGTACGAGTGGTGCCAGAGCCTCCAGGTGCTCCACCCGTCGCAGCGGCCCGAGGACGTCCTTGACGCCTCGCGCATAATGTCAGTCGCGGCTATGGACGGCTCCTCCGCCGAATACGGCTGGAATTTCGAGGGCAAGCCCCGCCAGAGCGAACCCTCCCTCCCCGGCGCCAACATCCAGGTAACCTACCTCAAAAGCGACTGGAACCCCTATCTGATCCTCGAAGACGCCCCCGGCTGCAACGAGACGGGCGAGCCTGCGGGCCTTCTCAACGAGAATGGCCAGCAGGCCGGCCAGCCCGGCGACCCTGCCCCCCTCCTCAACGAGAAGGGCGTCTCTGTTGGCATTAGTGCCGCCCAGTCCTCGGCCCTCCTTAACGAGGCCGATCAGCCCGGCGGCCCTGCCTCCCTCCTCAACGAGAAGGGCCAGCCCGGCCCCCGCATCGACCGCTACGCCGGCCACTGGTCGGAGTTCTCCGACTTCCCGTGGCGCAACCACTGGCCCGTCGCCCAGGACTACGTCATCGGCCGCTACGCCTGCACCCCCGACGCCCCCTCCCACACCTACACCGCCACCCAGTACAACCCTCCTCACAGTGTGGTGAAGATTTCTCCGCGCACCCTTCCCGGCTTTGGTCGAAATGACAATAGTTCCACATCTGTCATTCCGAGCGCCCCTTCTGTCATTTCGAGCGCAGCCGAGAACCCGAGCTTGCGACAGATGACACCGTCAGGAGGCAAATCTCCCTCCTACAGCACTTCTGTCATTCCGAGCTCCGAAGGAGCGAGAGAATCTTCTCCTTCTACGTGGCTGATGACGAAGCTGATGCTCTGCGGCTGCACCAAGGGCGACGCGGCCTCCCTGCTACCCCTCGCCAAATCTTGGCTCCGCGCTCCCCAAATGACTTGCGGCGGCACCGATGTCCCCTACGACATCACCCAACGTGCCTACGTCCTTCCTGCCCCCGCCATTTCGGGCGCCCCCACTGTCATTTCGAGCGAAGTCGAGAAATCTCTTCCCATTCATCTGGCCGCCTCCAAGGAACACCCCGCCGCCGGCCTATGCCTGATACTTCCAGGTCTTGACAAGGTGCCGTCAGAAATCAGGGTTGATGGTGTAGGCTTTAAAGACTATAAGGCCGGCATCCGCACCGCCTGGGACGGTCCCACCCTCATCCTCTGGCTCCCCGTCACCTCCGACCGCCCCGTCGACCTCTCCCTGACCTTCTAGCACCCGGCTCCTGTCGACCTCGCCCTGACCTTCTAGCACCCGGCTCCTGTCGACCTCGCCCCGCCGTGACCACCCACGCCTTCGGGTGGTCGCCCCGACTTTCGGGGCTTTTTCCGCCGTGACCACCCACGCCCCTGGGTGGTCGCCCCGACTTTCGGGGCTTTTTCCGCCGTGACCACCCACGCCCTTGGGTGGTCGCCCCGACTTTCGGGGCTTTTTCCGCCGTGACCACCCACGCCCCTGGGTGGTCGCCCCTGCTTTCGGGGCCTTTTCCGCCGTGACCACCCA
>JAFZME010000051.1 GCA_017553405.1 Bacteroidales bacterium
CGGCAGCGGCGGCCGACCTGGGGCTCGGCGTCACGCTGGTGAACCGGACACTCGACAAGGCGATGGCTATGGCGGCCGACGAGGCACTGTGGCGCAAGATTCCCGATCAGGTCGGGAATGACGCAGGAGATTCTCTCGCATCCGCTCGGAATGACAAGGAAGACGGGCGGAGCGTTAGCGTGCTGCCGCTGGCAAGGCTGAGGGAGGCAGTGAGAGAGGCGGATGTCGTGATCTACACGATACCTTTCGCAGTGCCGGAGCTGGAGGCGATAAGCAGGGACGACTGGAAAGGACGTATCGTGCTGGAAGCCAATTACAAGACGCCGGTGCTGACAGAGTGCGGAGCGACGTATATCAGCGGGCGGTCCTGGCTGCTGCATCAGGCAGATGCCGGCTATTCGATATTTACAGGAGAAAAACCTGATTTTTCAGCGATGCTTGCTGAAACTGAGAAATAATTTCATATCTTCGTGGTAAATATATAAAAACATTAAAACTATGTCACTCAACAAAGTAATGCTTATCGGTAACGTTGGAAAAGATCCCGAAATCCGTTACCTCGACCAGAATTCCCCTCAGAGCAGCGCCAAAGTCGCTTCCTTCCCTCTCGCAACATCGGAGCGCTTCAGGGACCGCAACGGGGAGACCAGGGAAAACACGGAATGGCACAATATCGTCGCCTGGAGAAACAGCGCCGACGTCGTCGAACGTTTCGTCAAGAAAGGCACCCAGCTCTACATCGAAGGCCACCTTCGCACCCGCAGCTGGACCGACCAGGCCAATGCCAAGCACTACACGACCGAAATCGTAGTCGATTCTCTCCAGCTCCTCGGCCGCCGTCCCGACGGACAGGACCCTCAGCAGCCCGTACAGCGCCCTGCATCTTCCCCGGCCGATCAGCCGTACCAGCAGCCTGCCCAGCCGCTCCAGGCGGAGCCGCAGGCCGGAGCAGGCCAGACTGACGATCTTCCTTTCTGATATGAAAGCGTCTGTCATACGCGGGATTGCAGCGACAGTGCTCCTTTTCGCAGCGCTGTCCGCCAACGCCCAGATCCGTACCGGAGGCGACATCGACTCCGGCACCTTCATTATGGGCCTTGACAACTATTTCTGCGGCGCCGCAGGAGGCCTCAATTTCAACATCGGCAGCGACACCATCAGCGTCTCCCTCAACGGAGGCCTGATCACCGTCACCTCAAACGGTTCCGGAGATGAGCCCGTCGAGCAGACCGTCTACAACAACGGCCTCGTAGTGCCTTTCGTGACGGGGATCAACCTGCCCCAGATTTATGGCGATTTTGTCGTCGGCATCCACGATTTCACGGGCGACAACGTCCCCGAACTGGTCCTCGGAGTCAGAAACGCCTCCGCCATCGGCCTGGAAGTCTATATCCTGAAGCTCAAGGAGGAAGGCTGGGGATCAATCGGAGAGGTGGCCGTCTTCGGCATCGCCGGTGTCGAATGCCGCATATTCCGCCACACGATCACTGTGAAGAACCTTGCAAAAGGCTCTCTCTACACGTGGACCTGCCACAACGACAGATTTGACTTCAAGGCCTCCGACGGCACCAAAGATCCGGCGCAGCTGATCGAATTGCCCGAAGAAGATTAGCCGTTTTTGAACAGCGAACGCACAAGAGCCGGAATGTCTGAGACTTTTACGATGTCGATGCCTTCCGGCTTTTTGTCGAACCTCGTGTATGAAGAGACATAGATTTTCTTGAATCCAAGCCTGCCCGACTCTATGGCACGCCTCTCCACCTGGGAGACCGGACGGATCTCGCCGCTGAGACCGACCTCACCGGCGAAGCATATATCGCTCGGAACCGGGTAGTCGAAATTGGAGGAAAGCACGGCCGCTATGACCGCAAGGTCGCAGGCGGGATCCGTTATGCGCAGGCCGCCGGCCATATTGAGGAACACGTCCTTCTGGCTGAGCCGGAAGCCGGCGCGGCGCTCGAGCACCGCAAGAAGCATATTGAGACGGCGGACATCGAAGCCGGTCGCGGAACGCTGGGCCGTGCCGTAGGCCGCCGAACTCACGAGGGCCTGGACCTCGAAGAGAAAAGGCCTGGTGCCGTCGAGCATAGCGCTGACCGCCGTGCCGCTCAGCCCTTCTTCGTGGACGGGCATAAGCAGTTCGGAAGGATTCTCCACCTCGCGCAGACCTGTCCCCGTCATCTCGAAGACAGCGATCTCGGAGGTCGAGCCGAAGCGGTTCTTGATGCTGCGGAGGATTCTGTAGGCACCCCTGTTCTCTCCCTCGAACTGCAAGACCACATCTACAATATGCTCGAGGAGTTTAGGCCCGGCTATGGCTCCTTCCTTTGTGATATGACCGATAAGAATGACGGGGATGCCGCTTTCCTTCGCAAAGCGGAGCAGCGTGGCCGCCACTTCCTTGATCTGCGAGACACTTCCTGCCGTGGAGTCCACCCCTTGGCAATACATCGTCTGGACGGAATCCACAACCATCAGGTCGGGAGCGATCTCTTCTGCCTCGGAGATGATATTGTCCATAAGGGTTTCGCTCAGGATAAAACACGACGAGCTGTCGCCGCCCAGGCGGTCGGCCCTCATCTTCACCTGCGAAACGCTCTCCTCGCCTGTCACATATAAAGTCTTCAGGGAGGGGCATCCGAGCGGCAGCTGCAGCGAAAGGGTGGACTTGCCTATACCCGGCTCGCCGCCGATGAGCACCAGCGAGCCCTTGACGATGCCGCCGCCAAGGAGTCTGTCGACCTCAGCGCTGCCGAGCGACAGCCTGTCCTCGCTGCCGGACGTTACGGAGTCAAGCCTCACGGGCTTGCGGGACTGCCCGGGGACGGACGCTACCCGCTTCGAAGCGGGCCCTGTCGCGACGGTCTGTTCGACCATCGTATTCCACTCCCCGCAAGCAGGGCATTTCCCCATCCACTTGGGGCTCTCGTTTCCGCAGTTGTTGCAGAACCACAAAGTTTTAGTCTTCGCTGATGCCATAATTTTCACTGAATGGACAACCGCAGTAGAGCTGGTTGTAAAAATTCTGTTCCTTAATTATTTGTCCGCGGCGCTCCTGGAGGCCTCCCTTGCGCCAGTTTCGGCCCCACCACGTGACGCCGGGGAACTTCGCGCACGCCTCTTCTCCGGCCGCATCGACCTGGGCGAGGTCCTTCCAGCGGGAGGACGCAAGCGTCGTCGCGAGGACGCTGAAGCCGTGCTCCGAAGCATAGGCCGCCGCCCTTTCAAGGCGGAAGCGGAAGCAGGCCGCACAGCGCCGCCCCCTTTCCGGCTCGTCCTCGAGCCCCTTCACCGCCTCCAGCCACGCCTCCGGCTCATACTCGTCGCGCACCGTCTCCAGCCCGTAAAGCGCCGCATACCTCAACACCTCCCCCAGCCTTTTCTCAAACTCAGCCGCCGGGAAAATGTTGGAGTTGGAGAAAAATATGACCGGCCGGATGCCCGAGCGCACCAGGCTCTCCACAATCGCCCCCGAGCACGGCGCACAGCAAACGTGCAGCAGCACCCTCCCCTCCGCCGGCGGCAGCTCCACCCGCTTCGCCGACGTCTGCTCTGGCAAGCCCCCCGCTCGCTCCCGCGCAAAACCATATTCGCTTTTTTCAGACATACCCCGCAAAGTAAGCAATTTTCCTCGTAATTCCCGCCGTCACCGCAAGAACTTTTGCCCCCGCACCGCACTTTTCGCCGATAGCCAGCCACAACCCAAGCGCACACAGGCCTCGTGAAATTCACCTGCCACACCAATCTACCTCAGAGGCACCTGCAAGGCCTGTCGCCGTGGAAGGTGAGGCAAAATGGCCTCACCCTCCACGCCTATATGCCACAGAGCGCCGCAAATGCCACATCCCCGTGGCAGGTGAATTTCAGGAAGCAAACGTTTCACTTAATCACACCCTTCACCTCGTCATAGACGAGGCCGCAGAGGCGCGCAACCTGCTTCAGGGAACTGTTGTAGCGTGAACGCAGGGCGCGGGCAAGTCGGACGCGCTGCACACTGTCGAGCTGACGGACGCCAGGTGTCCCGAACATCTCCCGGCATAGCTCGTTGCGGTGCTGACGCATCTCCTGCATAGGGATGCTGAGGCGAGAGATGGTCCCTCCGCGGGAATCCACGTCGGATTCGCGGCTATGGCACATAAAGAACAAATATGCCTTGGTCGTTCTGAACAATTGTTCAACTATTTCATACGCCACATACTCTCCCGGAAATACCAGGCCGTCAATCATCGGGATTTCGGCACCGGGCGTCTTGGCGCGGGTTTTCATTACTGAACGGTATTCTCTTGCTGTTGCCCCCTGAGGTGAAGATTCCCCCAGCCAACGCGGCGAGCTCCAATAGCCATTCCTTCTGAAATACAACGGTCCGCTGGACCATGGGTAGTCCCCTCCGAGAAACGGGATACCTCCGACCGGAGCGTTTCTGACAGTATAACATATAACTGTCTTCAAGTATGAATCATTGTCAACCTCCTGATGGTGAATCGGCACATCCTCCAACTTGTGCCGGTCGCCATTGGATTTGGCGATATGCATTGACGTGCGCTTGATATAATCGTGCATAAAACGGTTGCATTCGTCAAATATGCCATAAAGCACGAAATGGATATGGGTATCCATCAGTGAAAACGCGAGAATGATGACGTCATAATACTGCAGGACGACAAATATCCGGTTCATTCCGGCAATGAAGTCATCATCGCAGTCGAACATCGAGTCAACGGCGTTGCCGTCGGTTGAGAAATGCCAGCAATTTTTGATTGGTTTGCCTTGCCCGCTGGTGAAGGGAAGGTGGAGCGCCAGGTCTTCTGTGATCCTGCGCAGGCGTGTCGGGGACAGTTTCATAGCAATATATTTCAAAGAGCCCCGAATCCGCCGTGTTATAATACAAAAATAATACCCCAAGCCGGTCCCGGGCCCCGTGAAATTCACCTGCCACACTAATCTGCCCCTGAGGCATCTGCAGGGCCTGTTGCTGTGGAAGGTGAGGCAAAATGGCCTCACCCTCCACGCCTATGTGCCACAGAGCGCCCCAAATGCCACATCCCCGTGGCAGGTGAATTTCAGGAAGAGTCAGCCCTTAATCATCTGCAGGAGGAGGTCGAGAATGCCGTCGGTGTCGATGCCGCATTCCTCTCTCTGGACGCTCTGGGGAGCGTTTGCGATGAACCGGTCGGGGATGCCCGCACCCTTGATGAGGGGGCTTCCGGGCCGGCCGGCAAAGTATTCGGAGACTGCGCCGAAAAGGCCTCCCTTCAGGGCGCCGTCCTCGACGGTGAGAATGGCCCTGCAGGAGGAGGCGACCTCTTCAAGGATGCCGGTGTCAAGCGGCTTGAGGTAGCGCATATCGTAGACAGACGGATTGAGCCCCGTCTGCTCGAGGCAGAGCTGCGCGGCCTCGACGGCACGGCAGGCCGAGGGGCCAAGCGCCAGGACGGCCACGCGGGAGCCCTTCTTGAGGCATTCGCCCTTGCCGGGGGGCAGGATGGCAGGCTCGACGTCTTTCCACTCGACGCCTTCCCCGCACCCGCGCGGATACCTTATTATAAATGGTCCCTTCTTCGCCTCAAGTGCGGTATACATCAGGTTCTTCAATTCGAGCTCGTTGCGCGGGGCGGCGATGGTCGTGCCGGGGACGCTCCTGTAGGCGGCGAGGTCGAAGCAGCCGTGGTGGGTGGCTCCGTCTTCACCCACAAGACCTGCCCGGTCGAAGCAGAGCACGACAGGCAGTCCTTGGAGGGCCACATCGTGGATGATGCAGTCGTAGGCCCTTTGGGAGAATGACGAATAGATGTTGCAGAACGGCTTCATACCACCCGCGGCGAGACCTGCGGAGAAGGTCACGGCGTGCTCCTCCTCGATGCCTACGTCGAAGAAGCGTTCGGGCATCGCCTTCTCGAGGGCCGTCATCCCGCAGCCGGAGGCCATTGCTGGGGTGACTCCGACCACCTTGGTGTCGGCTTTCGCGAGCTGGACGAGGACCTCGCCGAAGACGTCCTGATAGCGGGCGGCCGGGTAGCTCTGGCGTACCCTCTCGCCCGTCGCAGGATTGAACTTGCCCGGGGCGTGCCACACGACAGGATCCTTCTCGGCGGGGGCGTAGCCCTTGCCCTTTGTCGTTATGCAGTGAAGTATACGCGGCCCCTTGAGGTCCTTGAGCTTCCTGAGGGTGTCCGTGACCTGGTCTATGTCGTTGCCGTCGATGGGGCCGAAATAGCGGAACCCCAGGGCTTCGAAGATGGCACCGCCACTGCCTCGTACGAGGTTGGACTTGGTGTCGGTGACTTTCTTCTGCACCCATTCGCGGATCTTGCCTTCGCCGAGGGCGTTCCAGATGCGGGATTTCATCCGGTTGTAGGTCGGGTCCGTGGTGATGCGGAGGAGGTAGTTGTGGATGCCGCCGGCAGCTTCGTCTATGGAAATGTTGTTGTCGTTGAGAATGATGAGAACGTCGGCAAGGGTAGATCCGGTGTTGTTGAGGCCCTCCCAAGCCAGGCCGCCGGTGAGGGCGCCGTCGCCTATCACTGCGACGACCTTCTCGCCGCTCCCGCTCAGGCGGGCCGCTTCGGCGAGGCCGAGCGCCGCGGAGATGGAGGTCGAGGAATGCCCGGCGCCGAAAACGTCGTAAGGACTCTCGCTTCTCAGGGGAAATCCGCTGATGCCGCCCTCCGTACGCATCTTCTTGAACTGCTCCTTCCTGCCGGTGAGAATCTTGTGCGCATAGGCCTGGTGGCCTACGTCGAAGACTATCTTGTCCTTGGGCGTATTATATATATAATGGAGTGCCGTTATGATCTCGACTGCGCCGAGGCTGGAGGCCAGGTGCCCCGGATTCTTTGAGCAGCAGTCCACTATATATTCCCGCAACTCGGCGCAAAGCCTGCCCAGCTCTTTCTGCTGAAGCTTCCTCACGTCTTCGGGGAGCGATATCTTGTCAAGTAATGCCATTGGACTGCAAATTTACGCAAACTCGAAGGCTTATGCAAGTGCGGCAAAAAGTTAAAAAAGTTTTGGAGAGAAGAAATATTTTACTATCTTTGCAGTCCCTTTTTGGGAAAGGACTTTGAAATAGCGCCGATGTAGCTCAGTTGGCCAGAGCACGTGATTTGTAATCTCGGGGTCGTGGGTTCGAATCCCTCCATCGGCTCCAGTCCTCTGGCTCAAGCAGTTACGAGGACGCAAAACCGGGGAGATACCAAAGTGGCCAACTGGGGTAGACTGTAAATCTATTGGCTTCGCCTTCGTAGGTTCGAATCCTGCTCTCCCCACCTTTTAAGCGGAAGTAGCTCAGTTGGTAGAGCATCAGCCTTCCAAGCTGAGGGTCGCGAGTTCGAACCTCGTTTTCCGCTCAGACAAGCCGATGTAGCTCAGGGGTAGAGCGCCTCCTTGGTAAGGATGAGGTCATGAGTTCAATTCTCATCATCGGCTCCATTTTTTTGTGCAAACAAGTAACACATTAAACAACATAATATTATGGCAAAAGAAACATTCCAGAGAACCAAACCGCATGTCAACATCGGTACCATCGGCCACGTTGACCACGGTAAGACC
>JAFZME010000052.1 GCA_017553405.1 Bacteroidales bacterium
TTATATCACAGGTTCTGTGTTGGCGGCATCATAGGCTTTACGGATGTCAACCCTACAGGGTCGAAATGTATAGCGAACATCAGATTCCGCACCACTTCCGGTACAAACCGAATAGGAGGTATCGCCGGGGAGATGATGATTGAGGAGATACACGACGTGACCTATAAAGGAACAGTGAACAGTAACGGCGCCAGTGGCACGAACTACACCGGAGGCCTTGTGGGTAATGTCGGAACAGGAACAAAGACATTTACCAATTGCACTGTGAGCGGTACTATGCGCGGACCCAACAGCACTTCCCAACCCGCCGGCATCTTCTGTAGTTGTAAGGGCGGTGGAACAGGACCTACCATTAACATTGCAGGTTGTAAGGTTGGTTCTAATACCAGAGTCCAAGCGGCCTCCTCAGGATATTTTATTACCATAGAATCAGCCAGCGACATTATAGCTAATAATGTGTTCGGGTCAAATGGCTCCAGCCATTCCTGTACGACCGGAACCAACGATGGTCTCAGCACTGTTGTAGACCCTGATACTATTACTTTGTGATGAAGAATCTTGTCAGAATATCACTGCTTGTGCTGCTTTTAGCGTGCGGAGTTAAAGCGGATCACTGGGGAGCCCTTCTGGGGTTCCCCCCGGATCCGCCGGAGGAGGAGGGCGGAAAGCCCAAGAGGCATTACTACCAGGGGATGGACGTCTATGGCGACACGATGGTGAGCCTTCAGGACGGCGGGTATGCAACCGTGTACCGCCTTGGGGCCGGCTCGTTCGAAAAGATATCCGCCTTTATGCTTGCTTCCGCGCAGAAGTACAACCACGCCAACGTGGCTTCTTTCGGCATCGAGAAGGCGCAGGCAGGCGATCCGCTGCCGGTGCTCTATGTGAGCCAGTGCCACAAGAAGCCGGTCGCGGAGGGCAAGGATGTCTGCTTCGTGGAGAGGCTTGCCCCCGACCTGCAGTCTTCCGAGATTGTCCAGATCATTAAGTACGATGATGTGAACGGCGACTACGGCTATGCCCTTCAGTGGGTGGTCGATCTCAAGGAAAAGATGCTCTACGGCTATGGTAACACTGTCAACAACAGCGACCCCTCCAACCGCCACCGCATTGTGAAGTTCCACCTTCCGAAGCTCTCCGACGGTCCTGTCGTTGTCCTCAAACCGGAGGACGCGCTTGAGAACTACACCATCGAAGAGGTGTCGTCCTTCAAGTTCAACCCGATTGGCCAGGGCCTTTATATATATAAAGGTAAGCTCTATATGCCGACGGGCATCGGGACGGAGAAACACCCCTCGATTCTCTATGTGTGGGACCTCAAGAAGCGCAGTATGAAGGAAATCGACCTTTCTGGCTGCACGACCGGCGAGCTCGAAGACATCGCTCTCTATGGCAACCGCTTCCTGATCCAGGGTCAGGACGGATTGTTCAGCGTGAAGATCTAGATTTCAGCCCGGCCGGATGGTCGGGCTGATTTATATACCATATCTTTTGCTACTTTCGCTTAGTCGGAGGCTTACGCCAAAACTGCTCAAAAAAAGCAAATCTGGCTTAAAACTCCTCTGTGTTTTCAACGAACAAGTCTTTCAGTGTGAGCACTTTGTCAAAATCGCCACTGTGCTCTCCTTGCGTTAATCCTTTGGTTGTAACAAGGACTGTCCGGATGGATTCGTGCTTGGGATATTCAGACTGAAAAGAGTGGATGCGGTGCTCGAGCTTGCTGCTTTCTTCGGCGTCCTGAGTGTATTCATAACGGGAGTACTTCATCTCGCAGATGTCGGTTATGCCGTCGGCACGCTCGATGATCATATCAATCTGACCGGTGGGTCTGCCGGGTTTATTGCGCCAGGAGTAATACTTAGTAAGCATTGTGTCCAGACGGAGGGACTGGATAATCTCCCAGATATGGAACAGACAGATACGCTCGAAGGCCAGACCGTACCAGGTGTTCTGTCGAGGTGTGTTCAGCGTATGACGCCAATATGCGCGGTCAGTTACGGTGGAGTTGCAGAAGGTCAGGTAGAAGATGGTGAAGAAATCCACGAGGCGATACAGGCCGGCCGTCTTTTTCCCGCAGATGCTGTAGTAGCTGATGAGGTCGCAGTATACAAGATCTTTGAGAAGGTTGGTAAGTTCTTCTCCTGAGCTGATTTTCAACGTTTCGGATATTTCTTTCCGGGTCATTCCCTCCCGGCTGGAGGCAAGGAGCTTGACGATGTCCATATACTTTTCCGGATTCCGGAAGAGGGATTTGTACAAACGGCGGTATTCATTCCCCAATTCGGCATCGGTGGAAAAGAACAGCATATCTATGTTCTCTGCAGAACTTTTGGCAGGATCAAGCAACGAAAAATAGTATGGAACGCCACCGAGAGCTGCGTAGAGTTGCAGGATGGTCATACGGTCCCATTTGTAGTTTTTGGCTTTGAAGTACATCTCCGTCTGGTACAGGCTGAAGGGACGCAGATGCATTTCGTGGGTAGGGCGGCGGTGCAAACCTCCACGGTTGTCTATTATGTTGCGAATCATCCAGGATGTGGCTGAGCCGCATATTACCAGGAAGACATTGTCATACCAGGAAGCGGTGTCGTTCCAGAAGATGCCGAGTTCCTTGACGAAGTTGGAGTATTCAAAGTCGAAGCAGGGCACTTCATCTATAAAGATTACGCAGCGCTTCTTACGCTTGTTTTTGGCAATAATGCTTCCGAGCGCTTTGAAAGCCTCTTTCCAGTTCTTGGGCACGGGGCCATCGTATCCGTAATGCGTCAAAGCTCCGAGAAAGGCATTCTTCTGGTCATCTTTGGCTCCTTCCAGAACACCGCTCGCATAAAAGTCGAATTTGTCTTTGAAGAAGTAACGGATAAGCGAGGTCTTGCCTACGCGGCGGCGTCCATACAGGGCTATAAATTCCGCCTTCCCGCTTTGATTATACTTGGCCAGTTTTGCCAGTTCTGTGTCTCTCCCGATGATTTTGTCCATAGAGATATGTGTTTTTGCAAAGATACTTTATTTATGTGAATGTTCCGCCAAATTTCATTTTTTTTAGCAAATTTGGCGGAACATTCGTGTAGATGGCAAAGTGGATTTCCGGCAAAATGGATTTTAAAAAGGGACCGGCGAATTGGAGGACATCAGCCTCTATCGCGGTCGCTTCCTGATCCAAGGTCAGGACGGATTGTTCAGCGTGAAGCGGTAGATTTCCGTCCCGACCTTGCTATGCCACAGGGCGAGGTAGAGCCAGCCTTCGCTTATGTCCATACCTTCGGGTTCGTACTTCAGGTCACGGATGTCCTGACACAGGATCTGCTTCTTCGTCCTGATGTCGTAGACGTGGAGCTTGCAGTAGTACGGCGGATAGCCGGCGCTTAAATATATACGCCCGTCCTGCACGAACCCGCCCTGGCCGATGCCCACTTCGTCATAGTACATACTCCATTGCACGTCGTCCGCCGTGAGATGGACCTCAGGCTCGTCCGGGGAGGGAAGAGGAAACCGCTTTACCCAGCGCTCGCGCCAGCGTATGCCTCCATAGGTGTAGAGGAAGCCGTTTTTACGGTCCACCATCCAGTCCACCGGACCGGGATAGTCGGAACCGTCGGTGTCGTAATAAATCTTCTGGACGATCTTTGAGGAATCCATCCCGATTTCGGTCACCAGGCAGGCGTGGCCGCCGTTGTCTTCGGAGATATACAGGAGGGGAAACGGCGATTCCGGCGTAAGGCGCGCAGGTCCGAATACCGCATTGTTGCAATGGGAATCGTTGCCTTCGAGCTTGTAGTAGGACAGCGTGCGTTTTTCGGCCATATCGTAGATCTGACACCACCCCTTGTCGTGGATGATGACTGCAGTGTCGCCCTGGATGGCAAGGCCCTGACAGGAGAAGCGCCTTTCCTCAGTCGCCGGGATTGTCGCCACCAGTTCGGGCTCCATGGGCGGGATGCGGTCTTTGAAAACTTCGCCGGAGGGGCCTTTCCCCTCGAGGAAAGCCACCCATGCGCCAGCGCGCCCGTCCGGCCCTTTATGCTTCACAAGATCCGCCGCCATCACTCCGGAGAAGCTGTCCCAGCCCTCGGCGTCGAAGTGGTCGTGCGGCTCGGTGGCGTAATAAAAGCGGATGTTGCGGTCGCCGCGGATGGTGATGCGCATATACATCGGCTTGTGGCGCATCGCGCGCGGAAGTTTCCGGGCTTCCTGCAGCACTGTGACTCCCTTGCATATCCGCCAGGCCACCATATACTGCCCGTCCGGGAAGTTCTCCCGACCGAAGACGAATCTGTTGTCCCCGTCCTTGAAGACCTGGAACCCTTTCATCTTGAAACGTCCTCGCTCCGGCGCCTCCACCTTCGCGCTCAGGACGAAACGCTCCTTATTGTCCAAGTTGGCCCGGATTGAGTCGCCGGGGGTGGGGATGAGAGTGTCGCATACCGACACGAGCACTTTCCCGTCGGAGATAATGGGCTCCACGGTGCGCCAGGACTTTGGCTCCAGTTCTACCCCGTCGGGGCAGGCAAACGGCTTTTCGGAATAGTTACACCAGGTGATGACACCGTTGCCATAAGTGGTTTTAAAGACTTTCGGGGCCACTTCTTTATGGTCGTCAATAGTCTCATACTGCAGGTAGCCATATTCTTTCATATAATCCCATCCCTTGCGGATCTCGACTGCGGAATTGTGGACATCCTCGCTTGTGGCCGCGAACAGGTCGCAGGTAGGCGTGCCGATCCAGTTTTTGTCGTCGTCCCGGTGGGCCGCATAGAAATAGAAGGTGGGATGTCCGCCGTGCTCCTGCATCTTCATAGACCATTCCGGCTCCTTGATCGTGTAGTTGACCGAACGGGAGAATGGGCAGGAATAGATATATCCGTTATAGACAATCTGCCACAGCGGGACGTAGGCATCGCGAAGCTTCTCAAAACTCAGAGTGTTTGGCCCAAGCATAGAGATATAAAGGGCGAAATCGAGTTCGGAAGACAGGTGGTCATAGCCGCCCTCGGAGGCGCAGCCGCCAATTTTGTCCTTCATCTCCCTGAGAGTCTTGCGAGCCCACTCGGCCGCCTGTGCGGGATTGTTGTAATGATTGGGATCCGCGCAGGCGTGCGGCGCTACTATTGAATAGACGTCGTTGTAGCCCACGCCGCGGAAGCCCATCCTGGCGAGCGAGTCGCAGTAGGGGACGACATATTTCTTGTACGCCTGCTCGTAGCACAGCTCGTACATTCGGCCTCCGCCGTAGACGAACCTGGAAAAACGCTCCCCGGAAGGCAGCAGGGCTACATCGCCAAGGTCGAAATCGGGTGAAATCTCATAGCTGTCGCCGGTGCAGATGTGCGGGACAATCCGGAAGCCCCTTTCCTGCGCATAGGCAATCAGATGGCGGAGCCTCTCCTCGCCGCCCAATGCCGGTTCAGGAGGAAAGATGGTCGGGAAGCGGCCGTCGTGGCCGCGGATGTTCCATCCCACAAGCGTGATCTGGGCGCCAGGGACTCCCTGCGCGATGAGCGAATCGATGATCTCGCACACCTTGTCGAAGGTCACGGCCACCTTCATCGGCGGTTCGTTCTCGAGTGTCTGGTGCTCCACAGTGCAAGGCACTGGCTTCCAGCCCTGCCGGATGCGGATTTCCGGATAGTCCACGGCATATTTCAGCAGCGGGCGGTCCTTGACCTTTTCCTTCAGGGGCTGAAGCCCGCCCTGCGCAAGCCGGATCTTCCGGTACAGCCTGCCGATGCCGGCGTAGGTCGCATTCTCGCCTTCGAGCTTATAGAAACGGAGCACCCAGTCGCCGTCGTAGGACTTGTGGTCGAACGGAGTCAGCGCAAACACCTGTCTGTACTGCCCGCCGCGGCAGACTATCGAGACGTGGCTGTCGAAGCGGTAGTGAGGAAAGTATGCCATCCAGGCCTTGCCTTCCTTGACGCACCCCGCAATCGGCATCGGGTGGCGGTGCCTCAGTGAATGCCTTCCTTCCCGGCCTGGAAGCATCTTGGTGACTATGCCTTCGGCATTCACGTAGTAGCCGTCGGTCCCGGCAGTGGCGCTGGTGAAAACCGGTGTTACATACAGTGTGTCAACCCCGTCAATCTTCGCTTTCGGAAAGACGAATTCCTCAAATCCTCTGCCCCTCTTCAGCCTTACGGTATCTTCAACAACCGTCCCGCCGGTGCGCACAATGCGGATATATGCTGGCCCCCCGGCTCCACGGCAGCTTCCTGCGGTCAGCGCGGTGACGGTAATCAGTAGGAAAATGATTCTCATATTACGCTCTCAAAAAAGAATACAAACGCGAATGATAGTGCTCGTAGTATAATTTCTTGGATTCCGGGCTCAGGGATGATTCTTGGACCATTTGCTCGATTGCCGGATAGTCTGAACAAAATCTGTCCAGTTCGCGGATGACGGTAGTTTCATTCAGACCCAGAGATAATCCAAATTCCTTGAATTCTTTATTGCCGACACCTCTTGGGAATTTTCTTCCATCGGCAAAAAGTCCCTTCCTGAGCCCGAAAATACTGTCATCCGGTAAATGAATATGTGTATCTATCAAGTCATAGGCCGGGGCGAGCCGATAATCCCCATCCGGAGTCATCAGTACCGAGAAATTCTTAAGATGTGCATCGCCATTGGAAAACAGGAAGTTATAGAGAATCAGGTCATAGAACTTGACCATCTCGATTTTCCAGGCCGGTAAATATCTGCGGATTAGCATCCCGATTTCCTCATAACTGAGAGCGGCGTATTTATAATCCGGACCGTGAGTGTCACGGGTAATTCCCCCGAGTGAGGCAAAGTCTTCCTGTTGGATCCTGCTTCCATCAGGAGCGATGTCATAGCGTTTTGTCAAGTAGCCCGGCTCTCCGTTTGCAAACTGACATAACTCGCAGTCGGCGGTCTCTATATGGAAAACCTTTCTTGCTATGCTCATAGTCAGGTGTTCATTCGCCGGACTGTCTGCCCGGCGTTCAAAATCGGACAATGCAGGTTTAAGGATATATGTCCCTCGCTCTCCTGCAGACGTAAGCCGGAATTCGCCGTCTTGTTTTATGACGGAGTATTTGCTCTGGGCCCCCGAGAGAGAAAAATGTCCTCGATTCTCATTCAGGCGTCCGGAATATGCATCATCGTTATTGAACGGCAGAATAATCATAGTGTAATGGGAATTACTGTTATGGTCCCCGGGGTGTCTGTTTGTGCAGTTGCGAGCAATATGCCGAAATCATCTTCACGGTCCAGTTTGTGGATAGCGGCTTGAACCGTCCGGTTGTGACCTTCGGAAAGCATATTCACGAAAAATGGGAACAGCCGATCCGAATGATATTCCTGCTCTGTTTTCGGCAGCGTAATACTTATTGCAGGAGCTTCTCCGTCCAGAAAATATGCGTCATCATATCTGAAGACATATTCTCTAGGGGAGGCTTCTGTCAGCACTCCCGCAAGGCGATTATTGTTATAGACGCGGGCGCTTCTCATAACTTAATGCAAGTGGTTAGTACAAGTCCAAGGGTGTCAAGGACTTTATATAAAACATCAAGGGTGGGATTGCCCTCTTCCCGTTCAATCTTGGTAAGAGTGTTTATCCCGATTCCGGAGAGTTCAGCCAGTTGCCGCTGAGTTACTCCAAGCATTTTTCTGCGTCTTTTTATTTGCCGGCCTATAGAGTCCATTTCACAATATATTGTGATTTCTTTAACAAAGAAAAAGAAAATTCCTTGAAAAAACAAATAAAATCACATTATATTGTGATAATTTTAGGAGAAAATAAAACTACGGCGGCGAGGCTGTAGGGCCTCGCCGCCGTGGAAAAGGAATCACATCGAGAACTACTCGATGACGATGTTGGTCAGAGTCGATGTTGAGGCGAAGGCCCCTCCATCGGAAGACTGCGACACCAGGTTGCCGTTGTTCAGTTCTGTGACGGCAACGCCGTTCAGGGTAGTGCCGGTTGCCACGACGCACTTGGTGCTGGCACCGAAAGTGAGAACGAGACCATTAGCCTGAAGACCGCCGACATACAGGCCCGGAGCATTGACATTGGCGGCAAGTGCACCGGAAACGGAGCAGCCGTTGAACGTCTGGTTGCCGTTGGATTTGCCCAGGATACCGCCGGTGTAAACCTTGCTGCCGGAGGCTGACGTGTCGAGCTTGCCGGCAAACGAGCAGTCTGTAAAATCTGTCGCCGCGGTGTAACCGATGATGCCGCCCACTTCAGAGTAATCCTTCTCGCAGAGGTTTGCGGTGATGTCGCATTCAACCTTGCAGTTGATGGTGGCCTTGTTGGTGTAGGATGCTATTCCGCCAAGACGGGTCTTGTGGGGGGATGATACGGTAATGTCTCCGTAGTTCTCACAGCCGGAGAATGTCTGGTTCGCCTTGTCGCAGGCAGACACGCCGCCCACATAGGAAAAAGCGGTGTTAGACGTGGAGCTGCCAAGGTTGACATTGATGGGCTTCCAGTTCTTGAAACCTGACCTCGTCTTGGCAGTAGTGCCGTTGAAAAAAGCAATGACTCCGCCTATATATGCCTGCTTGTTCATCGACGTGACATTGACAGTGATGGGTTTGGAAGCGTCGCGTGTCTCAATCGGAGTTGTTGTGGCGCCGCTTTCCATAAGGGCGACGGAGCCGCCGACTATCAGCGTACCTGTGGCGAATGTACCTCCGGTTACGGTAATTGCACCGGTGGAGTAGCTGGTGTCGCTGAACGTGAGCCCTCCGCAATGCCCGATGAGACCGCCTACGCGAAGGCCGTTGGTGCCGTCGGTCGGATGAGAGACTTCAATGTCGCCCGTGTTGACACAATTGCCGAAAGAGGAACTGGCCTGTCCGGTAATACCGCCGATAAGCGGGCAGTAAATACCGGCGTTGGTTGAGCCGGTCACTTTGACCTTTCCGTTGTTGGTGCATCTTGCAATTCCGCTGGAAGCGTATCCCATAACGCCGCCGAGGCGCTGATAGGAGCCTGCGCACTGCTTATAGGTGGAAGGATCGCCTCCGGTAGAACGGAACAGGGTTACATCCAGCTCGCCATTGTTGGTGAGGGTGGTGCATCCTGCTGCATCCCCTTGTCCGCAGACGCCTCCGGCGTAGCTGGCGGCGGCCTTGGTTACGATGGTTATCTTGGCATTGTTGGTGCAAGAAGTGACGGGGATTTTACAATAGGCTACTATTCCGCCGAAGTACATATTCGTGCCGTTTCCGGTGGCCATCCAGGAATTGATGTCCATCGGACCGTAGTTGTGGCAGTCGGTGATGGCATTGCTGCCATTGTCGGACTTCTTTCCGGCCTGAGCTACGACACCGCCGAATTCAGGGTCGGCTTTCACACCGGCTCCGCTCGCGTCATCCGTGCCTCCGGCACAGGTGCCTTTGAAAGATACCTTGCCGTAGTTGGTGCAACCGGTCACATTCTGGCTGACAAACGCGGCGACACCGCCCAAAGAGACTCCGGTGCCGCAGGCTGTGGATTCGTTGGTGGGTATTCTTACGCTGACATTGCCCTTCGTCGCATCGCCTTCAACGCCGTTGACGCAGTTGGTGACATCTCCGTCGAAGTAGCCGACAACACCGCCGACCTTGAAGTAGTTGCCGTTGCCGCCGGTTCCCTGGTTGTCTTCCATACTGCCTCCGTTGGTGAACATATAGGAGATATTTCCGGTGTTGACGCAGTGGTCGGCGATACCCTTCATACTGGCTTCAGAAACTTTGCTGATACTTGTGCCTCCGGCGATACCTCCCAGATAAGTCTGTTTTGCAGTTGAGTTGACCGTGTAGGAGATGTCGCCGTTGTTGGTGCAATATGAGAGGGCCAGGTTGGAACCGTTGTTGACATAGCCGGCAAAGGCGCCCAGGTACATATTGCCGGTCATCGACGATGCTGTGATGGAGATGTCGCTGTTGTTGACGCAGTTTTGGATGAGACCGTAGGAGACACCGGCCAAAATTCCTGCATACATACCGTCGACGTCTCCTTCGACCGGAGTAACGACGGCGTTGCTGGTGATGCCTTCAAGTGTGCCGTGGTTGTTTAAGTAGCGGGCAATAAAGCCGGCGCGACTGCCTGTGTTGGTGAAGGAGAAGGTGAGGGTGCAGCTGGAAGCCAGGGTGAAGTTTTTGACCACGCCGTCGGCGGCCGGATCGCTGTCGCGGCCAATAAGATTGAACAGAGGCACACCGACACTTGTCCAGTTGGTGATACTGTGGTTCTGGCCGTCGAGGGTGCCGGTGAAGGTGCCGGCTTCGGCAGCAAGGGTGACTCCGGAGAGGTCGATGTCGCTGGTGAACTTGGCAAGGCCGCCCTCAGGGAAGTTGCCGGCGCCGACAAGGGCGCGGAACCTTTCGAGGGAGGCGGCGTCGTGGATGTCGAAGTACCAGGTCCACTTGTTGGTGGCGCCGTCGGCATCGAGGGCGTCGAACTTCAGGCCTGTGCCCCGGGTGAAAGTCAGGGAGGAAGCGACAACGCGTTCGGCTTTCCAGTCGTCGTATCCTTCAGTGCCGGAGTTCTCGCCGTGGGTGTTGGAGGTCATCGAGAAGGACAGTTCGGCTACGGCCCCGGGGAGAACCGGAATGTAGTAGTCGTCGTCTTTCGAGAAGTATCCCTCGGCCTTTGTGATGGAAATGGTGGATGAGGTGCCCGTGCCGGAAATCGAAGCGTCGGCGACGCTGAAAGAGGCCGAGCCGGCGAGAAAGTCGGAACCGGCGGAAAGGACGATTTCCTTCACTTCTTCAGTCTGGATTTTGAATCTCAGATAGGAGAAGGCGTTCTTGAGGGTTACGCTCCAGTCGTCGCCCGACTTGGTGGCTGTGCCGATGGCGAGCATTGCGCCGTGGGCGACATTGTGATCGCCGATGCTCTGGACGGCAGGAAGCGAAGTGGTGATCTTTCCGTCAGCAAAGGTGGCGGATGCGTCATAGGGATAGAACGCGTAGATGGCAGTCGCACCATCGGAGATTTCTCCCGAGAAGGTGGCTGTGGCACCGGTGTAGTCGGACATAGAGAAGAGGATAGGAGCATCGGTGTCGACATCGGTGAATACGCCGATCTGGTCGCCGTCTTCCCAGTAGATCGTGCCGGCGACGGGGTCCTGCACGAAGGTTTTTACGTCTTTGCCTTCGACCGAGAGGGAGATGGCCTTCTTGGCTCCGTGAACGGGCCGGCCTTCCTGTGGATTGTCAAGTTCCTTGTTGCAGGAAACGACGGTGAGCGCAAGCGCTGCCAAACAGTAGAAATACTTTTTCATCATTCGTTCCTCCATTGTTTACCAGTCATTGCCCATATCGTTTTCATTAGCTGCGTCCAGGGACTCGACATTGCTTCCCTGGAGCTCGTTACTGGCACAGAAATACTTTTCTATGCTCAGCCTCCTCACTTTGCAAAGAGGCTCGGTGTACGTTTTTGTTTTTGAAAAACTCATAGTTTTGGTCAATTATGTTGTTAAATTTATTCGATTACTATATTGGTCAACGTGCCGGTGGAAACGAAGGTCCCGCCGTCGGAAGACTGAGACACCAGATTGTCGTTGGTCAGTGCGGTAACGGCAGTGCCATTTACGACAGCCCCGGATTTCACAACACACTTGCTGCTGTTGCCGAATTTCATAGCCAGGCCATTCGCCTGAAGACCGCCGACATACAAGCCAGGAACGTTATTGCCTGCCGCGCCGGTGAGCGTCCCTTCGAAGGTGCAGCCGTTGAAGGCGGAAGCGCCGTTGGATTTACCCAGCAGGCCGCCAGTATAAACCTTCTTGGTGGAGCCGGAAGTGTTGATTGTGCCTTTGTATGACCAGTTGGTCAATCCGGTCGCTGCAGTGTATGCGCTCACTCCGCCCACTTCCGAATAGTCGCGGCCCGTGCAGGATGCAGTGATGTCACACTCCACCACAGAGCCGTTGGCTGTTTGGTTCATATAGGCATTAATCCCGCCGATGCGGATCTTGGCGTGACCGGTATATGTAAGGTCTCCGTAGTTTTTACAGTTGGTGAACACCTGCGAACCGGCGGAAGTGCCTGCAACACCACCAAGATAATAGAAGCCGCCATCCTGAGAGGTGGTTATGGAAAGGCTGATATTGCCGTGGTTTTCCAGACCGGTATGGGTGTTTGTGCCGGAACTGGGAGCGGGGATGGAACCGAAAACGCCGCCGAACCAGCTCTGTTTGATGGAACCGCAAGTGATGTCAAGATTGCCATTATTGCGGCAAGCGTTATCAAGCCCCTGCGCGATGTTGCTCCGTCCCAAAACACCTCCGCAATAAATGGTCTTTCCGCTGTAAGTCAGGGTTATTTTACCGGAATTGTTTCCGGAGAAAGCGGCGCCCGCATATCCTACTGCACCGCCGATATCAATATTAGAGGAAAGATTGTCTGCTGCTGTGGTGGTCACAGTCATAGGGTTATTGTTTACGCAGGCGGAGGCTTCTGCCGTTGCGCGGCCTGCCACTCCGCCGATGCTGAGCTCGCTTGCCAGTTGCTTATAGGTGTCGACGGCTCCGGCTGTGGAACGTACCAGGCTGAAGGTGAGGTTTCCGTTGTTGGTGAGGCTTGAAATGACAGCTTGTACCTGCCCGATTACACCACCCATCCTCACAAATGCGCCTTTGGATTCTGTGGCCATTGGACCATTGTTGGAACAGTTGGAAACTGGGGCTTTGCTGTATCCTGCAACTCCGCCGAAGTTGAAGCCGGTGCCGTTACCTGTAGCCATCCAGCCCTTGAAATCCAGCGTGCCGTAGTTGTGGCAGTCCTCCAGTGAATATGAAGCAGGATCTGCGCTGGAACCAATTTGTCCTACCACGCCGCCTGCGCAAAATTCGGCTGAAATGCCGTTGCCGGCATTACTTGTTCCGCCGCCAGCGAAGGTTCCTTTTATGTTCACCGTTCCATAGTTCTTGCAACCGGTCATATTCCTGAGAACAAACGCTGCGACGCCTCCGATGGAGGGGCCGGTTGCGCACGCTGTGCTTTCATTTGTGGGGACAGTTACTGACACCTGTCCTTTGGCCGCGTTGCCATCTACGCCGTTGGTGCAATCGATAATGTTGCCTTCCCAGTAACCTGCAATGCCGCCTACTTTGAAGTAATTCCCGGTACCACCTGTTCCGGCATTGTCATCCATAGAGCCGCCGTTTGTGCAGTAATAACTGACATTTCCTGTATTGACGCACTCCTGAATGGTTCCCTTCGAAGAAGTCGCGCTCGCAATCGTATTGGTGGAAGTACCGGCCGTGATTCCGCCAAGGAAAACAAAGTTGCCTTTAGCGTTGACACGATACAAAACATTTCCGTTGTTTGTATTCCTGTAAGCGGCTCGCTTGTCACCGGAGTTGAAATACCCGACCATACCGCCTAAATACACGTTACCACTGCTGACAGAAGATACGGTAATGTTCAAATTTCCGTTGTTTGTACAGTTCTCCATCACACCGTAACAGCGGCCGGCCAGAAGGCCGTGGTATGTACCTCCTGTAACCGAAAGCCCGGTCTGGGAAACATTGGCATTGAAAGAAATGTTATCCAGTTTTCCGGCGCTCTGAACATCAACGCAAATAAAGCCGAATGAACCCGTCAAAGGAGTGGGGAATGAAAGCGTGCAGGACGATGCGACTGAAAGGTTTTTCACTGTGCCCGTCACTACATTGAACAGGCCCCTTCCGCTGCTCGTCCAGTTGGTAAGGCTATGCCCCTGGCCGTCGAGGGTGCCGGAGAACGTGCCGGCAGCGGCAGCGAGAGTTACACCGTTGAGATCGATGTCGCCGGTGAGCTTGGCGATACCTCCGTTGGCTGTGGAAGGGAAGCTGCCGGCGCCGACAAGGGCGCGGAAGCGCTCGAGGGAAGCGGCGTCGTGGATGTCGAAGTACCAGGTCCACTTGTTGGTGGATCCGTCGGCATCGAGGGCGTCGAACTTCTTGGCTCTGCCCTGAGTGAATGCCATCGCGGCGGTGGCTGTGCGCTCGGCCTTCCAGTCGTCATATCCTTCAGTGCCGGTGCCCGAGCCGTGGGTGTTGGAGTCGATGGCGAAGGTGAATTCGCCGGCAGGAACCGTTACGGGGAGTACCGGGACATAGTAATATGTGTCCTTGGCAAAATAGCCGGACTCCTTCGTGACGGTGATGCTGTTGGCGCTGCCGCCGCTTACCATCGCTCCGCCGTTGGCCGTGAACTGAGCCTGTCCGCCGAAGTTGACGCTGCCGCTGCCGATCACGATGGTTTTCACATCCTCGGTCTGGATCTTAAACTTAAGATAAGAGAACACGGGCGTAAGCGTTACCGATAGATTGGCGCCGGTGCCTGTGGCTAAACCGGTCGTGAGCATAGCGCCTTTGGCGGTGTTGTTGCTGCCGATGGTCTGCGTCGTGGGAAGTGAAGTGGTGATTTTGCCATTCGCAAATGTGGCATTCTCGTCGTAGGGGTAGAATACATAGAAGGAAGATGCTCCTTCTGATACTTCGCCGGTAAAGGTGGCGGAAGCACCAGGATTGCCGGACATCGAGAACTCGCAAGGCGAGTCGGTGTCCAGATCAGTGAATACGCCGATCTTATCGCCCTCTTCCCAGAGAAGGGTGGCGCCGTCGTTGTCGACATAAGTCTTAATCTCATCCCTGCTCACGGAGAAAGTTACCGGAACTTTTCCGGTTGCGGGGGTTTCTTCTTCCGGATAGGTGATTTCCTTAGAACAGGAAAGGGCCGCGATGAAGCAAACCAGACAGAAGTAAAATATCTTTTTCATAATTTGTCCTCCTTTTACCAGTCGTTACCCATATCGTCCATATCATCGGGGTCCAGTGATCCCGCACCTGCGCCCTGGATATTCTTACCGCTATCCAGGAAATCAGCCTCCAGGCAAATGAAAATCAATTCGCAACAGGGGGTGGTATAAAATACCGTTTCTCTTTTCATCACTGTTATAAATTTTATCTGACAAGTTCTATCTTGACGTCGTCAAGGAAGGCGCGGCGCTGGCTCCCTTCCGAGCTGCTGCGGGTGGTGCCGATGGCAATCCTGGCGCCCGGCTTGACGTTGTTGAGCGTAAATTCGAAATTCTGCATCCCTATCCTGGAGGGAATGGAGAAGGTCTTCTCGTAGGCGACCGTGCCGCTCTGGTAGGCCTGGTGCATAGAGCCCTGGCTGCCGAGGGTGACGTTGTCAATCACTTTGATGACCGCTTCGCCGGGGTCGAGGACCTTGACACCGTCTTCCGTGTAGGCTCCCATCCTGAAGGAGACCTTGATGGTAGAGTTGGACGGCAGGCAGTTGAGTGCGGGGGTGAGTATCTGGCACCAGGAGCCGGCGGCGCCCAGTTTGATGATGCCCGCCATACCGCACAGCGAGCCGGCCGCACTGCCCTCGTAGGATTCCGATATGGCGCCCCAGTCTTTCAGGCGGGACTGCCCGATGGCTCTCCAGGTCGTGTTGAGGAGGCCGTACTGGGTAGCGGTCTGGCAGAGATAAAGCTTTTCGGAAGAGCCTGCCAGCGGCTGTTCGCCGGATAGCGGCGTGAACGAAGGCAGGCTGCCCCTGTTGACGCTGCTGAAGCCGGGGAACCCTCCTCCGTACTCGGACAGGACGGGAAGTCCGCCCCAAAGCAGTTCGGAGAAATCTTCGAACAGGATGGTCCCCGCTGTCGACACTGTGCCGGAGGGGAGAGTGACGACGCCGGATGCCGCAGTCGTGACATCCATAGTCCCGCTTATCTGTAGATCTTTGTTGGTGACGTTGAGGGTGTAGGCCGTCGACGGCTCAAGGCCGGTAAATACGAAGGACGGCCCGGTGGAAGCGTTCCACAGGGACAGGATATTGTCCGTCGCGCTCACTGTCATTTCATTAAGATCAGGTTCGCCGTATGCCGTGAGGGACAGCCGCACCACAAGCGACGAGCCCTTGTAGAGTTCGAGCCTGTAGCCGGTGAGGATATCCATCGACCAGTTGCTGTCGGTGTACCAGCGGAAACCGATCTGCGTGGCATCGACGAAAGGTGCCGAAATATGGACGCTCTTCGTGACGGCGGGGGTGGTGACGGTCTTCACTTCCGACCATTCCGAAGCGAACAGATCGGAGTTGCGGGCCTTCACGCGAACGTCATAGGAGGTAAGCTGCTGCAGGCCGCGGATCGTGAATGTGGTATAGGTCGTGTTGCCGGCGGAATGCCAGTCTTCTTCGTCGCTCATCTTGTATTCGACGTCGTAGGACGTTGCATTCTCGCATTCGGACCAGTCGGCCCTGATCTGCCCTTCTCCTACGGTCAGCTGGATGCTCGGGGTGGGTACGTCGACGGCGGTCGAACCGTACTCGAGGACCTTTATGGAAATGTCGTCCACCACGAGTCGGTGCTGTCCGCTCTCGTTCTGGGAACGGTAGCCGCCTATGGCGAGCCGTACGCCGGGAGAGACATTATGGATGGTGAATGCATATTCCGACATCGCAAGGTCGTTTTTCAGGTCGAATGTCTGGACCACGATGTCGGAGGAGGCGGATCTGATGATATTGTCGGAGATGGAGGCCCCGTCGATAATGCGGATGCAGGTCCCGAGAGGATCCAGGGTTGAAGATGAAGATCCGAAAGGCGATGCCTTGAAGCGGACCTCAACGGTCGCTATGGAAGAAAGCGCAGAGAGCGGGGGAGTGACGACGGCGCCGACCTTGGACGAGGCACCGACTTTTACCGAACCGGGCCTGGCACAGACCATACCGACAGTGGTGGGGTCTTCTCTCCATTCGGCCCAGTCGGCAAGCGAGGCCCCCGATCCGATAAGGGCTTTGCGGAGAGTGTTGTACAATCCAATCTCCGTGCTCGGGGTGCACAGGTAATAGCCAAGGGAACCGCCGATGGGGTTCCATCCTCTTGCGGGAGTCAGGGCGGTGGCAGAACCTCGCTGTTCGGCGGAATAGCCTACGGCCTGGTTGACGGCGTCGCCGCCCCAGATTAGCTCGCTGAAGTCCTGGAACAGGATGACCTCTCCGGGCTGTGCGTAGCCGCTCTTTTTGTAGATGGCCTTTGCCGGCTCGGTCTCCAGGCGGAGGGGCTCGCTTCTGAACGTGACGTCTTCGCCCTGCTCGGTGGTAGTGCTGCATTCGGCGATGAACCAGTATGGCGTGCCGGGAGAGAGGCCGGAGAATATGAAGCGCGGAGCTTTGGAGAATATGGACCCGTCCGGGAAATCCCAGGACACAAGAAGATCCATACACTGCTCGTCGCGGTAGAGTTCAATTGATGAAAGGGCGGCTTTGTCTATGGCCGCGTCCGAGAAATCGGTGACCGTCCATTCGACTACGGCAGTGGTCGGGGACACGTCCAGAAGACGGGCCGAAGCGCCTGTGACCGCTTCGATGTTTTCGTTCACGATGCCCTTTCCGAGTTTGATTACGGCCTTCTTGCCGGAGGCGTCGGTCACATAGACCCAGTCGGAATAGACGGAACGGGGGTAATTGGCCCTTACCCTGGCATAATACTTTGAATTTACGGTCAGTCCGTTGAATATGATGCCGTCGTTTGTGCCGGACTTCGCCTGCAGGGTCTGCGACGCGGCGCCGGAATATACGTTGGCTCCAATCTCCGGATCTTTTACAATCTGTGCCGTGAATGACACTGCGCCTGCGGCTATGGCGTTGTCAACCTCCCAGTAGAACCCGAGGGCCGTGGAGGATGAGTTGGTCTCATCGTAAGTGACTCCGTCCGGTGGGACGGCGGATGGATCGATGCCGGTCTTGATCTCCCTCGTGCAGGAAATCATTGCCAGGACAGCCGCCAGAAGCGCTATTCGAGATGATATCAGTCTCATATCAAAAAACAAAAAACAGTGCGTTGCGGGGATGCTACGTACTGTCAGGCGGCTGAGAATTTTCCGGATTGCACGACAAATATATAAAAATTTTAAACCAATGTTGCCTTTTTTGATATAATTTAACTGTTAAATACATAAGTTTTGATACCGTTTATTTATAAGTTTGCTATATTTGTTGTCGAGTTTTGGGGCAAGTGCCCGCTGTCATCGTCGGCTTGAGTGTAGCTGTCCGGATTGCACGTGGATAGAAACACTGTTGAAATGAAGGCAGAAAAACTCAAATTTTATTCGGCGCTTTTCGCGTTGCTGTTTTTCCCGTGCATTATGGCGCTGGGACAGCAGAGAGAGGTGTCGGGTTTTGTCGTTGAAGCCGCGACGGGGGATCCTCTCCCCGGTGCCGCAATTATGGAAAAAGGCACCTCGAACGGCGTGACCGCCGAAGCGGACGGCTCCTGGAAGCTCCGTGTCGGCGACGGCGCCGTGCTGGTTGTCGACTTCTTCGGATTCAAAAGTCAGGAAGTCCCTGTTGGCGACCGTAGCGAGATCAGGATAGCCCTTGAAGAGGACACGATGACTCTCGAAGGCACGGTCGTCGTTGGATATGGCACCCTGAAAAAGACACAGCTCGTAGGAGCGGTCGAAAATATCTCCGGCGATGAGCTGGACCAGAGGACCAATCCTAACGTAGCCCGTACCCTCCAAGGTCAGGTGGCCGGTCTCAGCATCATCCAGTCCGACGGCAAACCGAACCACACGGGCGCCATCTATGTCCGTGGCGGCAACACCTCTTACAAGTCAAGATCATCTATGGGCTCTGCGTCCGACGGCAACCATTCCATCGGCCAGGGCGGCTCGGCCCTCATCCTGATTGACGGCGTGGAAGGTTCGCTCACGTCCGTCAACCCCGACGACATAGAGACCATATCGGTCCTCAAGGACGCCTCGTCGGCGGCCGTTTACGGAGCCCGAGGCGCTTTCGGCGTCATCCTGGTCACGACCAAGAAGGCAAAGGAAGAAAAGATCACGGTCAGCTACCAGGGCTCCGTGGCGCTCAACCAGAGGACCGTCCTGTGGGAAGACCACATAGTCACCGACGGCCTCCAGTGGCTTGAGTCGGCATACGAGTTCTACGAGAATGTCGCCAGGACTCCGACTTCCGCCGGCAAGAGCCCCGGTTCGCTCAACCAGTACGCCATCGGCTCCGACTATCTCGAGGCCTTCCGGGCCTGGAGGGCGGCCGGCAACACCGGCGAGGTCGGCGTCGACGACAACGGCAACTACCGCTACTTCGGAAGCACCAACTGGCTCAAGAAAATCTACAAGAGGGTTAATTTCTCGACATCGCACGCCATTTCCGTGAGCGGCGCCGCCGGAAGGTTCAATTTCCGCATCACAGGCCGTTATTACGGACAGGACGGCATATACAAGGTCGGGAAGGAGGACTACCACAAGTTCAATTTCCGCGCGAAGGTCGGTGCCCAGGTCACCAAATGGCTGGCGTTCGATTCCAACACCTATTTCTATAGGAATATCTACGACCAGCCGATCATCAACTCCTCCAACACCATCCCCAACAGGATCCAGTATTACGGTTTCCCCATCTTCCCGGAGACCAATCCCGACGGCACCTACACCTACGGCGCCGCCTGGGGCGGATTCGAGGCGTTCAACGAGGGCAACACCAAGCAGCGCAACAACAACCTCTCCTTCTCCGAGACCTTCGGTATCGACATAGTCCCGATCAAGGACGTCCTTAAGATCCGCGCCGACGTCACCTACAAGCTCCACCGCAACGGCGTCGAGCGTTCGATGGGCCAGAACATTTATTCTCCCGCCGCCGGAGTCACCCTCAATTCCACTGAGCAGGCCGACACCTACAAGTCGATGTGGAGGACGGAGAACGACATCATCACCGCGAACGCCGTCCTCACCTGGACGCCCCGTCTGGGCGACAAGCACGACCTCAACGTCGTCGCCGGATGGAACCTTGAGGATTACAGGAGAAAGGCCTACTACGTCACCAGGAAGGGCCTCCTTTATGACGCCCAGCCCAACTTCGAGCTTATGGACGACGGCGGATCGGAGTACACCACCATTTCCATCACCGACAACGACGGCAACGCCTCCTATGGCCTTGTCGGTTTCTTCGGCCGTATCAACTACACGCTCTTCTCCCGCTACATCTTCGAGTTTTCCGCCCGTTACGACGGTTCCTCGAAATTCCCTTCGAACTCACGCTGGGGCTTCTTCCCCTCCGGGTCCGTCGGCTGGAGGCTTTCGGAAGAGCCGTGGATGAAGTGGAGCCGCAAGGTGCTCGACAATTTCAAGATAAGGGGCAACTACGGTGCGCTCGGCAATGCCAACATCAGCGCCTACCAGTATCTTGAGACCGTCGGCGTCAGCCGCTCCGGAGTGGTCATCAACGGTGCAAAGGTCCCGGTCGCAGGTCAGCCTACCAATATCCCGGACGAACTTACCTGGGAAAAGGTCAACACCTGGGATGTCGGACTCGACATCGATATGTTAGGCAACCGCCTCTCCTTCTCCGGCGACATCTATGTCAGGGACACCAAGGACCTTTATATCACAGGGCCAGAGCTTCCGGCCATCTACGGCGCCTCCGCGCCGAAGGGCAATTACGGCGCGCTTACCACTCACGGCTGGGAAATCACCCTCTCGTGGAAAGACCGCTTCACCCTTGCCGGCAAGCCGTTCGACTATTCCATCAGGGGAAGCCTGTGGGACAGCCGCACCTGGGTGGCCGCCTACAACAACTCTTCAGGCAACATCCTGGACTACTACGTGGGCAAGGAGCTCGGCGAGATGTGGGGATTCCGCACCGACGGCTATTTCCTTTCCAACGCCGAGGCCAACAACTGGGCCAAGGATTCCTATCACAAGAACGGCGACAACTTCCAGGCTTATGCCGGCGACCTCAAATTCGTCGACATCAACGGCGACGGTATGATTGACGTCGGAAGCGGTACGCTTGCTGACCACGGCGACCTCGAAAGGATAGGCAACGTCTCGCCCCGCTACCAGTTCGGCATCAACCTCGACTTCCGCTGGAACGGCATCGGCCTTTCGATGTTCTTCCAGGGAGTCGGCCATCGCGACTGGTATCCTTCCAGCGAGTCCGGCTTCTTCTGGGGAGGCTACAACCGTCCGTACTCCTATCTTATGAAGAACCAGACCGGCGACAATTACGTCCACGTGGACTATTCCACTGAAAACTGGACCGTCACCAACGCCGCCAAGAAGCCCTACTGGACCAGAAGGGTGGGCTATGCCGCCAACCGCAACGTCGGCCCGCTGACCTGGGAAAACGACTATTACCTGCAGAATGCGGCGTATTTCAGGCTCAAGAACCTGACGATCGACTACACCTTCCCCGCATCCATCACGCAGAAACTCAAGATGAGTCAGTTGAAACTATACGTCTCGATGGAGAACATCCTGACGTTCTCTCCCATCCAGAAGGTCACGAAGATGTTCGACCCGGAAGTCATCGACGCCGGCGACAGCGACTTCTCCTCGTCCCGCGGACTTAACGGACAGGGCGACGGTTTCAGCTACCCGATGCTCAAGTCCTACACATTTGGTATTAACATAACGTTCTGATCGCCTTATGAAAAGAGTTTTCTATATATTTGCGATGACCTGGGCGGCCATTACGCTTGTTTCCTGCGACAAATTCCTTACCCGTAATCCCGAGAACAAGATTTCGGCGGAATTGTTCCTTTCCACCGAAAACGACCTCGCCCTTTACTCCAACGGCCTCATAGATGCGGCCCTCCCGGAGACTTCAATAGCCATCGGGGATGACGCCTACACCGATTTCTGCGCCACCAAGCTTTCTTCGGATTTTTATCATCCGGGGATATGGGGGCCGGACAAGGGCAGCGGCTGGTCCAGCGGCAACTTCAGTTTCATCCGCCGGTGCAACTATATGATCCACAATATGGACAAGGCCAAGGCGAACGTCTCCGACGAGACCTGGCGGCACTATATGGGCGTCGCCCGCTTCTGGAGGGCCTATGCCCATTTCCTCAAACTGCAGACCTTCGGCGACATCCCCTGGATAGACAAGTACCTCCAGCCGGACGATCCCATCCTCTTCGCCGGCCGCGACGACAGGGAATACGTCTTCCATATGATACTTGAGGATTTCGAGTATGCGTCGGAGAACTGCAACGACAACCTTGAACTCTCGAGGACCAACATCAACCGCTGGGTAGCCCTCGCTTTTATGGCAAGGGCCTGCCTGTGGGAAGGAACTTACCGTTCCTGCCACGACATCAACCCGTCCACAGGCGCGTTCTGGAACAATTCATACGAGAGCGCGAACGAGATTCTCGCGAAGGCCGGTTCCGCCGCCGATGAAATCATTGAAAGCGGAGTCTTCTCCCTCCACACGGGCGACGTGCAGACGGCCTACGGCGAACTCTTCAACCAGAACAAGGTCAATGCGGAGGAAGTCATCTGGGGCCGGGAGTACAGCGAGGAACTTGCCGTCTCCCACGACATCACCGGACAGTACAATTCCCCGACCTGGGGACAGCAGTATTCACCTACGAAGGAATTCGTCAGGATGTACCTGAAAACGGACGGCAACCCGGTCACAAGGGATGACGTCAGCATCACCGAAGAATTCGAAGGCAGGGACTGGAGGATGTGGCAGACCGTCAATTCTCCCGGCCATAAGTATCAGACGCTGACCGGAGAGATTGCCGACAAGCCGACAAAGTTCAATGAGGTGTTCACCGGCTACGCCTGGATCAAGTGGAACCAGGAGAAAGCCGAAAATTACCGTGCCGGAGCCGAGTGCTACAACGCCCTGCCCATACTTCGCTATGGCGAAATCCTTCTGATCAAGGCCGAAGTCGCGGAGCGTCTCGGACAGATGTCCGAAAGCATATGGACTGCGACGATAGGCGCTTTGCGCGCCCGTGCCGGTGTCGCGAGCATCTATCCAGGCAGCGCCGCCTACAGGGCTGACTCCTGGCTCAGGGATTACTATATGGAGGACATACAGCACTCGTCGATGTTGTCCAACACGCTTCTTGAGATAATGCGTGAAAGGGCCGTCGAGATGGCTATGGAAAGCGAATCCCGCCACGACGACCTTATCCGCTGGAATATGGGCGACCTGATTGAAAGACGCTACAACCATCAGGGATGGCGCGGCATCTACATCACCGCGGCTGAAGCCGCAGGCGGCATCATTTTCAACGGCGCGACCTATCACGTCCGCGTCGGCGGATCCCACGACGAGTACAACTATCCGATAGCCAACACCGGCGCCGACCAGACTTTCAGCCTGTCCAAGGGCTCCTACGGCTATCTTATCTACAATTATAAACTTGAGTGGGACGACAAGATGTATGTTTCCCCCATTCCGACCGCCGCACTCAACGTCAACAAGAATCTCGGACAGAATAAAGGATGGTAAAAATGAAAAGATATATTTCGATTTTATGCATTCTGGCACTGGCAGTTTCGTGCTCCAAGCCGAAAATCCCGTCTTACTACTTCCCTGAGGAGGAAGAAGGCGGCGAGACCGCCCCGAAGGAGGTATACTCCGAAATCGCCGGGACGGCCATCGATCCTTCGCACAATGCAGTCGGCCTGATCAAGGACGCTGACACCGGCGCCGGTATTCCCGGCGTCAAGGTGACCGACGGCTATTCCTTTACGCTGACCGACGGGAACGGCGTCTACCAGTTCTCGGCCAACCGTTACACCCGTAACATCTATATCACCGTTCCGGCCGAATACGAGATTCCGCTTGACCCCGACACCCATCTGCCGCTTTTCTATTCCACGGAGAAGTTCGACCGCAAGCAGATGAACAGGAATGATTTCTCCCTCACGCGTCTGCCGGCAGTACAGGACAACTGGACGCTGCTCACCATCGGAGACCCCCAGTGCAACACCGTGGCCGAGCACGACCGCTACGTCAACGAGACGATCAAGGACATCAAGACCAACCTGAAAGCCCATAATGACAGCGGCGGCTATCCCAACGCCTATGCCCTGACGCTTGGCGACATCACTGAAGACAGCCCGTTCATCTGGCCACTGATGAAGCAGAGTATGTCCAACATCCTTGTCGGCGACCGCTACCTTCCTTTCTTCCAGTGCATCGGCAATCACGACCATAACGCCGAATACGCCACCCCCTACGAGGCGGCCAATACCTATATATCCGTCTTCGGTCCCACCGACTATTCGTTCGACCGCGGCAAGGTCCACGTCGTCGTTTTGGACAATGTCATTGTCAAGGAAAACAAGACGACCACCTGGGGCTACGACGGCGGCCTTACCGACCAGCAGTGGAAATGGTTCCAGGAGGATCTGTCCCTTGTCCCCGACAAGGCGGAAAAGGTAATCATCCTGGCCGCCCACATTCCGTGGCGCTACGGCGTGGAGAAAGACGGTGCGTGCGTCAGTTTCGACAGGCATTATGCCGATGTGCTGGAGGCTCTCACCGCTTTCAAGGAAGCCCACATTATGATCGGTCACACCCACTACACCCACAATTACATCCACCACAAATACACCACGGCAGGCGGCACTCCGATTTATGAGCACGTCCAGAATGCGGCCTGCGGAGCCTGGTGGTCGGGCAATCTTTCCGCGGCAGGTTCGCCGAACGGCTACAACATCTTCGAGTTCCGCGGCAACGTGTTGTACAACTGGGTCGCCCGCGGGACCAATATGGACGACAATGACGCCCAGATGAGGGTTTACGACGGCAACCAGACCTACGGCGAGATCCTCGGCGACAAGGATTACTGTTTCTCCTGGCTCAACGGCGGTTATATGAATATGAATTCCGAATCCACAATGAACTCCACATATCGCCCCGGGCAGGCCCTTTTCAAGGACTGCTTCATAGCTGCAATATGGGGCGACGACGACACCAACTGGAAAGTGGATATGGAATACGGCGGCAACGTGTATCCTATGCAGAGAGTCAAGAAGAACGTTGCCGATATGTGCGTGTCTTCGTGGTACCGCACCAAACTCAACAAGAATACCGTTACCTGGTCCAAGGATCTTTGCACCTACTGGTATGTAAATATACCCGGTGTCAATCCCGCCACGGCAACCGGCTGGACCGTCAAGGCCCGCCAGACCATCCCTGGCAGCGGAATACAGAATATCTATACCTGTTCCGATAAGCTTCAGGTCGATTATACAGGTTTTGCTCACTGATAAAGGTAAATTGAAATGAAAAGAGCATTTTTCTTTTTGCTTGCCGCATTCCTTGTCGTTACGGCTTGCGAAAAAACAAAAGAGAACAACGGGAAAGAAGACGCTTCCTCCCTTGTCGAATTCAAGGCTGTAGTCGCCGACATCGACACCAGGGCCCTGTTTGACCCGGAAACGGGGAAGACCTCCTGGCAGAAAGGCGATGAAATCCTCGTAGACAACGGCCAGTCACGGGCGGTTTATGTCTACAACACATCCCGCGACGTGTTCGTGGCCAAGGAAAGCGCACTTGCGCTCGCCGACAGTTATTCCGCCTGGTTCCCCGTCGGGAGCGAGGCCGGTCTTCCTTCAACTGTCGACGTCTATCCCGGATATGTCAAGAATGCGCCTCTGACGGCGAAGGCCGGCAAGGATGCGGTGTTCAACTTCACCCATTCCTGCGCAATCGCCGCCGTGGAATTCCCGTCGGATATGATTGCCTATGGAAAGGAGAAGGACGTCAGGGAGATCGATTTCGAAGGCGGAGCCACCCGGATCCATTACGACTGCACCAAGGCGGAGGTAAGCGCTTTGCAGCCGCTCTACCTTATCGTTCCCGCCGGGACATATCCGTCCGTAAATCTTGAATTCACCTTCACGGACGGCGTCAAATACTCCCTCTCGTGCGACAGCCAGGTCCGGATAACCGGCGGCGCGATGGCGATGATCGACCTTGTCAAGCCGTGGACCCATTTCAGCGGCGGCACCGGCACTCAGGAGGATCCGTACAAGATAGCCACCCTGGCTGATTTCAAGGAACTCAGCGAGCTGCTCTCTTCCGAAGATGCGCAGGCTTTCTGTATGGCCGGTTATGTCCAGACTGAGGACATTGATATTTCCGCTTTCCGCGGATTCGCCCCGATGGGGAATATGCCCTTCTCCGGAGTTTATGACGGAGCGGACCATTCTATCCTCGGAATGAAGTTCAACAACAAGGACTCCAAACCGTCAGGCCTTTTCAGCGAAAGCGACGGGGCTCTCATAAAGAACCTTACGGTCGAGGCAAACGACTGCCGGAGCTCGGTTATGAATCTCGGCGGCTTTGTCGGTGTCGCCCGCAACACCACTTTCCTCGGCTGCACCTTCAAAGGAGAACTCGTGTCCACCGCGAAATCCGAATGGACTTCCTGGTCGTCAGCCACCGCTGTCACGACAGACAAGAACAATTTCGGCTTCTGCGGCGGTCTGGTCGCCTATTCCGACGGCTGTACCTTCGACGGCTGCTCGTTCGAGGGCAAGATCTCATCCTTCGGCAAGTGCATAGGCGGTATTACCGGCTATGCCGCCGGAGAGACCGTCATCAAGAACTGCCGTGCGGCCAACGGTTCCGAGGTCTATACCTACTATCACGTCAACGGAGGTATAGCCGGTGCCATTGTAGGAGATTCGGTAATTGAGAACTGTTCTGCCGAGGCTTATGTCGGAAGCCTTGGTTTCTGGACCGGCGGTATCGTCGGATATGTCCAGAACGGCACGGTCAAGGAATGTGTGACCGGCTGCCACGCCAGCGTCAACGAGAGGCAGAACAACGCCGGCGGCATTGCCGGCGGTGTCCAGCCCCTTTCCGGCGGCTCCGCTGTCATCGACCGCTGCACCGCCTATTGCGACGTTCAGGGGCAATACAGCGTGGCCGGCATCGCGGGGACCATCGTCCCGGCCGGCAGCGTCAAGATCTCCAATTGCACCTATGATGGCGGCGCCCTGTATTCCACCGGCACCAACGGCGGCAGCAACTGCTACAACCTCGTCGGCGGCATCTGCGGATGGATACAGAACAACAGCGGCGGCTGCGTCATAGAAAACTGCGCGGTCCGTCCTTCCGTTGTCAAGACATCCATCCAGAATGCACAGACCGGCAGCGACAACGCCATCAGCAATGGGGCAGTCGGCGGCCTTGTCGGCTTCGTCCACCCCAACGCGTCGCTGTCCAACTGCTACTCCACCCTTACGCCCGACAAACTGCTCTTCAAGTACCAGAGTATCACTCCGTCGACTTTCAAGAACTACGGCGGCGTGTTCGGCACGCAGCGCAACGGCGTTACCTTCCCGTCCAATTGCTTCTATGACAGCAGTATCGGCTGCACGACGGATTCCGAAGAATTCGCCGCTTATAATACGGAACTGACGTCCGCCCAGATTACGGACGGCACCTTGCTCGCGGCCCTCAACGCGGCTTCTCCCGAGATTCCCTGGGTCGCGGGCGCAAACGGGTTCCCGTGCCTGCTTTGCCAGATTGCGGATCCCACGCCGCGCACGACGGTTCCCAAGCGCGTCAGCGTCATCGGCGACTCCATCTCGACATTCGCCGGCTATATCCCCGCGGGGTACAACTACCATTATCCCTGCGCTGACGGCAGCGTCACGGCCGTCAACCAGACCTACTGGTACAGGCTCATATATGACAATATGAAGGATGCCCGTCTGGATATGAATATGTCATATTCCGGCTCCGCCGTCACCAGAAGCACCAACACTTCCTACAGCAGCAACCACTGGTACGACAACTGCTACGTCCAGCGCTACCTGCGCCAGGGCGGTGTCGGCAATCCGGACATAGTCCTGATCCACGGCGGCACCAACGACTGGGCCCACAACGACTGCCCGCTCTTCCCGGGCTCCGCCACTTGCAAGACGGCTCCCGCCCCTACGCCGGCACAGCTGGCGTCGGTCTTCGAAGCCGCCGACGCTGCGACGACAAGGTCGCAGATCGAGGCCCTTGGCGACACTGATTTCTGCTCTGCGTATGTCAAGCTCGTAAGGCTTCTCCAGCAGCAGTATCCCGGAGTAAAGATAGTCTGCATCATCGGCGACTATCTCTCCGAAGGCGTGGAGCAGAGCCTGCTCCTGATATCTTCCCACTACGGGCTGAGGGCTGTCGATCTCCTGGCCGTCAACGGCTTCAATGATCAGACTTATATGCCCAAACACGATTTCAACGGATCCTCCGGCTGCCACCCCAACGCCGTGGCTATGAAATTCATCGCCGAGAAGATATATTCCGAACTTGGTTCCTGGCTTGAAAATTAGAGTTAACGGTTATGAAACTGATAAAATCATTTTTCCTCTGTACCCTGGCCGTCATTGCGGCGGTGTCCTGCAATAAAGAGAAAGAAGTGCCGGAAGGCAGCCCGGTCGACCTTGTCTACAAGGCGTCCTATGCTCTTGACGGTTTTTCCTGGGAGAAGGGCGATATGTTCAGTCTCCTTGACGGAAACAATAATTTCGGTTTCCGTACTTCCGGTTCCGGTGCACGTGCGGAATTCTCCGGCACTGCGGTGAAGTACCCCGAAGGCGCAAGTTTGATAGCGGTGACTCCGTATTCGGAAGATTACGTCCTTGACGGACGGAATTTCCAGGCCGTGGTTCCTGCTTCGGTCACTGCGTATCCCGGAGTGAAGGAAGGCGGCATCGCCGTCGGCATTCCTGACGGCGACGAGATAGTGTTTAAGCACGTCAACGCCTTCCTGGAGGTCGAACTCACCCGCGGCGACGTGAGGGGCCTTGTCCTTCGCGGCGGCAACGACGAGAACCTGGCCGGCACGTACCGTGTGAACGTGGCATCTTCCGGTGCCGCAACGATGACGCTTACCGGCGAAGGCTCTTCTTCGCTTGCGGTCGTAGGCGAGCTGACTCCCGGCAAATATTATATCCCCGTCCCTCCGCAAGGATATAACGGATTCAGGTTTTCCGTGAAGACCACTTCCGGTTTCGGAGACTGTGTCATAGAGAACTATCCGAGACTTCAGCCCGGCACCATCTACTCCGTCGGCAAGGTGGACGAGAATCTGGACATTCATTCGATGACGCTTCCTCTTGTGGAGCTTCACGCCGCCACTTCGTCAACCATCGCAGTGACCTGGTCCATAAGCGACTTCCTCGATATCCCGACCGATATTACCGAAGACTGGAGCGTAGGTATCTATAACGACGCGGCCTGCTCCGATCTGCGCGTCAGCTGGAACATCCCCGCCGCTGCCTGGACTTCCCTGAACGGCAACACCGCGGCTTCTATCGGAGGCCCGTATTCGCCTCGCTTCGAATTCTCCGGACTTCCGCAGCAGACTGATTTCTGGGTAAAAGTATGGTATACCGACCGTCCCGATTATGCTTCCGCTCCGCTCAAGGTCACTACGCTTTCTTATGAGAACAAGCAGCTTCCTTCAGCAACGGCTGCAGAAGGGGATCTCCTCCTTTCAGAGGACTTCGGAGAACTCCTCTGGGGCGGTGACATCGCAACCCGTTCATACGGTTATTCCGATGAGAACCGTTCTTCCGTGACTGCACTTCACAGCGCGGAAGGGGAAAATCCTGTCGGCGAGTACACCATCGACGGAGTGAAGCACAAGTTCTATCTCGTCAACCCGACCATTGAGATCGGACTGTTCAACACGCTCGGCAAGACTTTGTCCGCGACACGTCTTGCGGATTGGACTTCAATCTCCGAGGACAACTCGGACGGAAAGCTCCTCGCGCGTCCAGGCTATGTCAAGCTCGGCGCTTCCAGCAAGACGGGCGGTATCGTCACTCCTCCGCTCAACTGTCTTGAGAACAAGGCCCTTGTCACTGTCAAGTTCAAGGCTCATCCTTACAAGGAGTCCTCCGTCGATCCGCTGGACGGTTCGGTATTCGCCGTCACGAGCGACGAGACCGGAGTGTCCGTCCTTAAGGACTACGTCCTCGGCAAGAAGGCCGACTTCACCATCTCCAGTGATGAGTTATGGAAGGAATACAGTCTCGACGTCGTCGTCAAGCCGGGCGACCGTGTGGCGATTTCCTCCAGAAGGGCGTCCGGGACGGGACAGTGCCGTTTCCTCGTCGACGAGATGAGCCTGACTCTCAAGCAGTATATCAACGACACGAAAGTGTATACGATAGCCACTGCCCAGGATCTTGTGGACTTCCTCTCCGTTGCCGGCGATTACACTCCGGAGGATGATCCTGTGGTCTTCACCGCGGATATCGACCTTACGGGAGTTTCTCTCCCCGAAGGCGGGACGTTCCTCGGCACGCTTGACGGGCAGGGCCATAAGATCAGCAAGTGGAATAATGAAGAGAAAGCGCTGTTCGCCACTCTCGGAAAAGACTCCGAAGGTGAAATCGGGGTGGTCAAGAACCTCATAATCGACGCATCCTGCACGCTCACGCCCGCTCTTGACGGCAACTTCGGTTTCATCGCCGACACCATCGAAAGCAGCGGCGTCATCGACGCAGTTACCACGAACGCACCGGTTGCGCTTGAGGTCGCCTCGATAGCTTCGCCGCGTGTCGGTATGCTCGCCGGCGTCTCCTACGGACTTATCCGCAACTGCACCAACAACGGCAACTTCTCGCTGACGACATCGGCGGCTCCAGGCAATCTTTATCTTGGAGGCCTCGTCGGCTACATCAACTCGGGCGACAGAGCCGGCCTTTCCAACAACGTCAACAACGGTGACATTTCCTACCGTGTCAACGCTAAAGGCGCGTACGTCTTCATCGGCGGTATCGCTGCCGGCACAAGCACCCGCAAGATCTCGGAGGCTACGTCTTCCCGCGGCCACATCGAACAATGCCTGAATACGGGCAACATCACATACGTGTCCACCAACGGCGGTTCACTCGCAGACAATGAAGGAACGCCCGGCACCGGCAACTACATCAAGGTCGGCGGTGTCGTCGGCTACTTCGAAGGCAGTATGACCGGCTGTACGAACGGTGTCGCAGGCGACGCGTCCAAGGGCAAGGTCACCGTGACCATTCCTACCAGTGCGTCAGGCGCTTGCGCGACCGGATCATCCATAGGCGGCGTGGCCGCATTCGTGATGAGGGATGTAGAAGGCTGCGTCAACTTCGGCAAGGTTACCGTGAAGGGTACCTTCGCGGGAGGCACTGCCGACATCCAGGGAGGCGGTGTCAAGACCGACTTCTGCGCCGGCGGCATCGTCGCCCAGTGCGGCCCTGCATCGGGCGGTGATTCTTACTCTGTCAGTGGCTGCCACAATTATGGCGAACTCGACATCAATTCCTGGATGGCCACCGGCAACAATTCGGGGATGTACTTCGGCGGTATCGCCGGCTGGCTCGGCCTTCGCGCAAGCGAATGCGTCAACGAAGGAAAGATCGGCATCTCTTCAAAGGCTGCCTCCAACTATGTCGGAGGTGTCTTCGGGCAGAGCGCATTTGCTGCAACCGGGGTCGTCAACCACGGTGAGGTGAATGTGACACTGCTCAGGGACAACACGGCTTCAGACAACAAGCAGAGCGCCGGGACCTACCACCGTATCGGCGGTGTCGTCGGCTACTCGGCCGCCGGCCTGTCCTCCAGCTCCAACGACGGGAAGATCGTTGTCGTCGGTTCCTCCAACCAGGGAGTTTTCTGCCCGCTTGTCGGCGGCGTGTCAGGGCAGGCGAGCGGTTCGTTCGATGCTTGTGTCAACACCGGCGAAATCTCCGTCACCCATCCGGCCGACGGGACCAACGGCCTCCGCGTGGGCGGCTTGATCGGCCACTGCGGCGGCCTGCCGTTCTCGGGCGAGTGCTATAATACCGGTGCCATTACGGTCACTGGCGGCACCTTCTCGACAGGTACGCTGCTGGTCGGTGGAGCTGTCGCATATATGGAAAGCGGGGCAACAACGACTACGCCCATCGAGAGCCGTGATGCCACAAAGCCTGTCACTGTAACGGTTGCCCATATGGAGAAGCAGCCGTACATTGCCGGTGTCATTGCCTATATCAACGGCACTACGGCGAAGACAAGGTCCGCACTCAAGAACTGGAAGCCTCTCATTGTCGACCTCGGCACCACCACTTCCGCGACTGCTTACGCGTATGTCGCGGGCGTCTCAGCCACGGCCAACACCAACCAGACATTCTCTGCTTGCGAGAACTACGGCGACATATCCGTCATAAGCCCGTTCAAGACGCGTCTTGCCGGTATCTCCTCCTACACCAACAAGCCGACCGAAAACTGCAAGGCTGATTGTGACATTACCGCCAAGCTCTGCGAGAAGGATTTCTCCGAAGTCGGAGGTATCGTTTCCTACACTGCAGCGACCGGATTCACCGGCAATTCCTTCACTGGAAAGATTGACGTATCGTCTTCCAGCTCAAAGGTTTACACTGGCGGTATCCTTGGTAAGTCCAACGGCAACTCTGTCTTTGAAGGATGCTCATTCTCGGGCGACATCTCCGGCAGTGTCAATAATCCCGGACTGTATGTCGGCGGCCTCCAGGCTGATAATCTGGCCTTCACCTTCGGTGGCGCTGAACTGGAAACCAGATGTGTCGTCGGTTCCGGCTCCAAACTTAACGGGACTGTCGTCACAGCCGATGATATGGACAACACCCATCTTGTATCCCAATCTTCCGATAACGGAGAGTTTAGCTCCACATCGACCATTATTTATATTGCGGTACTGTAACAAGAGTAAAGTTTTATTATATGGCAAAGAAAATCATTATCCTTGGAGCCGGTATGATGGGCTCCGCGCTGGCGTTCCCGGCAGCAGAAAACGGGAATGACGTCCACATCGTGGGCACCTGCCTCGATGACTCGATCATCGACGGCTACATCGCCACCCGCAAGCACGAGAAATTCTGCCGTCCTTTCCCTGAGAACGTGCATTTCCACTATTTCAAGGACTGGAAGAAGGTGGCCGAGGGCTGCGATTTTATGATCGGCGGCGTGTCGTCGTTCGGCGTGGACTGGTTCCTTGAGGAGATTCTGACGCAGCTGGATCCTTCTATGCCGGTTCTCAGCGTGACGAAGGGCCTTCGTGCCACGGAAGACGGCACCCTGCTCTCGTATCCGGGCTTCTGGGAGAGCGAGCTTGCAAAGCGCGGCATCCACCGTGAGATATGCGCCATCGGCGGTCCCTGCACCTCCTACGAACTGGTGTTTATGGATCCGTCGGAGGTCGGCTTCTGCGGCCGCGACCGCAAGGTCCTGAAGATGATGAAGGAGGCGATGCAGCGCCCTTACTACCACATCTCGCTGACCGATGACGTCATCGGTCTCGAGAGTGCCGTCGCACTCAAGAACGCCTATGCTATGGCCGTGACTCTCGCCGTCGGGCTCAACACCCGCTGGCACGGTCCGGACGAGCCGCAGCACTACAACTCGCAGGCGGGGACCTTCACGCAGGCAGTGCGCGAGACTCACGCCCTGATGCAGATGCAGGGCGGCACCTTCGAGAGCGAATGCATCGGCCTCGGCGACCTCTATGTGACGATATTCTCCGGCAGGACACGCCGCTGCGGCGTCCTTATGGGAGAAGGCCTCAACTACGAGCAGGTGACCGAGGCGCTCGCCGGCATCACGCTGGAGTCGCTGGTCATCACGAGGGTGATGGGTAAAGCCATCAGGCGCAAGGCCGAGCTCGGACTTGTGGACCTGAAGAATTTCCCTCTTCTTATGCACATCGTGGACATCCTCGACAAGGGCGCGGCCGACGCCGACCTGCCCTGGGAGGCATTTACCTTTGAGAATTTCAGGCAGTAGCGGATGAAACCGACGACCAAAAGTTTCAAATACTGGCAGTGGCGGGTGATCATCTGCTCGATGATCGGCTACTCCATCTTCTATTTCGTCAGGAAGAACTTCTCCTTTGCGATGCCTGCCCTTGCGGCTGAGTATGGCATCGGAGACCTTCAGCTGGGCACCATCCTGACGGCGGTGGGCGTGATATACGGTATATCCAAGTTCATCAACGGCTTCATCGCCGACAGGGCAAACGCCCGCTGGCATCTCGTCATCGGCCTCACGGTCTGCGTCCTTCTCAACTTTCTGTTCGGCTGGACGGCAAAGTTCAGCGCCTGGATTACAGGATCGCCGAACGGTCCTGACTTCGTCAACGCGATGGTCTGGTCCATCGGTATCCTGCTGGTGCTCAACAATGTATTCCAGGGCTGCGGCTTCGCCCCGTGCAACCGGCTGATGGTCCACTGGGTGCCTCCGAAGGAACTGGCGACCAAGATGAGCATCTGGAACACCTCGCACAGCGTCGGCGCCGGCATCGTCTCCATACTCTGCGGAGCGATTATCGGCGGGATGGGCGTGAATATGGCTGGCTCGGGCGCGACCGTGGAGCAGATTGCCGCCAACCTCGGCAGGGCGGTGGACGACCCTGTCGTCATCCAGGCCGCATCCCACGTTGGTGCGTGGCAGTGGTGCTTCTGGATTCCGGCTCTGATAGGCACTCTCGGCGTGTTCTTTATCCTCATCACGCTCCGTGACACGCCCAAATCCGTGGGCCTTCCGGAGCTGGAGGGGACCAAGACGGCCCTCGACGACAACGACACTTCTGCGGAATACCGCAAGTTCGTCAAGAAGCGCGTTCTCGGAAGCCCGGTTGTCTGGGCTCTGGCCATATGCGACCTGTTCGTGTATATCGTCCGCTTTGCGGTGCTCGACTGGGGCCCGAAATTCCTCCAGCAGGGGGAGAGCGCCCTCTCGCCGCAGCTTGCCGGCTGGACGATAGCCATCTTCGAGATTGCCGGCTGCGCGGGAATGATCTTCGCCGGCTGGGCGACCGACAAGCTCCTTAAGAGCAAGGGCCAGAGGATGTGTGTCATCGAGATGATCATCACCGCCGTCTGCCTGGTCGGCCTCTGGCTGCTGCCTAAGGGCCATCCCATCGCTATGCTCGTCCTGCTGGCCGTCTCGGGCTTCTTCCTCTACGGCCCGCAGGCGCTTCTCGGCGTCATCGCGTCCAACCACGTGACCAAGAAGGCGGCATCCTCCGCAGTCGGTCTCATCGGCCTGATGAGCTATGTCAGCACTATCTTCACCGGCTTCGGCGTGGGCCTTCTTTCCAACCTGTTCCACGACGCTTTCTGGAACAATCTCTTCCTCATTATGGCCGGCGTCGCCGTCATCGGCGGTCTCGTCGTAGTCCCTCTGTGGAAGATGAAGGACGACGGCTACGTCCACGACGTCCCTGAGAAAGAATAAAAATATTTTTTGCGTGTAGTGCGAAATTCGTTAAATTTGCAGTTTGATGCCTAATTAGGCAAAAAATTGTCAAATTTAACGCTTGCACTATATGTTATTCAATCTTCTTCAGGCCGACACGACGCTCCAGGAGGTCGCCGAAGCCATCAATGCCCAGGCTGCAGCTGCGCCCGCCGTCGAGGCGACCGAGATGCACGAAAGCCTCTTTGAGTTGTTCCGTATGGGCGGAGCCCTTATGTGGGTGCTCCTCGTCCTTTCGATCGTTGCAATCTACATCATCGGTAAGAAATGGTGGACCATCCGTAAGGCTTCCAAGATCGACCCCAACTTTATGAACGACATCCGCGACTACATCGGCGAGGGTAAGTTCAAGTCGGCGATCACCCTCTGCCAGAGGTACGACAACCCTGTCGCAAGGATGATCGAGACCGGCATCAAGAGGCTCGGCCGCCCTATGGCCGACCTCCAGAACGCGGTCGAGAACATCGGCAATGTCGAGGTTGCACGTCTTGAGAAAGGTCTCCCTGTCCTCGCTTCCATCGCGGGCGGCGCTCCTATGATCGGTTTCCTCGGGACGGTCATCGGTATGGTCCAGGCCTTCTTCAATATGTCCAAGGCCGGCAACAACATCGACATCACGATGCTCTCAGGCGGTATCTACACGGCTATGATCACGACGGTCGGCGGCCTTATCGTAGGCATCATCGCCTACTTCGGCTACAACTGGCTCACCTCCAGGATCTCCGACCTTGTCTACAAGATGGAGAGCTCGACCATCGAGTTCGTCGACATCGTCCTCAACGAGCCCGATGCCGAAGGCGAAGAGTCCAAATAGCCTGAACTGATATGGCACTCAAGCGGACCACAAAGACAGACGCATCGTTCGCGTTGTCCTCAATGACGGACATCGTGTTCCTCCTGCTGATCTTCTTCCTTGTGACCTCCACGCTGATCAACCCCAACGCCCTCAAGCTCCTCCTCCCGAAGAGCACCGGCCAGGTCAGCGCGAAAGCCACGGTGAGCGTCAGCATCAAGGACTGGCACGACGACACCTACACCTACCACGTCAACGGTGACGAGAATCCTCTCAGCTACGAGGCCGTGGAGGACGAGCTCATCACCCTCCTCCAGAGCGAGGAAGACCCGACGTTCTCGATTTTCTCCGACGAGTCCGTACCCGTCAGGGAGATCGTGGCCATTATGAATATAGCCAAGCGCAACCACTACAAAGTCATACTTGCAACTCAGCCGGAGTAAGATGAAGATTTATATACGCGATCGCGAAAAGCAGGAAAAAGTCTCGCGGTGGACCGGAGTCGGTCTCACCGTGGCGATGCATATCGCCCTCGCGCTCATTCTCATCTTCTCCAACCTGACCTACCTCTATCCTCCGCCGCCGGAGATGAATTTCCTCATAGATTTCACCGACGAGGAGGAAGAAGCCGCGAAGATTCTCGAGACTCCGGAGGGCAGGGAGCCCGAGGCGGAAAACGTCGACACCGAGAAGCCCGTGGAGCTCGTCCAGAGAAGCGAGTCGCCCCACGTGAGCACCAAGCCCAACCTTACTCCGGCGACCAAGCCGGACCCCCACGGCGACGTGGAGGTCCCGACTCCGAAGCAGGAGGAGCCCGCGCTCGACCCGAGGGCGTCGTTCCCCGGCATGGCGAAAAAAGACACCTCGCTGACCGCGCCGCACTCCTCGAGCGAAGCCTCGCAGACCTTCAAGCCCGGTCAGAGTGACGGCAATATCAAGGAAGGCAAGACCACCGGCAGCGCATCCGCCTCCGTCAAGGGGCGCAGCGTCATAGGCTCGCTTCCGAAGCCCGCCTACACGTCCCAGAACGACGGCATAGTGGTGGTGGCTATAAAGGTCGACCAGTACGGCACCGTCACGGAAGCCATTGCCGGTGCAAACGGCACGACCGTGACCGACAAGGAGTTGTGGGCTGCTGCCAGGGCGGCTGCGATGAAGGCCCATTTCAACCAGAGCGCCGACGCTCCGGTCCTGCAGGATGGCACAATCACATATATATTCAA
>JAFZME010000053.1 GCA_017553405.1 Bacteroidales bacterium
CGGTCGAAGAATGTGCCGATATGGATATCCTACTGGATAGGTTCTCGAAAGAAAGAATTGAAAATTATCAGGAAGTAGAAGCAGAAGCCGAATTCATCGTGGCGGTCAATAAGCATGGCAGGACGGGATCTGCCTCAATGCTTTTCGACAAAGACACCTTATCGTTTGTCGACCCGGTAACACATAAAGATTAGCGGTCAAGCCCTCTTCATCATCAAACCATTGAGAGTTGATGTGGAGGAATAAGTAAGTTTTCTTCTATGCCGATGGGGCTTTGTTCCATCGGCTTATTTTTGCCAGGGCCGATATGAAAAGCGGTACTTGCCCTTCTAGGACGGAAAAGCCGCCACTTCAAATGAGGTGACGGCGATCTGTATTGTGTTCAAAAGACTATAGCTGTATCAAAATGTGATTATAGTCTTTAAAATCAGGCATTTTTATGATTATTGGTTATTCTTCCGTATTCTGGTCATCAAGCTCCAAACGGGGCTGCTGTGATTCAAGAAAGCGTTTTCTGCTCATTGAACTGACTACCTTCCTGCCGGTTTGCTTTTCGAATGCCCAGTTCCGGGTCCTGCATCTGATGAATCCGTTCTGCACCCACTTGCGCCAGCCAACGTTTAAAGGGTTCTGCTTTTTTGGATGTAATCGACTGGATAATGCGGAAGATTCCCTCAAGTGAGGAGCAATTTGACGAATGTGGCTTTCCGTCCGTTGAAATAAATTGATGGGGGGGTACAAATTGTACCCCACACGGCGCGAAGCTCCGGGTCGCGCTGACGAAGGCGTTTGATATACTGTTTGACATCGCTGCTGTCTGTGATTACGGCAACAACATCAGCGATGCTGAAATACCATTTTTCTTCAACATCGTCCCAAAATGTACGAATCAGTTTATCGTCAAAAACCTTCAGTTCCTGTTGCGTTCCCATACCTTCAACTCATTTGTACAAATATAACCAATACGTCCAACCTCTGCAAGTCTTTTATTGTAATTTTGACAACCCCTTCGAATTCGAGGGGGGGGGGTAAAACCCGGATTATACAGCGTCTCCCATATGCCAAGGAATTCAATTGTATTTCGATTCCGCATCCAATTGGCGATGACTCCGTTGGGGTCCATCCAGTTCTTCTGTTTGGCAATATCGGTAATGCAGATATAGTCAATTCCATCCTTGGACATAGTCTTGATGGCCACGTCTTTAACAATTATTTCGTCCTTTTTGACCATAAATGGTTCCGTTTTCACAAAGTTAACCAATCCCGCGGACCTTCGCAAATCTTTCGGAATGTTTGGTATATCTCCTTGTATTGACGGTTACTATTGATTATTTTTGCAAAAAGGTCTTTATATGACGAGCAAACTCAATATTGACGCAGATGGCGTGCAGGTAGAAGTCCGTTACGGTGGAGCGGAGGGTGATTTCATTTCTTTGACAGACATTGCCAAGTATCGGACTGCAGAGAATCCTGGCTATGTAATTCAGAACTGGATGCGAAACCGGAACACAGTTCGTTTTCTTGGCCTATGGGAGCATTTTCATAATCCTGAATTCAATTACATCGAATTCGAGGCAATTGAGCGAGAGGCCGGCCTAAATAGTTTTGTCCTTACCCCGAAAAATGGGTGGAACATACCTGTGCCAAGGGCATTTTGACCAAGCAGGGCCGATACGCCGCCACGTTTGGGATGGAACCTGAACCGTGAACTGACCAAAATCAATTATCGAATCCATACGGATGCCATAAAAGAGCATCTGATTCCGGAAGACATCTCTACCAGAGCCCAATCATTCATCTATGCTAACGAAGCCGACGTCCTCAATGTCGCACTCTTCGGAAAGACTGCCAGGATGTGGAGGGACGAGAATCCTAATGCAAAAGGCAATCTCCGAGATGAAGCATCACTCCGGGAGCTAATCGTTCTCGTTAATCTTGAGAGCATGAATGCCGAACTCATAAAACTGGGGCTCTCCCGCGTTGAAAGAGCTATTCGTCTGAACAAAATGGCTATCGAACAGCTTCGCGTTTTGAACGAGTCCGATGAAAGGAAACTCCTGAATGGATAATAGGGAAGCCCACGAGCCCTTTGCAGTCGTGGGCTTCACTAGAAAACTTAGTAAGGCAGGCCGTCAGCATCAAGCTTTTTCTTGATGCGGGAGATGCGGGCGGCGGTGTCGGGGTGATCGGAGAAAATACGGGTGATCAGATTGGAGGCAGAGGATTCGCCCTCAAGCTGCTGGAGCTTCTCGAAGCCCTGGATCAGGCACGCGGGATTCTTGCCGGAATTCTTCAGGAATTCATAGGCATAATCGTCGGCCTGGTTCTCCTGCTGACGGGAGTAATGCGCGTCGAGGATGGTCTGCCCTATGGCTCCGAGCTGGGACTGGGTGAGAGCCGCCACCGTCTCGTTAAGGGACGAGACTCCTGACATAACGGCGGAAGAGAGCAAGGTCACCTGCATCGCTTTCTTGGTGTGCTTGAGTGCCACGTGGCCAATCTCGTGGCCGATGACGCCGAGGACCTCGTTATCGTTCATAAGGTCCATAAGGCCGGAATAGACACGCACGCTTCCGTCAGCACAGGCGAAGGCATTGACATCCTGTGTGATATAGACTTCGAAATTGAGGGGAACGCCGTCGACGTCGTTGAGTCCGGCCGTAAGGTTGCGCAGACGCTTCGTGTAGTCGTTGTCGGCCTGCCCCATCTGGCTGGCCTCATCGGACTGGCTGACATACTGGTGGACATAGGTGCGGATCTCGTCGTCAGTGATCATCGCGGCCTGGAGGACCTGCTGGCCACCCTGCACGAGATAGGCCTTGTTGACGGTGCCGCAGGACACGGCCAGGAGAAGGCATACGGAGCAGATAAGGGAACGTGTTTTCATACTTATGAATTTTTATGCTGTAAATATCGTTTTTTCGGCGGAAAAATCAAAGGTTGGCGGGAATATCGATACGTATCCTGCGGGACTTCGGGTAAAGGTTGTTGCAGCGCGGGCCGATATTCTTTGCAGGCCCCAAAGGATGACCATCATAACAGATTGTCAGAAACCCAAGAGGAGCATCGTGTAGAACTATAGAATCTCCGTGAAGGTAACGCAAAGCCGTCCTGCGGTCAACGTCGACGTACGGTCCCTGAGGCTGAGCGACGTCCTGCGCAGGGAACAAAAGCCTTGGCGGCCGGGCTGCAGACGGATTTTGGGCCGTTTTTCCGGCAGAAAGGCCGGAAAACGGGGCTGCGGACGGATTTTCGGGCGTTTTTCCGGCGGTGGAATGGTTTTTACGCAGGAGCGCGACGTACTGGCCTTCGCCACGGACGAAGCCGGGGAGAAGGGCCTTGCCGAAGCGGGTCCCGAGGACCGGAGGGAAGTCCGGGACGGGGACCACTTCGGCGCCGAGGGTACTGCAGATCCACTCTACGTTATCGTCGTTTTCGAAAGTATTGAACGTACACGTAGAATATATAAGGAATCCTCCGGCGGAGAGGGCGGGCCAGACGTCCGCGATGATGCTTCTCTGGCGGGCGACGCAGAAGGCCACGGTCTCCTCCGACCAGTCCTCGACGGCCTTCTCCTCCTTGCGGAACATCCCCTCGCCTGAGCAGGGGACGTCGGCGAGGATGATGTCGAAGAGCATCCCGGAAGAGCCGATGGCCGCCGGCGTGAGCGAAGTCACTGCCACGCGGGGATCGCCCCAAAGGGCGACATTGTCCCGAAGGACGTCGAAGCGCTTGCGGACGACCTCATTGGCGACGAGGAGGAAACCGTCGCCGAAGCGCTCGCGGAGGGATGCGGCCGCGTCGGTCGTCTTGCCGCCCGGTGCCGCGCAGAGGTCGAGCACCGTGGAGCCGGCCTCAGGAAGGAGGCTCCGGAGCACGTGGCAGGGGAACATCGCCGAGGAGTCCTGGACGTAGTAGCATCCGGCGTGGAAAAGCGGATCGAGAGTGAAGTTGGGGCGCTCGGGCAGAAAATAGCCGCAGGAGCTCCACGGGACCGGTTCTGCACCGGGGAAGGGACACTCCTTAAGACGCGCCGGATTGAGCCTGATGGAGACAGAAGGCTCCTCCGACAGTGCGGAAAGCACTTTTGACGCGGCGGCATCACCTACCGAGGAGGCGAGCATACGGCCGAAAGCGCCGCCCGGAGCCAGTACGTTTTCAGACATTCATCCCGTATTTGGAGGGATCGAAACCTTCGGGCATACGGCCTTCCGACATATCCACGATCGAGTCCACAATCTTGTCGAGCGACTCCTTGATCTTGGGACCGAGGAAGGCTTTCATCATAAGGTTGAGGTCGGCCCCGGCGCGGATGTGGAAATCCGTCTTGCCGGGCTCGGAGGCGGGTTCGAAGCAAAGATCGATGTTGAAGCGGAACGGAGCGCCGTCGTCCTCGAAGGAGATCCGCGAGTAGGGCACCCGTTCGAGTACCCTGACACCCATCTGGAAGCCCTGGACATTGGCGGAGATGGAGTCCATATCGGCCGTCACGCCCTGCTTCTTGTCCTCAGGGAGCATCGCAAGGAAATTTCTCATATCCGTAAAGGACATATAGAGCTCGTAATTCTGCTTGGAAACAATCCCGTGCTTGCTTTCGTATTCTGTCATAATTTTTATACCTTTGTACCCCTTGTCGGGAAATACAAATATACAAAAACAAGCGGAATATGCGCAAAATCTATTTCGAAAAGCGCTGCATCATTATATGTTCTCCTGGTGACGAGTCCCTTGCGGATCCCAACAGCGTCGAATACCACGCCCCGGAGAGCATTGATTTCAACACCCTGACAAGGATGTTCGAACTCTCGGACACACTTCTGAGAATCTATATCCCGACAGCCGACGTCGAAAGCACCTACCGCAGCATCTGCGCCTGCTTCAAGGAAGTCAACGCCGCAGGAGGTCTTGTCTCCAACAGGCGCGGCGACTTCCTCCTGATCTCCCGCAACGGCCTGTGGGACCTCCCTAAAGGCCACCAGGAGGCCGGCGAGAACATCGAACTCACCGCAATCCGCGAAGTCCAGGAAGAGACAGGCGTCGAGGATCTCCAGATCCGCCGCCTCATCTGCGTGACCGACCACTGCTACTGCCGCGGCGGCGTGTGGCACCTCAAGCACACCTGGTGGTACGATATGCTCTACAACGACCCCACGAACCTCACTCCGCAGCGCGAGGAGGATATCACCAAGGCCGCCTGGGTGGCAAAATCCAGCCTCCCGCCCTTCCTCACCAACACCTTCCCCTCCATCGTCGAGGTCTTCCGCGAGGCCCGCTTATAAATCAGTGAAACTTTTTCTGCGCGGCAGCCGTATTATAAAAGTCAATCAAACATAACCGTATGAAATTATCCCAATTCCAGTTCGACCTTCCTGCCGACAGGATTGCAACCGAACCGACCCGATGGAGAGATGAAGCACGCCTTATGGTTCTCCATAAGGACACAGGTGAAATCGAGCACCGCATTTTCAAGGACATCATAGAGTATTTCGGAAAGGGCGACACCTTCGTCCTCAACGACACCAAGGTCTTCCCCGCCAAGCTTTGCGGCAAGAAGGAAAAGACCGGTGCCGACATTATGGTCTTCCTTCTCCGCGAGCTCGGCCGCGAGCAGAGGCTCTGGGACGTCATCGTGGAGCCCGCGAGGAAGATCCGCATAGGCAACAAGCTCTATTTCGGTGAAGACGAAAGCCTCGTCGCAGAAGTCATCGACAACACGACTTCCCGCGGCCGCACCCTGCGCTTCCTCTACGACGGTCCCTACGAGGACTTCAAGGAGACCCTTTTCTCCCTCGGCGAGACACCTGTCCCCCTCTGGGTAAAAGAGCACACCACCCCCGAAGACAAGGAGAACTTCCAGACCATCTTCGCCGACAAGGAAGGCGCGGTCTCCGCTCCGGCGGCAGGCCTCCACTTCTCCCGCGAGCTGTTCAACAGGATGATTCTCAGGGACATAGGCAAGACCTTCATCACCGTCCATATGGGCATCGGCCATTTCCGCACGGTGGATGTCGAGGACCTTTCCAAGCACAGGATGGATTCTGAAAGGCTCATCATCAGCGAGGAAAGCGCCGAGGTCATCAACGCCACCAAGCGCAAGGGCGGCAAGATCCTTGCGGTCGGCGCCACCGTGATGCGCGGTCTCGAGACCTACGTCACCACCCAGAACGAGGTCAGGGCCTTCGACGGCTGGACCAACAAGTTCATATTCCCTCCCTACCAGTACAGGATTCCGGACGCAATCGTCTCCAACTTCCACCTTCCGCTCTCGACTATGCTTATGAGCGTCGCCGCTTTCGGAGGCTACGAACCGGTGATGAACGCCTACCGGACCGCAATAGACGAAAATTACAGATTCGGTCCCTATGGAGACGCTCTGCTGATCATATAAAAAAACACTAAAAGTCTTAAAAAAACATAAAAAGTTCTTTCCCTGAAACGGAAAGGACTTTTTTTATTGTCCGCAATGAGCAAAATTCGCGTAAAAAAAGAATATGGAAGAAAAGATTTGCGCCATTGCGCTCAACAGGATTTTCGGATTCAACCCGGTCTCGGGCGTCGCCCTCATCTCAAATTTCGGCTCCGCCACAGCGGTCTTCGGAGCGTCGGAGGAGCAGTTGCAGGACCTGCTTCGCGGCAGGCCGGACCAGGCGTCCGCAATTCTCACGGAAGACCTTGACCGCGACCGCGACGAGTATGAAAAGCTCGTCGACGGAGGTCTTGACTTCATCCCGATAACCGACGAAGACTATCCTTCCCTTTTAAAAGAATGCAACGACCCGCCGGTCGGGCTGTACTACCGCAGCGGAAGTCCGCCCGAAAAGGTTTTTGAGAGCCGTCCCGCCGTCGCGATAGTGGGGACAAGGAATATGACACCATATGGCAAGTACTGGTGCACCGAAATCGTGCGCGCCCTGTCCGCCGCAGCGAAAAAGCCCGTCATAGTGAGCGGGATGGCCTACGGCACCGATTTCACCGCCCATTCCGCCGCCATCGGCTGCGGGCTTCCGACCATAGGGGTTCTCCCGACCGGCATCGACGACGTCTACCCCCTACGGCACGAGCCTCTCGCCCGGCTGATGGACGAGACCGACGGCTGTGCGCTGGTCACGGACTACCCTCCAAAGACCAATCCGCTGGCCATCAATTTTATACGCCGCAACAGGATCATCGCCGGACTCAGCTCGGCCGTCATCCTCACGGAGTCAAAGATAAAAGGCGGCGGGATGCTTACGATGCGTTTCGCTTCCGACTATTTCCGCGATGTCTTCGCCCTGCCGGGGAGAGTGGACGACGTCTGCTCCCAGGGCTGCAATCTTTTGATACGCAATAAATTGGCAGAGCCGATTACCGACCTGGAGGACCTTGTTTCAAAGCTCGGTCTCGGATTCAACACACGTTCAAAGGCGTCTTTCCGGGAAGCCGTCGAGATTAAATGCGCATCCCTCGACAGGCAGAAGGCCGCCGGAGTCCTCTCCACTGCGATGGCCATCAAGGCGGAAAGAGGAGTGTCCCTCAACGAACTCACTGAAAGGACCGGCTTTTCATTCGCCGAAGTGGCTTCATTCACAGCACTTCTCGAGACCTGGGGCTTTATAAGCATCGATTTACTTCAAAGGTGCAGTGTCAACAGTATATGATTTTTATTATATTTGTATTCTATGCTGATCGACACACACACCCACTACTACGACGACCGCTATGAAGGCGGCGGAGATGCCGCCGTCGACAGGGCCGTCGCGGCCGGTGTCGGCAAGATGATCCAGGCCGACATCGACAGCCGGGAGAGAGACCGTATGTGGGAGATCGGCGAGCGCCACAAAGGCGTGCTCTTCCAGATGGCCGGAGTCTACCCCGGCTCCATCGGACCGGACTGGGAACAGGAGATAGAAAAGATGCTTCCTTATATAGACAGAGGCGTCGTCGCCATCGGCGAGATCGGGCTCGACTACCACGAGGGCAAGGAGTACGCCGGCCTCCAGATGGAAGCTCTCCGCGTCCAGTTCGAGCTGGCGGCAAAGCTCGACCTTCCGGTCAATATCCACCTTCGCGACGCCTGGGACGACTTTTTCAAGGTCCTTGAAGACTGCGCCCACCTTGGCCTTCGGGGCAACCTCCACTGCTTCAGCGGCAGCTATGAGCTCTTCGAAAGGGCCGGCCGCAGCGGCGATTTCGCCGTCGGGATAGGAGGTGTGGTCACCTTCCGCAACGCCTCCCTCCGGGAGACGGTCAAGAAGATTCCCCTCGAAAAAATACTCCTCGAGACCGACTGCCCCTATCTCGCCCCGACACCACACCGCGGCGAGTGCAACGAAAGCGCCTATCTCCCGCTTATCGCAAACGAAGTCGCCCTCCTCAAGGGCCTCAGCCCCGAAGAGGTCGAAGCCGTCACCACGGAATCAGCAGAAAAACTTTTCAAGATATGAAAGGACGCAAGGCATCCATACTCCTGATCTACACGGGAGGCACCATCGGAATGAAACAGGATCCTCAGAAAGGAGCCCTGGTCCCGTTCGACTTTTCACAGATTCTCGACCAGGTCCCCGAACTGGCCAAATTCGCCATCAGGATCGATTCCGTGGCCTTCGACCCCCTGATCGACTCTTCCGACATCGAGCCTTCGATGTGGATCAGGCTGGCCGAACTGATTCGGGACCGTTACGACACCTACGACGGATTCGTCGTCCTCCACGGCACCGACACGATGGCCTATTCGGCCTCCGCCTTGAGTTTTATGCTCAAGGACCTCACCAAGCCCGTGATATTGACCGGAAGCCAGCTCCCCATCGGTGTCCCCCGCACCGACGGCAAGGAGAACCTCATCTCATCCGTCGAGATAGCCTCCGCGACCGACTCCGAAGGCCGCGCCATCGTCCCGGAAGTCTGCATTTTCTTCGGCTCGCTCCTCCTGCGCGGCAACAGGGCCGTCAAGGAGAGCTCCGAAGCATTTTCAGCGTTCATATCCCCCAACTACCCTCCCCTAGCGGAAGCCGGCATCAACATCCGCTACAACACCTCCTTCATCCGCCGTCCCGCCGACTGGGATTCTTCGCTCAAGGTCAGCACCGCGCTTGACACGCGCGTCGCCGTCCTCAAGCTCCACCCCGGTATGACCCCGGAAATCGTCCGCCACTTCCTTCTCGGCAAAGAGACCAGGGCGGTCATCATCGAGACCTACGGCAGCGGCAACGCGCCGGCCAAGGACTGGTTCCTCGACATCGTCAGGGAGTCCTCCGAAAGCGGCAAGATCCTCGTCAACGTCACCCAGTGCCTCAAGGGAGGTGTCGATATGGACATCTACGACAACGGGCGCAAACTCAAGGAGGCAGGCGTCGTTTCCGGGCTTGACGGCACCACCGAAAGCACACTTGCCAAACTCTTTGTTCTTATGGGGATAACGCAGGACAACACGATAGTTAAAAACGCCCTCTCGCAAAATCTTAGGGGCGAAATATTGCTATCTTGAAAAAAAATTTTTAACTTGCCCCGGTTTTGGAATCATTTAAACAACAAAATACTCATTAAACACTCAAAAACCATTATGAAAAAGTTTTTTATGTTTTTGGCGGCAGCGGGCATCATGACCCTCACAGCCTCCATCGCTTTCGCTCAGGACGAGGCCCCGGCTGCTCCCGAAGCTCCCGAAGCTGAAGAAGTTGCAGAAGCTCCCGTCGACCTCTTTGCAGGTTCAGGCGAGGAAGTTCCTCTCCACCAGGCCCTCAAGACCAAATTCATCGAAGGCGGCGCAGGCTTCATGTCCCTCGTTATCATCTGCCTTATCCTCGGTCTTGCACTTTCCATCGAGCGTATTCTCTACCTCCTGTTCTCCAAGACCAACACCCAGAAGCTCCTCGAAGATGTAGAGGCTGCTCTCAAGGAAGGCGGTATTGAAAAAGCAAAGGAAGTCTGCCGCAACACCCGCGGACCCGTGGCCAGCATCTTC
>JAFZME010000054.1 GCA_017553405.1 Bacteroidales bacterium
ATTGAATGAGGAGTCCAGTCCGGCTCCACGGAGGCGACCTGGTCGAGCCTTACGCTCACTCCGGGCACCGAAGTCGGGACCAGCTGCGACGAGACGGCGTCGTAGCCCATATCGTCGCTGACCGAGTCGGAATAGATCCTGACCGGGACGGGCTTTGTCCCCTCCCACAGCGTCGCTACGGGGAGGCCGTTGAAATTGCCGGCCAGCGAAAGCGAAAGAAGAGCGCGGCTGACGCCGAGGCGGGCGGCTTCGTCGGCATCCGGGACCACCCTCACCACGGGATCGTATTCATCGGAATCGGAATGTACCCATTTCAGTCCCTTGACGCCGTAAAGATAGTTCTTGAGCGAGTCGGAAAGGCTGACTATCGCCTCCCGGTCGTCGCCCTTGAAACGCACTCCGACCTGGGCGGGGACGGCCTGGTAGTCCATCTGCTTCACCCTTACGAGAGCGTTGGGAAAGCGGTTTTCATAGACCTTCTCCGTCTCCTTGATGATGGCCCTGGTGCTCTCGGAAGAAACGGTGCAGACAATCAGCTGGGCAAACTGCGAAGACGGGATGGCCGGAGGATAAGTGGCGTGGAAACGCGGGGCGCCGGTCCCGATGAAAGAGGTGACCGACTTCACCCTTTTATCTGACAGATAGAGCGTCGACAGGGAATCCGCCACCGCCCTTGTCTCGTCCAGAGTCCCGCCAGAATCCATATAGACCTCGACGGCGAAGAGCTCCCTTTCGGCCATCGGCATCATCTGGATGTTGAGCTGCAGCAGCATATACACGCCGAGGCCTATCACGGCGACGCCGGAAAGCATCGTGACGGCGGGATGGTCGAAGCAGAACACCTCCATCTTCTCATATCCGTTCTGGAGGATGCGGAAGAACGCGTTCTGGCCCCTGTTGAAGAAGTTCTCCTTCTGCAGGCCGAGGCCGGGAATCAGGCTCACCTCCATAGACGGGACGACCGTCACGGCATAGACCAGAGACGCCGTAAGGGCCACAAGGACCACTATCGGGAAGGTCTTGATGAAATCGCCGAGATAGCCGTCGATAATCCCGAGCATAGGAAAGAACATCAGGCAGATGGCGAGCGTGGCTATGAACATCGGGACGAAGAGCTCGGCTCCGCTGGTCGCCGCCGCGTCTATCGGGGCTTTCCCCTTCCCCAGCCTGTCGATGTAGCCGTCGATGGTGATGATGCTGTCGTCGACGATCATTCCGAGCACCACGATGAGGGCGGCCAGGGTGACCGTGTTGAGGGTGATGCCGAGGATGAACATCGCGCCAAGGGTGACGGCAGTGCAGACGGGGACGCCGGAAGACGCAATGACCGCGGAACGCCACGGGAAGAGCATCATCATCACGAAGATGACGGCGAGCATCGATATCACGAGGTCCCTGAGGAAAGACCACACCGAATGTCCGACCACCTGCGGCTGGTCCGTAATCTTGGCCACGTGGACGCTTGGCGGAAGGGACCTGCCGAAACTGTCAAGGACCTTGTCCACCTCGCGGCCGAACTTCACGATGTCGTTGTCCGGCCTCATTTCCACGGAAATAATAATGGCGCTCTTGCCATTGGACGTGACGAACGAAGACGGAGGGGCGATACGGCGCTCCACGTCCGCGATGTCGCGAAGGCGGACCACATTGCCGTCGGGGTCGCTGTAGATGATCTTCTCGGAGACCTCCATCTCGCTGCTGACGGTGTTGCCGACTATGATGGGTGCGTCGATGTAGCCGCTCTTGAAAGTGCCGCCGGGAATCAGGGCCGCCGCGCTGCCGTATTCGGCGATGAGCATCTCCGGGGATATTCCATAGCGTGAAAGCCGCTCCGGATCCACGTGGACGGCGATTTCCTCGTCGCGGGTGCCGTACTGACGGGCGTTCGCGAGCGCCGGAATCTCTCTCAGGCAGTCGCAAAGCTCGTCGGCGAGCTCCTTCATCTCGCTATAGCCCTTGTCGTCGGACTCGAGCGAGACCAGCACGCTTGAAACGGAACTGAATTCATCCAGCACCTCCACGGCAAGCACTCCCGGCGGAAGATTCCGCATTTCGGCGGACAGGCGCAGCTTTATCTTCGACCAGAAGCTGTCCTTGTCAACGTTGTTGTGGACCTGGACGAATATGAAGCAGTAGCCGTTGCGGGAGTAGGAATAGGTGTCCTTGTCGACCTCCTGGTAGGAGAACAGGACGTCTTCCAGCGGCTTTGTGAGCTGCTGCTCGACCTCCTCGGAAGAAGCGCCGGGATAGACGCCGACGACGAGGCCCTCCCTTATCTCAAAGGTCGGGAATTCGTCCTTATTGAGGGCATAGATGCCATACACGCCCGTGGCCAGCAGGATGACCAGCACGAAGTAGATCAGCTTCGATGACGAGATCGCCGAACGTATGTACCTGCCCTTAGCCATACCGGAAAACTATTCTTCAGTCTCCACCTTCATTCCGGTGCATATCTTCCGGGCTCCGGAAATGACGAGCACGTCGCCTTCCCCGAGGCCGGACGAGACGGAGACTCCGCTTCCGGAATAGCCGTCGACGGTGATGATACGTTTTTGGACGATGCCGTCCTCGACGGTCCAGACATAGCGTCCGTCCTCGCCGGTCCTGACGGCTGACGCCGGGATGACGATGCCGCCGGCGCTGATGCTGTGGCCGACCTTGCAGACCATCCCGGGCATAAGGGCATAAGTCGGAGACTGCGGGCGCGCCAGGCACTCATAAGTCCTGGACAGGGGCGCGGCCTCGAGGGCGACCGATTCTATCACGGCGTTGAAAGTCCTGCCCGCAGCGGGAACCTCGACACCGACAAGGGTGCCTTTTTTGAAAGAGGCGAGATCCTTCTCGCTGACCGTGAACGAGACCTTCATCGACGACAGGTCCACAAGCCTCAGGACAGGCTGGACCGCCGTGAGCCTGACGCCCTGCTCGGCGTAGACGTCCGAGACGACGCCGCTGAACGGAGCGGTGATGCTGCAGGAAGAGAGGGCGTCCTCGGCCGCCATATAGGAGGCCTGGGCCTGGGCGTATTTCGACTCCACCTCCACGGTCTGGAGCTCGCTCACGCTGCCCTGCATCTTCCTTATACGTTCACGCGCATCGGACGCGCGCTCGTACGAGGCCTTCGCCGCATCCCTGGCGCTCACGAGCGACTGGGAGAACACTATGGCAAGGGTGTCGCCTGCGGCGACCCTGCGCCCCTTCCTCACCCTCATTGAAGTGAGTCTGCAAGGAAATTCCGAGGAGATGACCGAACTGCGGTCGGCGACGAGAGAGCCGACGAAAGTCTCGGTCCTGTCGGTGACGCTCGTGCCTATGGTCATCACCTTCACCGTCACGGGCTTGTCGGGAATAGCGGCAGGGCGCTGCGAGGGAAGCACGCAGGAAGAAAGGATGACGGCCAGCGTCAGGAAAGGAAATATCTTTTTCATAACTCAGCTTCTATTCTTTTCCGGAGTCCGGGCTGCAGGGACATCGTGGCGTCTTCCTCGGAAAGCTGCAGCCACTTGAGAGCCAGCGCGTTTTCACCGGAGAGATGCAAGCCCGTGGCGATGTTGTACTCAAGGGCGGAACGCACCATAGCGCCCTTGGAGTCGAGAAGTGACATCCATTTCTCGACGGCATCCTTCCAGTCAAGGCGGGAGATTGCCTCGGTCGCCTCGTCCCAGGCGGCCCGCATTGAAGACACGTAGTAGAATGAATACTGGACGGTCCTCCACTGCGAAAGGAAACGCTCGGCAGCGGCGGCCCCTACGCCTTCCGCGGCCTTGAGCCCGTCTTCGGAAAGGCCGGATCCGGAGTCAGGATCGATGAAAGATGTCGTGCCAAGGTATTGCTTTACGGAATCCTCGCCAAGCGAGTCGTAAGCATAAAGGCGCAGTTCCACAGGAAAAGACCTCTGCGCCTTGCCGTCCTGAACGACCCGTTGGGCCGGCTTGAGATACGGCACGAAAAGGAAGACCACGTCACTGCCCGTTTCGAGCACCAGTGAAATGATGTTCTCCCTCGTGATGGCGATGGAGTCGACCGCAAATATCCGGATCCCCCTCTCTCCTTCGTAATAATCGGCTTCCAGGGCCGTGGAGAATCCTTCGGCAATAGACATCGCAACGGCGGACTCTTCCGGAGTCTGCCCCGTGCAGAACACGGAAACGCTCTTGCCGGCGACATCGGGCCCGGCAAGTTTCTGCCGCTTCTCGAGATTGACCGAGAAGGTCTGGGGAGCACAGGCCGCAAAGGCGGCAGCCGCCAGAATGAGTATGAGTGTCCTTTTCATCATTTCACCATTTCAGCTATAAGGTCATAACTGTCACATCCGGTGATGCGGACGTCAATCTGCTCTCCTACAATAGAATAAGGATTGTCTCCGAACTCTCCGGGAGAGTAGCGGACAAGAATCTCTCCGTCCACCTCCGGGCTTTCGGCCTCGCTGCGGCAGACAAAGACTCCATCCGAGAAATCGTCGACGAGCACGGTCTCGACCGAGCCGACGCGTGACTTGTTGTAGTCCAACGATATCCCTTCCTGAAGCGCCATAAGACGGGAAAGACGTTGCTTCTTGACGTCTTCGGGCACATCGTCCGCGAGGTTCTCCGCGCCGAAAGTGCCCTCTTCCTCCGAATAGGTGAAGGCGCCCAGCCTTTCGAAACGGGCTTCCTTCACGAAAGAGAGAAGTTCTTCGAACTCCGCCTCGCCCTCGCCGGGGTGGCCGACAATCATAGTCGTACGCAGCACGACGCCGGGGACTTTCTCCCTCATCTTCCTGACGAGATCCCTTGTCTGCTCTCCGTCTATGCCGCGGTGCATTGCAGAGAGCACCTTGTCGGAGATGTGCTGCAAAGGGATGTCGATATAACGGCATATCTTGGGATTGACCGCCATCTCGTCCAGCACATCCTCCGGAAATCCCTGAGGATATGAGTAGTGGAGGCGGATACGGCATATGCCTTCGACGGCCGAGAGCTTGCGAAGCAGACGGGCGAGAGTCCTCTGCCCGTAGAGGTCTAGTCCGTAGAAGGTCGTGTCCTGGGCGATGACGATGAGCTCCTTCACGCCCCGGGCAGCGAGCGACTCCGCCTCGGCGACAAGCGTCTCCTCCGGGACGGACCTGTGCGGTCCGCGGATGAGAGGGATGGCGCAGTAGGAGCAGTGCCTGTCGCAGCCCTCGGATATCTTGAGGAAGGCATACGGGCGGACACCGTCATATATAACCCTCTTATGAGCATCCTCAGGGCGGTACTTGCCGCCGAGGGCCTCCACGAGGGGCTTGAGGTCCCTCGCGCCGAACCAGCCGTCGACCTCGGGAATAAGGTCCGGCAACTCGGCGGCATAGCGTTCCGAAAGGCAACCGAAGACAATGATACGCCCTGCGCTCCCCTCCTCGACTGCTTCGAGGATGGTGTCTATCGACTGCTGCTTGGCGTCGCCGATAAAACCGCAGGTGTTGATCAGCAGGACGTCTACCGGCCCCTCTTGCTCGGCGGGAAGGATTTCATATGAGTCCTTGAGCTGATAGAGAAGGTGGGCCGTGTCGACCGTGTTCTTGGAGCAGCCGAGGGTTATGACCTTCAGGGTCTGCACCTTACTTCTCCGGCTCTTCCGCAGGTTCTTCGCCTTCTTCGGCGAAATCGAAGGACGCACCCGAGAGAATCCCGTTGTACCAGTCGACGACCTTCTTCATATGCGAGACATAGAAACGCGAGCCGTCATAATCGGGAACCGCCTTGTCGAAGAGGGCCTTGATTTCAGCCACGGGGGCTTTCGAGCTTGGCGCCTTGGCGTCGCCGAGGACTTCCTTCATCTTGAGGAAGACTTCCTTGAGCTTGAGCTCGCCGCTGTCGGTGTAGATGGAAATATCGGCGAGGGAGGTGATGCGGCTGTGGAAGTCGAAGACTTTGCGGTCTCCGCCCTCAAGCGGCTCTACGATGGCGCCGCTGCGGGCCTGGGCCAGGAAACGGAACAGACCGTGTTCTCCGGACACGGAAAGGATTTTACTGAGATCTGTTTTCATATCTTTCAATAGTATAGAACTACAAATTTAAACTTTTTTGACAAGAGATGCAAAAACGGAAAAAGCCCGGTCTCTGAGCACCTCCATCGAAGAGTCGTTCGTGATGACGGCGTCGATTTTAGAACGATCGAAACTTTGTGTCCTGATCCTTCTCAGGATGTCCTCCCCGGCAATTCCACCACGGAGAAGAGCTCTTTCCAAACGCAGCCGCTCAGGAGCGTCGACCAGGACGGCCGAGTCGTAAGAACCGTCGAAAAGCGGCTTGGAAAGGATTGTGGCGGACTCCACCACGGCAAGCGGAGAGTCGAGAGACGCCTTCCAGGCATTCAGTTTTTCAAGGACAACGGGGAGAACTTCGTCCTCCACGGCGGCAAGGGACTCCGGGGAAGAGAACACCGCTTCTGCGAGGACCTTCCTGTCGAAGGAGCCGTCGTCAAGGCGCAACCTGAGGCCGAGACGCCCTTCAAGGCGGGAGACAAGAGCCGGATCTTCATCATATACTGCTTTCGCCGCAGCGTCGCAGTCGAAGACCGGCACGCCCTCGGAAGACAGAAAAGCGGCAACGGCCGATTTACCGCTGCCGATGCCGCCCGTGAGTGCTACTGTCCTCATTTTCCTATCTCTATACAATCGAAGACCTCCGGAGAGATCCTGTAGTCGATGACTCCGGCGGAGATGCCTGCGACCTTGGGAATGCACCTGCCGGTGGCCGACTTCTCGAAATCATCGAAGTCGACAAAGACGGACACCCTCTCGGACGGATCCCCCTTCAGAGGGAATGCGCATCTCAGCACGACCTGCGCCACCGGCGGACGGATGTCGAAAGACCTGTCGGCAGGAGCCGAACGCATCGTCACCGGCACCGAGGAAACTATCTCCACATAGCGCGACACGGAGATGGAATAGGTCGCATCGTCGTCCGAAAGGCGTACACCCTCGGGACGGGAGAGTCTCACTGCCCCGTGGACGTCGTGACGGACATTCTGAAGGGAAAGCGGCTGCGTCCTGATGCCGTCGATGGGGTCGATGACGGATGCCTCTCCGTAGATAGTCACGGAGTCGGGGACCATCCTGACCGGACCTGACGCCATAAACTGGTCCTTGTAGGTGATGTCGCTGACTAGGATGACGGGGACCTTGCGGTGGTTTTCCTTCGGGAAACGGAAGCGGAGGGTGTCGCTCAGGAATGTCTCGAGCACGGCGCCGTCGCCGAAAATGTCGCGGACATAATTGCTGCGGGCGGGGCCGGTGAGGATGAAATCGTCGCCGGAAATACGGCGCAGGTCCTGAGGGTCGACCTTGATGCGGACCGGCTTGCGGTGCTCCCTGCCGGAGGAAAGGACCAGGTTGAAACCGGTGGTCCTGACGCGGGCCACTGCGACGCTCTGCAGCGTCGACAGCCCCGCCCGGCCTTCGATCTTCGACTCCGCCTCCACCGGAACGGTCATCACTCCTGAATAGGTCCCGGAAAGGCTGTGGATGAGCCAGATGGAGAAGGAAAGGGCCAGGGCGAGAAGCAGCACGATCCAGTCCTTGCCACCGAGGTGGAGGGACAACGCCAGTTTCTCGAAAAAATTCTTAAGCACAGCTTACTGCTGCTGGGCCGTCTGGGATTCGGAATAATCCTTGACCAGGCCGTTCTTGTCGACCTTGATCTTGACGTCTTTGTCGACGCGGATGATGACGGTCTTCTCGCCGACCTCGACGATCTCGCCATAGATACCGCCTACGGTGACGACCTTGTCGCCCTTGGCAAGGGAGTTGCGGAATGCCTGAAGCTCCTTCTGCTGCTTGCGCTGAGGACGGATCATAAAGACATACATCACCACGAAGATGAGGATGAGCATCGCCCACATCGTCCAACCTCCGCCCAATGCGCCCTGAGGGGCGGCAGCGGCATCCTGAAGAAGAATAAAGAGTGCTTTCATAATTTAAAACTAATTTAATCCTTTTTGACTTTTGACTATCCTCCCCTCCTCCGTGAGCCTGACGATGAGGGTGTCGAGGAGTCCGTTGACGAACGAGCTGCTCTTGGGAGTGGAGTAAAATTTGGAAATCTCTACGTATTCGTTGATCGTCACCCTGACGGGAATGTCGGGGAAAAGTTCGGCTTCGGCAAGGCCCATTGCGATGAGGACGAGGTCCGTGTTGAACAGGCGGTCCTTCTCCCAGCCCCTGGCCGAATCGAACACCATCTGGAAATAGCGCTCCCTGCCGGCGAAGGCTCCTTCAAGAAGCCTGTGGGAGAAGACGGCGTCGCTGTCGGCATCCTTGCCGGAAGAGAGCAGCTCTTCGCTGTGATACAAGGGCGGGAACTCCCAGCGGCCGGTCTTCGCGATGGCGGAAAGGGACTTCAGGCACGCGCCGAGCGCAAAGCCGAGGTCGTCCACCCAGAGGATCGAAAGCTCCTCGAGAATGGCGGCGAGGGAGTCGCTGTCTTCGAACTCCTGCTCGAAAATCTTCTTGAAAAGGGCCACGTCCCCCTTGAGCGAGCGCTCGGGAGAGGCCATATAGTCGGCGAAATATTTTCTTGAACGGATGGTGTCGGAGACTTCGCGGATGAAGACGTCGTACTGCTCCCAGGAAAGTTTCTTGCGGGAGAGAATCTTGTTGAAGTCCGGATCGTCCGCGAGAAGGACGGCGAGGGCGTTGGAGGCGAACTTGTCGTTGGGAGAGAGGTCCTCCTGCGTCGGATTGAACTTCCGGCGGCCTGCTTCAAGACGTTTTGACTCCGCGTCGGTGAGCGCCGTAATTATCGAAAGCATAAACAGATAAAGGTCTCTCACCGCCTCGCAGGATGCCGCAAAACCGGCCTCTACCCCCTTCAGCGTCATACTCCTGTCCTCGACCGAGGCGTACAGGACCTTGAACGCTTTGATTCTCAACATTCGTCTTGTCAGCATAATAATGAACAAATTTTTCGCAAATATAGTTTAATTGTAGGAAAATTAATTACATTTGTGGACGAACATCATTAAAAAACCTATTATGTACAGGGAAGATTACGACGGCACCCGCGGCCGTGACAGAAATTCAGAGGATGTTTTCTCGAAGCCGGTGAGAGCTGGCAAGAGGACCTACTTCTTCGACGTCAAGGAGACGAAGGGAGGCAAGGACCACTACCTGACCATCACCGAAAGCAAGCGCCGCATCGAAGCAGGCGGCACGTTCTCCTACGACAAGCACAAGATTTTCCTCTACAAGGAAGACTTCGACAAGTTCTGCGAAGGTCTCGAGGAAGTCATCGCCTACATCCGCGAGAAGTTCCCCAACGATGAGCCTTTCATCAGGGAATCTCCCGCCGAAAATCCGGAAGAGTTCTAAGATTATGCCCACTCTCATTGAACAGATCGACAACGCTGCAGCTGCTCTCCGCGAGCGCCTCGGCGGAAGAAAACCCGTAGTCGGGATTGTCCTCGGAAGCGGTCTCGGAAAAATGGTCGACCGCATAACCGACCAGATATCAATCCCTTACCGCGAACTACCCGGATTTCCCGTTTCCACGGCCATCGGCCACAAAGGCAACTTCATAGTCGGCGACCTCGGCGGCAAATGCGTCATCGCGATGCAGGGCCGCATCCACTACTACGAAGGCTACCCGATGAGCATCGTCACCCTCCCCATCCGGGTGATGATCAAGGTCGGGATCAAGAACCTGTTCGTCTCCAACGCCGCCGGCGGCATCAACTACGATTTCCGCCTCGGCGACCTGATGATCATCAAGGACCACATAACGCTTCAGCCCAACCCCCTGATCGGCCCCAACCTCGAGGAGTTCGGCCCCCGTTTCCCGGATATGACGCGTCCCTATGACCTCAAGATCATTGCGTTGGCCAAAAAGATCGCCGCGGAGATGGGCATCTCACTCCGCGAAGGCGTCTATGTAGGCGACACCGGTCCCAGCTATGAGACTCCTGCCGAATACATCTTCTACCGCCACATCGGCGGCGACGCAGTCGGTATGTCAACCATCCCCGAAGTCATCGTGGCCCGCCACGCAGGCATCGCCGTGTTCGGAATGTCCATCATCACCAACGAAGCCCACGACGACTACGCCGAGGACTACGTCAACGACGGAGCCGCGGTGGTGGAAGCCGCTGACGCCGGTGCCGACAAGATGTCACGACTCTTCGAAAAAATAATAACACAACTATGACCGCTATAGAAAGAATCAATTCCGCCGCGGAAGCCCTCAAGGCCCGTCTCGGCGGCTTCGAACCCGAAGTCGGCATCGTCCTCGGAAGCGGACTCGGCAAACTCGCCGACCGTATCGCCTCCCCGATTTCGGTCCCCTACTCCGATATTCCGGGATTCCCCGTCTCCACTGCGATAGGCCACGACGGCCGTTTCATTGCCGGCATCCTCGGCGGCAAGAAAGTCCTCGCGATGAAGGGAAGAATCCACTTCTATGAGGGCTATCCTATGGAGTTCGTCGTACTCCCCATCCGCGTGATGAAAGTCATCGGGATCAAGTACCTGTTTGTCTCCAACGCCGCCGGCGGCTGCAATGTCAACTACGAAATCGGCGACCTGATGATCATCCGCGACCACATCAACCTCCTCCCCAACCCCCTCATCGGTCCCAACCTCGAGGAGTTCGGTCCCCGTTTCCCGGATATGACGCGTCCCTACGACCTCAAGCTCATCGCTCTCGCAGAGAAAGTTGCCGCGGAGCAAGGGCTGTCGCTCAGAAAGGGCGTCTACCTCGGCTGCACCGGCCCGACCTATGAGACTCCTGCCGAATACCGCTTCTTCCGCTCCATCGGCGCCGACGCGGTGGGTATGTCCACGACTCCGGAAGTCATTGTGGCCCGCCACAGCTCCATCCCCGTCTTCGGGATGTCCGTCATCACCGACGTCGCCCCCGACGAGGACGACTACGTGACCGACGG
>JAFZME010000055.1 GCA_017553405.1 Bacteroidales bacterium
CCGGCCTGTTCACCCGCTACTCCGACGCCCTGGGCAGCCTCAACGCCGTCCGCCGCCTCGGCTTCAAGGACGCCGTCGTCACCGCCTTCCGCGACGGCCGCCAAATCAGCATCACCGAAGCCGTCCGCCTGGAGAAGTAGGGCTGTCGGGCCGAGCGTATCTAGGCTCTGAGATAGCGCGTATATGCCGGACGCGTTTGCATCTGGAACGCACAGAATGGCGATTCCTTGCAAACGCGTCCGGTTTTTTCTGGAAAAACACCTTTTCCCTTGCTGCGTCTGCATCCAGAAGGCCCTAGAAGGCCAATTTTCTGCAAACGCGTCAACGATATTATCTGTGTCTTCGCGGCTGGATATTTTTATTGGAGTAACTGCCCCTGTAGACATCGTCGGAATCGAACTCGTAGGCAAAAAGGGCCTTATTTGCATACGAACAGGCAAAAACCACTGACTCGTAGGCAAAAAAGGGCCATTTTGCATACGAACTGATAATTTCATCTCGTCCTCTCCGAGATTTCGTCGGGCTGGCGCCCTCCGACATCTCTCCCGCCTGCGGCGGGCTTGCCAAAATGAAACAGAAAAATCGCGCTCAAGTAGACTTGGCGCGATTTTTTGTTTCATTAGGCGGAGAGGACGAGATTCGAACTCGTGGTACGGTTACCCGTACGGCAGTTTAGCAAACTGCTGGTTTCAGCCACTCACCCACCTCTCCGGGAGCTTGTCCTGAAACCCCGCCTCAACGGGCGGGACTGCAAATGTACAAAAAAATTATCAGTTAGCAACTTTTTTTTTCTTTCTGGCGAGGCGGCGGTAGAAGTCGAGGCGGCGGCGGATCATTTCTTCCGGATCATAGAGCGACTTCAGCGTTGCGGCGGCGTGTTCGGCAAGCTTCCGCTGAAGCGCGGGGTCTTCGACGAGGCGGAGGATGGCGGCGGCGAAGTCCTCCGCCGAGTCTGCCATAAGGCAGTCTTCGCCGGAGGTGAAGTTCTGCCCCTCGATTCCCTTGGTCGTCCCGACGACGGGGCATCCGGCCTGAATTGAATCCAGCATTTTCATCCTCATTCCGCTGCCTATCCTGATGGGAATGATGGATATTTTGCCGTTCATAAACGGGGCGATTTCTTCCAGATAGCCCGGGAAAGCCAGTTCCGGGTATATGTTTGCCAGCCGTGCGCCCACTTCCCCCCACTTCCCCAGGCAGTGGATTTTCAGGCCGGGAACCTTGTCCCGGAGCAGAGGAAGGACTTCCTTACAGAACCAGAGAATGCCGTCCAGGTTGGGGTGATGGCTGGGCGCGCCAAGGAAGACCAGCTCGTTTGTGCATAGAGTGAACTCAAGGAACTCTCCATACTTTATCACAGCAGGTGAAACGATGATGTTGGAGGAAGGTAGAAGATGCTGAAGCTTGTCCCTGTCTGTCGGGGTCAGGGTTATAATGTGGTCGAAATGGCTGAGCATAGCCACTTCGCAGGCTTTCTCTTTATCGGCAAGGATGCTGTCCGCGACAGAGGTGTCGGGGAACAGGGCGATTTCGTTTGCCAGGCGCTCGAACATTATTTCGTGATGGACGAACACCGTAGTTATTCCTTCCGGAATATAGTATGCCAGTGAAATATTCTCGTAGAATTCGCCCTGGACCACGTCAAAGTGCCCCTCCACGGCCATTTTGGCCAGAGCTTCGAAGTAAGGGGAATCATCCAGGGGAATATGATGCTTTACAAACCTTGGGGAGCGGCGCCGTCCCGTCTGGGGTGCGAGCAGGTCGTCGGCCGAGTGCCTCTCCAGATAGCGAAAGTACTTTCTGGTAAAGGATGAGGCGACGTAGCGGGTAAACCTGAATTTAGTCCCCTTGAATCCCAGTCCGGGGAGTTCTATCCTGGAACGGCAGGGCATCATTACCACTTTTACATCAGGAAGAGCCTTTGCCAGCGCTTCGGATTCCTTGTTTGGCCTGCACCTGATGGCGAGCGTGAGATCGTGCTCCCGTCGCAGGGCATCAAGCATAGAAAAAACAGCCTGGTTGCCGCCGGTATCCAAAGGATATGGAATATAGGGAAGGGAAATGAGTATTTTCATCTTTTCCGATATTTAAGATATATTTTCAGGGCGCGGAACCGGCTGAATCCGGCAAAAGCCTTGCAAAGGGAGAGCAGGTCCGCATTGGTGTATTCTCCCCTGAAGGATATTCTTAGATTAGTCTCCAGGTAGTGTCTCAAGGAGCTGCAGAAGTACTTGTCGGCTTTTCCGTCCCAGTGGGCCCGGAGCCAGACGACAAACCCGATAAGGGCCTGCATCTTTACCTGGTGGAGCCCGGCGGTGGAGGAGATGTTGACACCTTCCACATTTCTCCACAGGACCGGCTTGCCGGGGATGTTGACAACACCTTTCGCAGAAGAAGCGTAGCTGAACCAGGTGGCGACGTCGGCGCACCACGCGGCGGGGAAGTGGACCATCCTCAGGCGCTGGAACAGCGACTTCGAGAAAGCATATTCGCAGGCCGCGGAGTCGCTTTTCCCGCGGAAATAGTCGGTGAGCAGGGTCTGGGCCGAGGTGATCCCGGGCTCCAGCTCCGGCCCCTTGCGGGTAATGGAATCGTCCCCGTCGATCAACGACAGAGGGAAGCGAAAGAAGTCCCTGCCAGGATTGGCCTTGACGGCATCCAGCAGGCGCCCGACTCCATCCTCCGGCATTATGTCGTCGTCCGAGAACAGCCATATCCAGTCCTCTTCTACAAGGTCCAGAACCCTCTCCCAGGACCGCACAAGGTCGCTGCTGCCAAGGTTCTCGGCAAAGCGCCTGTACACGACCGGCATATCTTTGCCGAAAGGAGTCACTATGACCTCCAGATTCTCGGGAGAGGCATCGTCTCCGACATACACGGTGAAGTCACGGCAAGTCTGTCCGGCGATGCTACGGAGCGTCCTGTCAAGGAAGTCGGCCTTGAAGGCTGGTATGACTATGGCGACGGAGGACATTTTACTTTTGCTTGGGCAGGCGGTAGAGCCTTAGAAGTTTCCGTTCGCGGGACTTGCGCAGCTGTTTGGTAAAGAAGCGGCCGATCTTTTTTTCTTCCTCAAAGGTCAGGTTGGCGGCACGTTCGCGATGCAAACGGCGGAATTGCAGGATGTAGTCCTTGTAGAGGTCCGGGTGATTCGTCATTATCTGCCAGGTGAGCTCTTTTTCCGTAGCGTCGGCGTCGCTGGTGCGGGAGTTCTGCCGGGTGCGGTAGAAGAACAGTACTTTCGGGATACGGTACACGATATCCTGCGGACCGAGCAGACTCAGGTAGAAATCCCAGTCTTCCAGTCCGCTTACCATATTTTCATTGTAGCCTTCGGTCTTGTCGAAATCCGCCTTCCGGAAAACGGCGCTGCAGAAAATCATATTTTCCAGCACAAGCCATTCGAATTTATATTGAGGCAGGACCCAGGGACCGTTCATATCCCCGAAGCGGTGGGCGAGGCAGTAGACGAGTTTGGTCTCCGGGTGCTTCCGGAAATAGTCCAGCGCCTCTTCGGCGTAGGTCGGCCCAATGATGTCATCCCCGTCAAGCGGCAGCAGGAACTCCCCCGAGGCGTGCCGGATGGCATTGTTGCGCGCACGGCTCACCCCGCCGTTTTCCTGGCGATAGTATTTGATGCGGCTGTCTTTCCTGCAATACTCCCTTATTATCTCTCCGGAGCCGTCGGAGGAACCGTCGTCCATAACTATACATTCCCAATTCGCCAAGGTCTGGGCAAGAACGCTGTCCAGGGTCTCTGCAATGAACGGAGCCTGGTTATAGCAGGGAATTATTATTGACAATTCGGGATTCATATTCTACAAATATAGTAAAATTTATTGAGCGGCTCCATTTGCTTATTTGTCTATTTTGCGGTAATTTTGTGAATGACCAGCGGTTAGATTCAATGTTTTTGTGTAAAAAGAAGACCCCTGTCCCTTCCGACCGGATACTGTGCTGTATTTTCAATCACGATGAAAACGAAAAGGCAATCGGGTGGAGCGAGCGCCTTTCCCCGTGGTTCAAGACTCTGATCCTTGACAGCGGCAGCAATCCCCCGTGCGTCCACCCGACCGCTGTCACGCTGGACAACATCTACTATTCCGGCCTCGTCAACGAGGCGTGGCGGCGAGCAAAGGAGGGCAATTTCCCCTGGGTTGTAATACTGACATCGGACCTTGAAATATCTCCGGAAAACGAGTTCCCTCTGGTGCGCAAAATAGAACGGATATCCCGCAGCACCAACGTCGGGCTGTATCAGCCGGCCAACGCCCGGAAGGGGACGTCCCACATTCACAGCAGCTACAAATGGCCGCCAATAATCCGCCGCAGCTGGTTCCAGGAGGGCTGGTTCCATATGGTGCGTGTCGACCTTCTGGATAAGATATGCCCGATAGACCTCAATATCAACAGGCTCGGCTGGGGGATCGACGTCGCGCTCTCCTATTTTTCCATTATGTCCCGCCGCCTGATCCTGGTGGACAGCGGAGTGACTGTCGAACACCCCGGAGGGACGGGCTATAACCGCGAAGAGGCCGAACGGCAGATGTGGCAGTGGTATAAGACCATCCCCGGTTTCACGGATCCCCAATACCTCGGGACCGTTCACGGGCCGATACGCTACGAACACAGAAAGCTATGCAAATAGAAAAAATATCGGTCCTGATGCCGGTCTACAACACTGATCCCGGTTTTCTGGAGCAGGCAATAGACAGTATTCTCAACCAGACATATCCCCACTTCGAACTGGTGATATACGACGACGGCTCCACCCGGGAGGAGACCATCCGCACTCTTGACAGCTACGCGGATAAGGACGAGAGGGTGCGCGTCATCCATATGAAGGAAAACATTGGGGTAACAAGGGCCCGTATCCGCCTTGTGGCCGAAGCCGCAAACGACCTTTGCGCTTTTATGGACTCCGATGATATCTCCAATCCTTTCCGCTTCGAGCGCCAGATTGAATTCTTCCGCCGCCACCCCGATGTGGGCATTTGCGGCACCTGGTTCCGCACGTTCCCGACCGAGTTCACCGTTTGTCCGGTGACGACTCCTCTCTATCTGGATTTTCTCCGTGAGGATTGCCTTGGCAACCCCACCGTGATGTTCAATAAAAGGATGTTGGAGAGTTTCGGGATCGTTTTCAACATCAATATGAGCGCCGCCGAGGATTATGAATTATATTCCCGGGCGGTACGCTATATGAAAATCGCCAACATCCCCGAGGTCCTGCTCGAATACAGGCTTCGCGACGACAGCGTCTGCCATTCCAACCTTGATTCCATCCGCGAGGCGGACTATATCATTCACGAAAGGATGTTGGATTTCCTGACGCGGGGGCATTACCGCATAGATGTAAAGCGTATGATGTCGCGCCACGGCCCGGGGTTCGAGGTTCCCCGCAGGGTCAGGATTCCGCTGTCGAAGAGCCGTCGCGTCAAGGCGTTTTTCCGCCGCCCGGTGGTGGTCCGCCTGGACGGAGACCTTGGCGAACAGATGTTCCGCTATGCCTACGGCTGCGCTATGGGAGAGGAACTTGGCCGCAGGGTAAGATTCGTCTTACCTAAGGAAGGGTCCATATTGAAAATGTTGAGGAAAAAGCCCTGGCCGGCCCGCCTTCCGGACAAATGGTTCGGGATAAAAATGGAGCCCCCGTGCACTCCTGCGGAGGTTTATAACCGGGACAAGGATCTATTCCTGCGTCTTCGTCATTTTTTCGAGTTGGCGTTCGTTTTCCCCGGCTTTTCCAATGAAGACACACCCGGCCAGACGGCCCTTATGGATATCCGCCTGAGCGACGATTCCGTCTTTGTCTATATCAGCAAGGATTTTCCCGCGTCATATTACGGGAACTCCGCCGCTTATCTTGCCTCCCGTCTTAAGGAGCCGCATTTCTTTGTTTTTGGAGACAATATTCCGGAGGCAATAGACGCCCTCCGGGTGCATTCCGCCCACGTCGAGTGGCTTGGGACCTGCGGTGAGGATTGGAAGGACATAGCCCTAATGATGCAGTGCGGCCACGCAATCGTGGCCGACACCGCATTAAGCATTATCCCCGCCTGGTTCGGACGAGCCAGGGTGGGAATCGTACTTACTCCCTAAGATACTGCCCTGATAGAAAGCGAGATAGGGGTTTCCTCGGATGAGTTGCCGACGAGGATTCCGTATTCGCCGGGAGCGGCGGTCCATTTGTGGGCGTCGGCGTCGAAGTAGCAGAGGTCCTGATAGGACATATGGATGGTGACGGACTTGCTTTCGCCGGCCTTCAGGAAGACCTTCTCGAAGCCCTTGAGCTCGCGGACGGGGCGGGCGACAGGCGACTCGGGCGGAGCGATGTAGACCTGGACTACCTCGGCGCCGTCGCGGTCGCCGGTGTTGGTGACGGTGAACTTTACCTTGAAGTTGCCGAGCCGGCCGACACGGCTTCTGGTCACCTTGGCATCGCTGATTTCAAAGGTGGTGTAGCTCAGGCCGTAGCCGAAGGGGAACTGCGGGGCGACGTCCTTCGAGGCGTACCAGCGGTAGCCGACGAAGACGCCTTCGCTGTATTCTTCCTGCCATATTCCATCTTCGCCCAGCACGCCGGGGTACTGTTTCTCGCTCTTGACAGGCCCGTCTTCGAGGCTGCAGGGGATGGTGAAGGGCAGTTTGCCGGAGGGGTTTACGCGTCCGGTCAGCACGTCGGCGAGGGCGCGGCCGCTCTCGCTGCCGCCGTACCAGCCCTGTACGATTGCGTTGGCCCGGAAGGCCCAGGGCATCGCAACGGGCGAGCCGGAGATGTTTATGACGACAAGCTTTTTGCCCGTCGCGGCAAGGGCCTCGATAACGTCCTGCTGGCCGTAAGGCAGGGGAAGTTCGAGGCGGTCGGAGCTCTCCCTGTCCTGATGTTTGCTCTTGTTGAGGCCGCCGACGAAGATCACCAGGTCGGCCTCCGCCGCAGCGGCGACCGCGGCGTCGATCAGCTCCGCGGGGCTGCGCCCGTCGCTCAGGTCTTGCCCTGTGGAGACATTGTTGTAGGAGCCTTCAACATCACCTACATACCCTCTCTCATACGAAACGGCCTCGCCGAATTCCTCGCGGAGAGCATCCAGGGGCGTGATTTCGTGCTGAGTCTTGAGTGAAGAGCTGCCGCCGCCGACCACCAGCTTCTTGATCGCGTTCTCTCCGACCACTAGAATCTTCCCGGGGTCGGCGAGCGGAAGCACTCCGTCGTTCTTGAGAAGTACCGTGCCTTCAGCGGCAATCTTGCGGGCCGCCTCGTAGTGTTCGGGGCAGGTGAAGCGTCCGAATCCGCCTTCCGGCCTCATCGAGGTGCGGAAGATCAGCCGCAGGATGCGGCGCACCTTGTCGTCGAGCTCGGTCGTGCCGACCTTGCCTTCGCGAATCCTCTGCAGATAGGGCTTTGCGAGATGATAGTAGTCATAGCCGTTCTCGGCAGGGCCGTAGAGGCCGTTGGTCCCCGTGCCGTATTCCATATCGAGCCCGTTCGTGATGGCCTCGTCGTCGTCGTGGACTCCGCCCCAGTCGCTTATGACCACCCCGTCGAAGCCCCATTCGCCTTTCAGGATGTCGCAGAGGAGCTTCTTGTTGTGGCAGCAGTGCTGGTCTTCATAGAGATTGTAGGAACCCATAATGGCCCACGCTCCGCCCTTCTCGACGGCCGCCTTGAATGCCGGCAGATAGATCTCGTACAGCGTCCTGTCGTCGACGGTGACATTGGTGAAGTGGCGCTTGTGCTCCTGATTGTTGAGGGCATAGTGCTTGACGCAGGCAGCGACTCCGTTCTCCTGAACACCCTTGATATAGGGAACCACCATCTCGGAGGCGAGGAACGGATCCTCTCCCATATATTCGAAATTGCGCCCGTTCAGCGGGGTGCGGCATATATTGACGCCGGGGCCGAGAAGCACCTGCTTCTTGCGGTAGCGCGCTTCCTCACCGATATACTTTCCGTAAAGGGCCGACAGTTCGCGGTCCCAGCTCGCCGCGAGGCAGGTGAGGGCCGGATAGGCCGTGCAGGAGTCGTTGGTCCATCCTGCCTGCTCCCACTGGTCCCAGAGCACTTCCGGACGAATGCCGTGAGGGCCGTCGGTACACCACACCTCGGGAATGCCGAGCCGCGGAACGCCTGCGGAGGAGAATTTCGACTGCGCGTGGAGCATCGCCACCTTCTCCTCAGTGGTCATTCTGGACAGGGCATCTTCTACCCTTTCCTCGATCGGAGCAGAGGTGTCAAGATAAGGCACCGGCCTGGCGGCGTGTTTTTTTCCACAGGCAATGGCAGCGAGAGCGATAACGGAGAGAAATAGTATTTTTTTCATAACGGAATGATTTTATAATTCATACCCGGACTTGTCCGGGAATCGCCTTGCGAAGGCGTCAAGGACGGCTTTTCGGTAGTACTCGTATTGTTCATCCGGGATTTTCGCATCGTTGATGCAGATCATTTTCATATTCCCGGGATTAGTGATGAATTCCGCAACGATATCAGGCCCTGAAAGCTGGAGCGAGAATTTCTTCGAAGGGCGCCTGCTGTCGATGGCCTTGCCGGTGAAGAGGCAGTAGTCGGTGAAGAAATACTGGTTGATGCTGTTTCCGCTGCGGAGCGGAGTGACTGACCTGAGAAGCTCTTTTTCCACTCTCCGGAAGGCTTTTTCACTCTCACTCCGGAACATCGGCGTGCAGGTGTGCTGGGGCCTGACGAAGAAAAGCCCGGCGTTAATTCCCGCGGCCTTCCTTGCGAGGCGGTCTGAGCGGAGACACTGTTTTTTGAACTCCGCGAACGTGAGGATATGCTTCCCGAAACCGATGACAATCTTTCCCGAGCGGAAAAAATCTTCTATGGAGAACGGAGCCAGCGGAATACAGTCGTCGTTGAAATAAAGGAACTCCTCCCCGAGCCCGGGAATCTTGTGGAGGAACAGCTCGATTGCGCAGCTGTTGAACAGCGGGAGTTTCTCCGCCGGGATGATGTCGGCGTGAGTCACTACCTTCACCTTGCTGCGGTCGATCCAGGACGGCACCTGCGAGTCTCTCGCCACCACCAGGAAGACGTTATCGACTTCGGGGATACATTTTTCAATACCTCTGAACAGGTAAGGAAAAGTCCCCATATCGCGGTAGCGCTTTGTGACGGCAGGGATGTTGACGGCTCTTTTGAAGTCCTCCTGCCAGAGCGGGTCGTTGCCGTTGACGTAGGTGATAACGATATCCATATCACGGGAGTTTTATCATTTTACCGAAGGTGAGGTCGTACTCTTCGGGCTCGAAGGGGCGGAGGCCGCTCCAGTGGTAGAGAGTCATTTCGCCGAAGTAGACCTTGCCGTCGGCTTCGTAGAAGTCAACCCTCACGAAGGGGAGGCCTTCGGAGAGCGTTGCGGCGAGCCGCTTCATCTCTTCGAACCCCTCCGGCTTCTGCGGCGGCACGTCGGCGTTGGGGTGCCCGTTGCGCACGTCGATGTGGCGGAACTCCTCATCGAAGAAGTCGAAGCGCGTCTCCGTGAGAGGGTTGTTGCGCTCCGTCGCAATGAACAGCAGCTCCGGCTTCCCGCTGAAGCAGAAGAACTTGTAGTCGCTGAGATCTCTCCGCGCGGACCCTTGGTCCTTGGTCGAGATGACAATGTTGTCATTTCGAGAATCTTCTTTGTCATTTCGAGCGGAGGCGGAGCCGGAGTCGAGAAATCTCTCAACTAATATTCGCCGCGGCACCTTCGAGTAGGGCCACTCGCGGAAGCGGGCGCCGTAGTCGAGCGCGAGGCGCTCTGAGAGCCGCTTCTTCGCAGCTTCCAGGTCGAAGGACGCCTTGTCCGTGCAGAGCACGGCGCTGCCGCTGTCGTGGGTGCACTTGAGCACGAAACGCTCCGGCAGGGCGTCGAGGTCGATCTCATCGACGCTGTCCCAGACCGCGAGCGTCGGGATGATGTACTCTTCCCCGATTTTCGCCGCCGCCCACTCCTTGACCGCGACCTTGTCTACAAGTGTCGGGTAGAGGGGGTTGCGGTCGTGGATCTTGAGCCACTGGATCTTCTCGTTGAAGGTCTGCGGATTGTCAAGGTGAAGCTTCCGGCCCATCCTGCAGCGATACTGCAGGGAAAGGTACAGCTTGTCCGGGAGCCATCCCCCGACGGGCGTCTCCTCGATAATCCTTCTTATGAGTTTTTCAAACATATTCTTCGTAGAAGGCCGCCTCTTCGCGGGCGGTGGTCTCCCAGCTGCGTACCCTTTCGGGGTGCGGAGCCGGTGGATTGTCAAGCATATTCACCACCCTGTCGGCGAATCTTTGCACGAAATCGGGCCCCGGCACCACGGTGAACCTGTCGGGCAGGACCTCCGGTATGCCGCCGACGCGGGACGCGACCACCGCGGCCGAGCAGCGCTGTGCCTCCAGCACCACCAGCGGCAGCCCTTCGTCCTTGCTCGGGAGTATCAGGACCGAGGTGATGTTGAGGATGAGCGGCATCTCTTCCTTTTCCACGCTGCCGAGGAACACGCAGAAAAGGTCCTTCGTGCTCTTTTCCACATAATTGAGCAGCTTTCCGTCGCCGGCTATCACGAATGCGGTGTCGGGCCGTTTGGCCGCGATGGCCCTGAAGATGTCCGGCAGCAGGGCGGCGTTCTTGATCTCTACAAGATTGCCTGCGAAAGTGACCACTGTCTTGTGGGATATGCCCATCCCTTTCTTGATGGAATCCACGCTCCCCTTCCTTCTGGTGTAGAATATACTGTCCGCGGCATTGTAGAGCACCGCTTTCCGCCCGCCGGAGAGTCTTTCCGACTTGTCCCGGAGGTCGCGGCTGACGAAGAAATTGAGGGTGGCCTTCGCTATCGCATCCGCGGTGAGGGCCTTGATGCAGGGATATTTATATGGTTTGGTGTGGATGTCCGAGCCGTGCCAGGTGACAAAATAAGGGATGCCGAAACGGCGTTTGGCCTCCATTCCGACAATCGCTCCTTCGAGCGAATGGACGGTGACAATCTTGTAGCCTTCGGTGATTCGCGCGCACTTTTTCAGGAAACGCGGGAACAGCAGCGGCCTCATCTTCAACTTGAAGAAAAGGAAGTGGTCCAGGATGGAATAGCGGTGCGGGATAATCCTGACGACGAGCCGCCCTATGGTCAGCACGTCCATCTTGCTCATATCCTCTTCCTCCACCTCTATGCTGCCGGTGACGGTCTTGCGCTTGCCGAGAAACAGGCTCACAAGGGGGCCGTAGAATGTCTGGATCAGATAGGTGTCGACCTGATAGGGAACCACGGACGACAGGGCGTAGGCCCTCGCCGTCTTGGCATTGAAGGCGCCTTTCCTGTCGAACATATTGTCTTCGAAAATCACGGCCGCTTCCCCTTTCAGGCCAAGGGCCGCCCTCCAGAGCGGCAGGATCTTCGCCGGGGAGAACTTGTCGGCCACCGCGGCCGCCCTCTCGCCCGTCATCTTGCGGAGCTTCTCGGAGCGGCAGAGCTTGATGGCTATCCCCACGAACGCCTCGTCGCTTTCGGGGAGGAAGCCGTCGTAGCCGTGGCGGATTATTTCCGAAAGGCCTTCGTGGCATTTGAGCATCACGCAGGGCAGGCCGGCCGACATCGCCTCCACGAGGGCGTTGGGGAAGCCTTCCCTGTCGGAAGTCATCAGGAAAAGGTCGGACGCGGCCATCCTTTTCTGGACGTCCGTGACGTTGCCCTCGAAGCGGACGTGGTCCTTGATGCCGAGTGTCTCGGCGTGGATCTCGAGCAGGTCGCGGAGCGGCCCGTCGCCGCAGATGGAAAGGACTGTGGCGGGGCAGGCTTTATGGATCTCGGCGAAATAGTTGAGCAGGCGGTCGAGGCGCTTCCTTTCGGCAAGTGCCGAGACGGCTATTATGCGGACCGGTCCCTCGTGGGGGACGGAGCCGTCGATCTCCGCGGGCCATTTCTTCTTCGCCGCGGCGGGCAGCACGATATTCGGGACGACGGAAGTGCGGCGCGAACGGTATTTGCCCGGGAAGAATTTCCGGAAATTCTCGAACTGATAGATCACGTGGCTTGCCTTGCGGTAGGAAAGCCACCAGAGGAAATTGTTCAGCGGCTTGCCGGCCGCGCGGTCGGCGTAGGGGTCGTTTCTCTCGCTCACGACAACGGGAATCCCGATCCCGGTCATAGAGAGGAGCACTTTCGGGCTCACGGAGTTGAGGAAGGAAAGGACCTTGTCCGGCGCGAATGCCGCGATGGCTTTACGTATGGTCTTGAGCTCGGAGAAGAATTTGGCGATGCGGCCTCTCTTGTAGGGATATTCCAGAAGGATGAGCTTGACTCCCGGCACATTGATGTAGAGGTCTTTCTCCGGCCTTATGAGCATAAGGGCCACCTCCTCCCTGTCTGAAAGAAGGGTGGCGAGGGTGCGTGCCTGGAAAGATGCGCCGCCGCGGAATCCGTCTGCTACTATGAGAAGTCTCATATTAGACGCGAAGATAAGAAATTCCCGTCAAAATGCTATATTTGTGCTCAGTGAAGGTCTCAGTTATAATACCGTTCTACAAAGTGGAGGCGTTTATCGGCCGCTGCGCCGAGTCCCTGCTCGGCCAGAGCCTGGACGACGTGGAGTTCATATTTGTGGATGATGCCTCCCCCGACGGCAGCGCCTCCGTCCTCTGCGACGTGGTCTCCCGCCACCCTTCCCGTGACGTGAAAATCCTCCGTCACGAGGTCAACCGCGGCCTTCCCGCCGCCCGCAACACCGGCCTCGCCGCCGCAACCGGCGACTTCATCTACCACTGCGATTCGGACGACTATCTCGAGAAGAACGCCCTCCAGACGCTATGGACCGCCGCCGTGACCAACGGCGCCGACTACGCCTACTGCGACTTCTACCTCGAGACCGAGTCCTCGTCGCGCGTGCTTGACAACCCGGCATTCTCGGATTCCGGCCGTATGCTCCGCGAGGGATTCCTTTCCGGCAGGATGAAATACAACGTCTGGAACAAGCTCGTCGCCCGCAGCGTCTACGAGCGCTCCGGCGTCCTCTTCCCCGACGGCCATTCGATGGGCGAGGATATGACTATGATTCTCCTCGCTCTCCACTCCGTCCGCCCCGTCCGCGTCCCCGTCCCCCTCTACCACTATATGAGGACCAACCCCTCCGCCTTCACCGCCGGTCCCTCTTCTGCCTCCGCCAGCGCTTCTTCTGCCTCCGCCGGTCCCTCTTCTGCCTCCGCCAGCCACGCTGGTGTCCTACCGGGTTCTCCTTCTGTCATTTCGAGCGAAGTCGAGAAATCTCGCCTTGACGACATCCGCTTCAACGCGGATCGCGTCCTCGCCGCTCTGGAGGGCCGCGTGGAGCCGGAGTTCATCGCTTTCTTCAAGCTCTCCCTCAAGCTCCCGTTCCTTTTCGACGGCAAGCCAGGCTATGAGCGTTGGAAGCAGTGGTACCCCGAAGCGAACGGCTACATCCTCAAGAACCGCTTCCTCCCGCTCCGCACCCGCCTCGTCCAGCTCGCCGCCCGCCTTGGTCTCTACCCCCTCGTCGCCCTCTATGCAGACCTCCTCTCCCGCCGCGGACAATGAGCGTGGAGCGTATTCATTTGCTAATCAATAATTTATAGAAAACCCCTTATGTAAAATAGCATAAGGGGTTTTACGTAAGTAATTGTACTGTAACTACTTATGCTCCACGCTAGCGAAGCTTCTCGTAGCCGTAGGCCGCCGTTTCGCCGAGCTCGAGCTCGATCTTCATAAGGCGGTTGTACTTGGCGATACGGTCGGTGCGGCTGAGGGAGCCGGTCTTGATCTGGCCGCTGTTGGTCGCGACGGCGATGTCGGCGATGGTCGTGTCCTCGGTCTCGCCGGAGCGGTGGGAGGTGACGGTCGTGTAGCCGTGGCGGTGGGCCATCTCAATGGCATCGAGGGTTTCGGAAAGGGAGCCGATCTGGTTGACCTTGATGAGGATGGAGTTGCCCGCACCCATCTGGATACCCTTCTTCAGGTACTTGACATTGGTCACGAAGAGGTCGTCGCCGACGAGCTGGCAGCGGTCGCCGATGGCCTTGGTGAGCTTCACCCAGCCTTCCCAGTCTTCCTCGCTGAGGCCGTCCTCGATGGAGTCGATGGGGTACTTGGTGATGAGCTGCTTGAGATAGGCTATCTGCTGGTCGGAAGAGAGCTTGCGGCCGCGAGGGTCTTTCTTCTTGCCGTCCTTGAGCTGCTTGTAGTCATAGTAGAACTTGCCGTCCTCGCCCTTGAAGCAGAACTCGGAAGCGGCGCAGTCCATAGCTATGGTGACGTCCTTGCCGGGCTTGTAGCCGGCCTTCTCGATGGCCTCGATGATGCAGTCGAGAGCGTCGTTGATGCCCTTGAGCTTCGGGGCGAAACCGCCTTCGTCGCCGACAGCGGTCGACAGGCCGCGGCCCTTGAGCACTTTCTGGAGGGCGTGGAAGACCTCTGCGCCGATGCGTACGGCCTCAGCCTCGCTCTTCGCGCCGACAGGGCGGATCATAAACTCCTGGAACGCGATGGGAGCGTCGGAGTGGGCGCCGCCGTTGATGATGTTCATCATCGGGACGGGAAGGACGTAGGTGTTGGTGCCGCCGATGTAGCGGTAGAGGGGTATCTGGAGCTCAGCCGCGGCGGCTTTGGCCACTGCGAGGGAGACACCGAGGATGGCGTTGGCGCCGAGGTTCGACTTGGTGGGGGTGCCGTCGAGCTCGATCATCGTCTTGTCGATGAGCCTCTGCTCTGTGGCGTCCATTCCGACAATCGCGGGGGCGATCTTCTCGTTGATGTTGGCCACTGCCTTGAGAACGCCCTTGCCGAGATAACGGCTCTTGTCGCCGTCGCGAAGCTCGAGAGCTTCATTTTCGCCTGTGGATGCTCCCGAAGGAACAGCCGCGGCGCCTACAAAACCGGAGTCGAGAATGACTTCCGCTTCGATGGTAGGGTTGCCTCTGGAATCGAGGATCTCCCTGCCGGTAACTGATACGATCTGCATAGATTTATTGGTTTATTGCTTTAATAGTTTCCATTCCTCATCGTCAATGACGACAGTCATTACGTTACCTTTAACTTTGCAATCTTTCCATTCGCCGACATACTCAAGGTTGGTCAGCCAGAGGAAAGTGATATCCTCGCCATTGAGGATGTAGGTGCCTTTGGATTCTATCGTTGACCAGGAATTCGTTCCACCATCATATTGCTCCATAATATAGGTACAACCGTCTTTAGAGTCTAATTTGACGGTCTTGCGATGATTGAACTGTTCATACTTCCAGGTCGTGCCGACAAGGCTTTCGTCCTTGTTGCAGGAGGTCGCGAAAAATCCCGCAACCACGATAGCGACGAGCGCTATAAGGAGAGTTTTGATTTTCATTGAACTTGATTATTTCTGTTTCTTGAAAGTGTAGTAGGTGTCTCCTGATTCTGAGTGTGATACAAATACCAGATCATTGAGGATTAATGCTGCATCGTTGAATTCATCGCCGATAAGATCCGGGTCATCCCAGTCAATGTGAACGCTGACTCCGTCAACCTTATATACACCAGTTGAGCTTACCGGATTCTCGGGGTGCTCTGTAAATACGAGAGTAATTTTGCAATTTTTAGTTGACGTGAATTCGATAGTGTACTCACAGGCGCCCTCGGAAACGTACTTCCAGGTGGTGTCTTCGAGAATGAGTGAGGTGATCTTGTTGGCGGCATTCTTGCAGGAAACGGCACAGAAGCCGGCGAGAACTATAGCGACGAGCGCTACGATAAGAGTTTTGATTTTCATATTTGTCAATTGTTATAATATCTTGGCAAAAATACTAAAAATATGTCAAAAAAAAGTCTTTCTGCCGCGTGACAGAAAGACTTCTCTATAAAAAAGGAGGGGTTTATGACGGGAACTGGCCGAGGACCTCGAAGAGGGGTGCGCCGTCGACGACGACCGTGCGGTAGACTGTGTTGTCGACCTGGAAGTAGGTGTCGCCGTTGAGGGTGATGGTCTGGTAGTCGTCCGGGAGGGTCTCGACGAGGGCTCCGGCCGGAGGGACTATCGTGACGTACTTGCCGTTCTTGTCGACTATGTAGAACACGCCGTCCTGGTAGTAGTACTGGGTGTCGGCGCCGGCGTAGCTCTGGATGAGTCCGAGGCTTGTGGCGAGCGAGGCCGCGGCCTGTGCCGTCGGGGCTGCCTGAGCTATCGCGTTGTTCTGCGAGGCGATGATGGCGTTGTTGTTGGCGATAACCCTGTTCTGCTCATCAATGGTCGCGTAGTTCTCGTATATATTGTTATAGGTGCGGTAATAGGTGTTGTAGTAGCTGAACCTTACGAGGGAGAGGAGCGCTGCATCTATTGCGGAGGATATCAGCCCGAACGGCGGCCTGCAGATATGATAGAAGCCATCCCAGAAGCGGTAGTATATTCCGTCATAGAGGTAGTAGTCGAGCCCCCAGAGGTGGTGGCGGATATAACCGGTAGGCAGAACGCGCACGCGGTAGCCGAAGTAGTGAGGGCCCCTGGCGTAGTAGCGCGACGCGTGGCCGTGGTCAACGAAGTCCCTGTGGTGCGGGGGAATATGGTGCCCGTCGCCGTGGCCCGGAGCTCCGTAGCCGGGCCCGCCGTGACCGGGACCTCCCGGACCGTGGCCGTGGTCTCCGGGTCCGCCGTGGCCGACATAACGGTTGTCCGAGCCGTAAGGGCG
>JAFZME010000056.1 GCA_017553405.1 Bacteroidales bacterium
AACGCGCTCGCGGACGCCAGGGGGCGGCAGGGGCTCGCCGGTGTCGAGCAGGCGGCGGATCTCGGAGAAGATCCACGGCCTGCCGAAGCTCGCGCGCCCGACCATAATGCCGTCGACGCCGTAGCGCTCGAAGGCCTCCAGCGCCTTGGAAGCGGAGTTGATGTCGCCGTTGCCGATGATGGGGATGTGCATCCGCGGGTTGCGTTTGACCTCGCCGATGAGCGTCCAGTCGGCCTCGCCCTTGTACATCTGGCAGCGGGTGCGTCCGTGGATGGTGAGGGCCGCTATGCCGACGTCCTGCATGCGCTCGGCGAGCTCGACGATGATCTTCGAGCCCTCGTCCCAGCCGAGGCGCGTCTTGACCGTCACCGGCTTGCCGACGGCCTCGACCACGGCCTTCGTGATGGCGACCATCTTGTCGGGCTCCCTCATCATTCCGCTGCCGGCACCGCGGCCCGCGATCTTCGAGACCGGGCAGCCGAAGTTGATGTCGATGACGTCGGCCCCGTGGCCTCCCGCGATGGACGCGGCACGGTCCGCCATCTTCGCGGCATCGACCATCGCCTCCGGCAGGTTGCCGTAGATCTGGATGCCGACCGGCGCCTCCTCGGGCGAGGTCACCATCTTCGCGATGGCCTTGCGGGCATCGCGGATGAGCCCGTCGGAGGAGACGAACTCGGTGAAGACCATCGCCGCGCCGGCCTCACGGCACAGGATGCGGAAGGACGCGTCCGTCACGTCCTCCATCGGGGCCAGCAGCACCGGCCGCACCCCGAGGTCTATGTCACCGATCTTCAACTGCAGATGTTTTTACGGCCGGACGGCACGGACGCTGCGGCCAACGGCTCCGTTGACACCGCCGTGGATACGGCATTCGTTCCCGTCGATGTTGAAAATATAGACAAAGCAATAGTCTGTATCGTTTGCCTTTGGACCGTGATCGTGGGTGGCGGAATAAAAATGACCCTTTTCGCCGTCGTACAAAAGATTATTGTCGTCCATATATCCGCCCATCGGGAAGAAAACTGATTTGCCGTTGCTTGTCGCTCTCCATCCTTCACGGCCGCCTACGGATGTCTTTTCCCAGGTGCAGCTGCTGAGCAGTTCTTCGTATTCTGCCTTTGTCGGCATACGCCAGGGTGAGCCCAGATTGACAGTGGCGGCATCTACGTCGGCAGTCAGGACGGCCGGAGGGTTCTTGTCGCCGGACATATGATAAGGATAGCCGAATATGCTGTAAGTATCTTTCGTTTTCGTTTCGCCCCAGGCAAAGTAGCAGCCGGGATCCGACTCGCTCATCGCTCCGATATTGATGTCAGCCCATTTGACGGAGAGGCCGAGATCGACTGCCTTCGGACTGGGACCCTTGACCGTCACCTTGCAGGTCGCGGTCTTGCCGCCTTCCTGCGTTGTGACCGTAATATTGGCGTTGCCCGGCTTGTGCGCAGTCACAAGGCCGGAGCTGCTGACGGAAGCCACCTTGTCGTCGCTGCTGCTCCATTCGACTTCCCGGTTGATGGCTGTCAGGGGATCGATGGTCGCAGTAAGCTGGAGATTGTCGGTCTCGCCCAGCGTCAGCGTCGCTTCGTTCCGGTCGAGATAGACGGCTATGACCATAGCGTCGTCGGTGCGGAAGGAGTAGATGACTCCGTATTCCGTCTTGCCGTCCTTCTTCAAAAAGGCACGGTAATAGAAAATCTCGCTCGGCGGCAGGGGCATAGCACGGCCGGAGAAGCCTTTCCTCCCGAGGAGGTCCTCCTCGTCAATCCACCAGCTGTCGGCCTCCACCTTGGTCACTTCGCCCGAAAGGTCCATTTTCTTTCCATATTCGAAGCCGATGTCGCCTTTTTCGAAGGACTCGGCAGTCAGCTCGACGGAGTTGGCCACGAGGGCATGCATCTCGGCTATGAATTTCGTATCGCCGGAAACGTCCACTCCTTTGGTCTCGATGAATATCGATTTGGCAACTACGGCACCTTTGGTGTTGAACCTGTCCTTGCAGGCGGTTGCGCCGGCGAGAAACACCGCCAGGCAGGCGCAGAGAATAAGAAATCTTTTCATTATGTCGTAATTTTTTAATTGCACACGGGGCGAATCTGTATACCGTAGCAGCGGGGTATTCTCTTATATTCCGTAAGCGACTCGCCTGAAGATGTTTTGTAGATATGTTCGGCGTAGGCATAGACATAATAGTATTGGCTGCCGCTGGTGTAATAAGTGAGCTCATCTATCCAGAAGTAGCACTGCGATTCCCCATAATAGTCGTCGCCGCTTTCGTAACCGGACGTGGTCCCGTCTATCCTGCCGTTGAAAGGGAAGAAGAGTTCATTGTAGTTGCCGTTCTTGTCGGGATTCTTGGCTTTGAACTTAAAGCCTCCCGAGACTGCCGTAATCGTGCAGTTGTTTTTCAGCTCCGTGAATTCGGCTCCGGAAGGAACCCTCCACGAGCCGCCGAGAGATTGTCTGGCGGCATCGTCTTCATAATTCTTGTCTTTCAGGAACCACATCTTGTCGCCGCCGTTGCCCCAGGAACCGTTGCCGCTATATCTGGACGGGTAGTCCCATCCGCTTTCCTGTGCCCAGAAGTAGTTGCCCGTGGTGTAGCTGGCCTTGCCGGAGGTCTCGGCCCAGGCGTAGTAGGTGCCCGTGCCGGACGGAGAGGAGGCTCCGAGGTTGCGGTCTCTCCAAAGGACTTTGCTCGGAAGCCCCATATCCACCGAACCTTCAGGAGGGGGTTCAGGGGCCGCATTGACAGTTATTTCGCATTCCTCGTAAACGTTGGGGGTAAGGACGGACTTTGCCATAATTCTGGCTAAACCTGACATCTTTGCCGTCACAAGGCCTGTCTCGCTGACGGAGGCTATCGAGGGGTTGTCTGAAGACCATTTGACGCTGAGGTCGGACGCGTCGCTCGGATAGACCGAAGCGGTCAGTTGCACTGTCTCTTCGGAACCGAGCTTGAGGGTGTAGCTGGCCGGGGTGATCAGGATGCTTGTCACCTTGCGCGAGAGAGTCTTGAACGAGAGGATCTTGCCGCGCTCCCTTTTGCCTTCCCTGATGAAGAATGCGCGATAATAATATACGGTAGCAGGCGTAAGGCCGAAAATATTGGAACGGAAGCCTTTCCATTGCGAGGTGTCGTCGCCTTCTCCCTCGGCATCGTTGGCGTAGACGGTGTCGTAGGAGTTGAGATTGGGGTCGGAGCCCCATTCGAATCCTATCTTTTCCCAGAGATTGTCGATGTCTCCGGCGTAGACGGTCAGTTCGCCGTGAAGCGTGGCCTGTTCCTCTCCGACGTCCACTCCGGATTTGGTGTAGACATAGAGGGAGGCCGATTCGCTTTTGCTGTTGTTGAACTTTTTCTCACAGGACGTCGCTCCTGCGAGGATGACTGCGGCGAGTGTGCATATCGCAAATGCTCTTTTCATACCGTTCAATTCATAATATCATACAATTATAGTCAATTTTTGCATCTTCGGGAAATTATTTTTAACTTTGCGCCCCCTATAATGTGTAGGGATCGCAATTATTAGTTATAAACCATTAAAGATCAAGACAGTGGACACACAAAGCTACAAAACGGTCTCGCTCAACGTGAATACCGTAAAGAAAGAGTGGGTCGTCATTGATGCAACCGATCTGGTGCTTGGTCGCCTTGCTTCCAGGGTGGCTCTTGTCCTTCGCGGCAAGACCAAACCCGGCTTCACCCCCCACGTTGACTGCGGTGACAACGTCATCGTCATCAACGCTGAGAAGGTGCGCCTCCTTGGCAAGAAGATGACCGACAGGGTTTACACTAGCTACACCGGCTTCCCGGGTGGCCAGCGTTTCACCACGCCCAAGGAGATTCTTCAGAAGCGCCCCGCCGAACTCATCAGGAGAGCTGTCAAAGGTATGCTCCCCAAAACACGTCTTGGTGACAAGCTCTATGGCAACCTGTATGTCTATGCAGGTCCCGAGCACCCTCACCAGGCCCAGAACCCCAAACCTATCAAGTTAAACGAAATCTAAACAGAGCCAATGGAACAGAAACACGCACTTGGAAGGCGTAAATCGGCAGTTGCTCGTGTTTACCTCGCAGCCGGCAGTGGCAACATCGTTATCAATGGCAGAGAGCTCAGCGATTACTTCAAGGATGCTTCCCTCCATTATATCGTCAACCAGCCGTTCGAGGTCACCGGAACGTCCGGCCAGTTCGATGCCAAGATCACCCTCGTCGGTGGCGGCACCAAAGGCCAGGCTGAGGCCGTCAGGCTCGGTATCGCCCGCGCTCTTTGCGAGGTCGATGGCGAGGCCTACCGTCCTGCTCTCAAGGCCGCAGGTTTCCTGACAAGGGACGCCCGCGAGGTCGAGAGGAAGAAGCCCGGACAGCCCGGCGCACGTCGCCGCTTCCAGTTCAGCAAGCGTTAAAAGCTGCGGACACCGATTTACAAAAGCACAGCCCGGTTCCAAATCTTCTGATCTTCTGTATGGATGTGAATTCGGAGAAGCTGCTTGAAGATTGCCGGTCTGCGGAAAATCCCCGGGATTGACAAGGTCACTACCCTGAGATTGAAGAAAAGAGAAACAAAAACAAAGATTAAAACAATGTCAAGAACAAATTTCCAGGAACTGCTTGATGCAGGTGCACATTTCGGACATCTCGCCCGCAAATGGAACCCCAAGATGGCCCCGTATGTCTTCGACCAGAAGAACGGCATCCACATCATCGACCTGCACAAGACTGTCGTCAAGATTGACGAGGCCGCCGAAGTTATGAAGGAATTCGCCCGTTCGGGCCGCAAGATCCTCTTCGTCGCCACAAAGAAACAGGCTAAGGAAGTCGTTTCCGAAAAAGCTCTGTCTGTCAATATGCCTTCAGTGACCGAGCGCTGGCCCGGTGGAATGCTCACCAACTTCCCCACCATCCGCAAGGCCGTGAAGAAAATGAACACCATCGACAAGATGAAAGAAGACGGTACGTTCGAGAAACTCGCCAAGAGAGAGCGTCTCCAGATCGACCGTCAGAGGGCCAAGCTCGAGAAGAACCTCGGCTCCATCAAGGATATGAGCCGTCTCCCTTCGGCTCTGTTCGTAGTCGACGTCCAGAAAGAGGCCAACGCCGTCAAGGAAGCCGCCCGTTTGAACATACCCGTTATCGCAGTGGTTGATACTTGTTGCGATCCCACCCCCATTGATTACGTGATACCGGCAAACGACGACTCCACAAAGACCATCGAGGTCATCCTCGGCGTCCTTTGCGCCGCCATTCAGGAAGGTCTCGAGGAGCGCAAGCTCGAGAAAGAGAAGTCCGACAGCGACGAGCCTGTGGCTGAGGAAGCCCCCGTGCAGCCCGCCCGCAAGCTCCGCTCCCGCAAGGCAAAGGCTGAGGAAGCCCCCAAGGCCGAAGAGCCCGCAGCCGCCGAGGCCCCTGCCGAGGCTCCTGTCGAGGCCGCTCCCGTCGAGGAAGCTCCCAAGGCTGAAGAGCCTGTCGCCGAGGCCCCTGTAGAGGCCGCCCCCGAGGCTCCCGCAGAGGAGGCCCCCAAGGCCAAGAAGGCTCCCGCCAAGCGCACGACCAAAAAGGCCGCCGCTCCCGCCGAGGAAGAAGCCCCCAAAGCTGAGTAATTCATCTTAAAATCGATAAAACTATGGCTATCTCATTAGCAGATATCAAGAAACTCCGCGATATGACCAGCGCCGGTATGATGGACTGCAAAAAGGCCCTCACCGAAGCTGACGGCGACTTCAAGCGCGCCGTGGAGATTCTCCGTGAGAAGGGTAAATCCACCCTCTCCAAGCGTGGCGACAACGAGACGACCCAGGGTGCCGTCCTTTCCCGCATCGAAGGCGGAAAGGCGATCCTCGTCTGCCTCGGCTGCGAGACCGACTTTGTCGCGGCAACTCCCGACTTCAAGGCTCTCGCCGGCAACATCGCCGATGCGGCCATCAAGGCTTTCCCGGCCGACGCCGAAGCCCTCAAGGCCGAAAAGCTCGCCGACGGCTACTCCGTCGACGAGGACATCACCAACCAGGCTGGCAAGACTGGTGAAAAGCACGTGCTCGCTTTCTACGGCGCCCTCGAGGCCCCGTTCGTGGCTGAGTACGTCCACTTCAACGGCAAGCTCGGCGCCATCGTCTCCTTCAACAAGGAGGTCGCCCGCGAGCTCGCACGCGGCATCGCAATGCAGGTCGCTTCTATGAACCCTGTCGCCGTCGACGAGGCTTCCGTCCCCGCCGAGGTGCTCGAGTCCGAGAGGACCGTCGCCATCCAGAAGACCAAGGACGAGCTCGTCCAGAAGGCTGTGGAGGCTGCGCTCAAGAAGGCCGGCATCAACCCTGCCCACGTTGACAGCGAGGACCACATCGAGTCCAACACCGCAAAAGGCTGGCTCACCCCTGAGCAGGCCGACCAGGCTCGCGAAATCATCAAGACCGTCTCCGCCGAGAAGGCTGCAAGCCTCCCCGCCCAGATGATCGACAACATCGCGAAAGGCCGCGTCGCCAAGTTCCTCAAGGAGAGCACCCTTCTCGCGCAGGAGTACCAGCTTTCCGACGACAAGAAGACCGTCGGAGAAGCCCTGGCGGCCGCCGACAAGGAAGCCAAAGTCCTTGCCTTCAGGCGTTTCTCGCTTGCAGACTAAAAGTCTTCAGCGTCTCACGCCATCACAAACGGCTGGTCCTTATCGGGCCGGCCGTTTCTGTTTTTAAGGTAAAACGATGCGGGGCAGAATGCCTTGCAGGAATGCTATGGCCAAGCCGTAGTTGGTGATTGGGACGCCGGCCGCGGAGGCTTTGCGGATGCGCGAGCGCACGAGGGCGGAGGAGGCTACGCAGGCCCCGCAGTGGATGATGAGCCTGTAGGGGGAGAGGTCGGCGGGGAAGTCGTTGCCGGCGGCAACGTCCACCGTGAGGTCTCCGACTTTTTTCTTAAGCAATGCAGGAATCTTGACACGACCTATGTCCTCTGATGCCGGCACGTGGGTGCAGGCCTCGGCAATAAGGACCTTGTCGCCGGGCCGGAGGGCGTCGATGGCGCGGGCTCCTTCCAGGAATGCGGCCGCATCGCCCTTCGCGCAGGCCAGAAGCACCGAGAACGAGGTGAGCGGCCAGTCGGCGGGGATGGTCTCGGCAACTGTCTTGAACACCTGTGAATCGGTGATCACCAGATCCGGCGCCCCCGCGAGGCCCTTGATGGCGTCCGGCAGCGACTCCGCCGTGCAGCAGTGGGGGATGCAGCCCCTGTCGAGCAGCTCCCTGATCACATTGACCTGGGGGAGGATGAGCCGCCCCTTTGGGGCTTCGCTGTCCTGCGGCATAACAAGGAGCACCTGGCTGCCTTTACCGACGAGATTGCCGGTGAGGAAGCCTTCCTGCGGAAGGTTTTTCGCCGCCTCGACGAGGCGCTCCAGCAGCCACTCGGTGCCCTCGCCCGAGTAATGGACGACGGGCACGCCTTTTTCGGAGAGGCGCGCTTCGAGGGACTCCGAGATACTGCCAAGCAGCACAGCGATGTGGGCCGAGTCGATTGCGGACTCGGTAAGTCGCAGGCGCTCTGCGCCAAGCGCCGACGAGTCGTCGTAGCCGGCCGTGTCAATCAGGACACAGGGGCCGAGTCCCGGCAGTTCCGCGACCTTACGGACGGGATCCGTGGTCGTGCCCGGGACGGGGCTCACCAGCGAGACCTCCTGGCCGCAAAGGAGATTGACCAGGGTGGATTTCCCGCTGTTGACGGGTCCGAGAAACACTATGTGGAGCCTCTCCATCAGAATCTGAAGTCTCTTGCTCCTTCCTCGATCTTGCGCAGCCGTTCGCGTGTGATTTCCAGAACCTTTTCAGAAGGTATCTCCTGAAGGCTTTTCTCAATAAGGGCTTCGCCTTTCGCCCTGGTCTCCGGGGAGGCGTAGTCCATAAGATATTCCTTAAGAGTCATTATGGCGTTGGGGGTGCAGCAAAGGCCGATTTTGCCGCTCTTGCAGAGCGACATAAAGCGGTCGCCGGTGCGGCCCTCGCGGTAGCACGCCGTGCAGAAGCTCGGGATGTGGTCGTTGTCCAGGAGCCA
>JAFZME010000057.1 GCA_017553405.1 Bacteroidales bacterium
CCTCATGCCTTTGGCCTGAATAAGAGCCAGGTCGGCGGCCAGCAGGTCGGTAAGGCCGGGAACGGCATTAAGGTCCTCGCCCCAGATGAACTGGTCTGCGAGCACTCCAGAGGCAACTTTGCGTACGTCGCCGGTGGCCCAGAGTTCTTTCAGCAGGCCGGTAATCTTCTCGTCATCCTGAGGAACGATCTCGTCGTCTCCGCGTTTGCCTCCCTTGTAGTAGGTCGTGATGCCGGCAAGGCCGAGGACAAGACCTTTCGGGAGCTCGCCCTTGCGCTCAAGATAGGTCTTGAGCCCGGGGAGGTCGCGGGTCTTGAATTTAGGGAAGGAATTGAGCATAATCGACGTGACGAAATGCTTGACGAACGGATTGACGAAACGGTCGAGCACGTCGCCGGCGAACTTCAGCAGCTCTTCCTCCGGAAGATTTAGCGTCGGGAGGAGTTCGTCGTACATAACCTTACGGACATAACGGCCGATGAGCTCGTCCTCGCAGCACTCGCGGACGGTGTTGAGCCCGCTGAGGTAGCCGACCGGCGAAAGCACGGTGTGGGGGCCGTTGAGCAGCGTGACCTTCCTCTCGTGGTAGGGTGCTTCGCTCGGGACGAAGAGGACGTGGAGGCCTGCCTTGTCGGCGGGAAATTCCTTCGCCACGGCGGCCGGAGCCTCGATTACCCAGAGGTGGAATATCTCGGCCTTGTCGAGGAGGCGGTCGTCATAGCCCACACGCTCGCAGAGCTGGGCTGCGTTGTCGCGCGGGTAGCCGGGGACGATGCGGTCCACGAGCGTCGAATAGACGCCGCAGGCGCCCTCGAACCAGCTGCGGAAGCCTTCGCCGAGGCCCCAGAGGTCGATATACTGACGTATGCACTCCTTAAGGTGCTTGCCGTTTTCGAATATGAGCTCGCAAGGGAAGATAATGAAGCCCTTCGAAGGGTCGCCCTTGAAGAATTCGTAGCGGTGGTAGAGCAGCTGGACCAGCTTGCCGGGATATGAGGAAGCCGGAGCGTCGCTCAGCTTGCACGCAGGGTCGAAGGCGATGCCCGCCTCGGTCGTGTTGGATATGATAAAACGCATCTCAGGCTGCTCGGCGAGCTTGAGATACTCGTCGAACTCCCTGTAGGGGTTGAGACCGCGGCTGACCACGTCGATAAGGTCGACGCAGTCCACCGTCTTGCCTTCGTCGATGCCCTGCAGGTTGAGGTGATAGAGGCCGTCCTGCTCGTTGAGCCAGTCGACCATACCCTTCTCAATGGGCTGGACAATTACCACCGATGCATTGAAATCGGTCTTCTGGTTGGTCTTCCATATGATCCAGTCGATGAATGCGCGGAGGAAGTTGCCTTCTCCGAACTGAATGACTTTCTCGGTGTAGCGCTTTGCCTGCGGCGCGCTTGTGCGGTTTAATCTTTCCATTTTATTATATTTTTATTCTGTTTCAGTGACAATGACATAGACCAAGGCAGTCTCCTTGTCTTTTTTCTTTATGGAATATTCCGTGTCCTTTTCCAGGGTGATAAGGCCGGAGTCCCCTACAGTGTCCCAGGGAACGTCGAAAGTCTGCGCCGTGCCGCCCGCCGGGACAAGCTGAAGCTTGGCGCCGGTGTCGCCTTCTTTTCTACGGACGTAGTAGAATTGAAGCGAAGTGGTGTACTGCGCCGACGTCTTGAAGGAGACCAGACCCGTACCGTCCATTTTGTAGCCATAGTTAAGCGTCAGACCTGCGAGACTGACGGAAGTGCTGTGATAATCACTGGCGAAATTGGCGGAGGAACTGCTCGTCGTGAAATAAGAGCTGCCCTGCACGCCGTCGACGGTGGCCACAGGAGTTTTCTCCGCTGCCATATATGTGGTGTAGACGTGGGCCGATCCGTCGATGACGACGGGATCGTCCGGATCGTCGCCGCCGGGGGTGTCCGGGTCGTCACCGCCGGGTTCGGTCCCGCCGCCGGAAATGCCGGCATTGTCGGCGGGGACAGGGGCCTCGGTGTAGCCGAGGTGGCCGTGACCGGCATACTGCCTGACAACGGAAGGAACGTCCTCCGCAGCCGTCACGACGTAATCGTAGGACGGCTTGAAATCCGCATAGGTCAGCGGAGTGCCGGCAGTGCCGCCATACGCAGTAAACTGGACGTTATACAGCGGATACGGGTTGTCCGGCATATTGCTGTTGGCAGGATTGGACGGACGGTTGACATAGACATTCTCCGTCGGATACAGATAACCCGCCACTTTACCCGTCAGGTTGGACACGTTGCCGTCCTTGGCAGGATAGGTACAGATGTCGGTAGGGAGCCTGACGCCGTCGAAATAGTTGTATTCGACGAGGACCTTGGCCCCGTAGGCCGAGCCGACCCCGTAGGTCGAGCAGCCGTCAAAGAGGTTGTTGTAGACGTGGGCCGTGCCGTAACGTACCCTCGGGTGACGCGAACTGGACTTGTCGAACCAGTTGTGGTGGAAGGTCGCCGTGATGGCCACGTCGGCGGTAGCGCTGTCGGAGTGGCCCACAAGGCAGGATTTCTGCGTCTTTATGTAGCGGCACCAGCTGACGGTCACGTCCTTGGTCGCGTGGGTGATGTCGGTGGAGCCGTCCTCATAGTCCTTGGTCTGGTTGAGGGACGTGAATGTGCAGTGGTCGATCCATATCTTCTCACTTGACTGCATAGAGACCGCATCGGCGCCGTTGTCAGCCTTGGGCTGGCGGAAATTGACGTTGCGGATGATTATGTTCCTGGCTCTCACGATGAAGAAGCCGACCTGATCCATCACGAAGTCGTCGGTCCCGATGAAGGTGATGTTCTCCACCTCCTTGACATCGAACCAGGGCGAGGAACTCGCGCGCCCGTCATTCTTGGTGAAGGTCCCGCTGAGCCACACGGTCACAGGGGCCTGGGTGCTCTCCTTGCAGCGGACCTTGGTCAGCCAGTACTGGAGTGCCGCGCCATTGTTGAAATGGCAGACAGACCCGCCGGCGCCGCCTGTCGCGACTGCGCCGTAGCCATAGGCCGCATCAACGGGGACATTGCCCGCTGTCGGCGGATTGGTGCATTCGAATTCCCCGTCAGGGGTCACGGGCACGACTTCGCCGCCGGGATTATCCGGGTTATCCGGATTGTCAGGGTTATCCGGATCATCGGGGTTGTCCGGGTTTTCCGGGTTGTCCGGATTGTCTGGATTATCGGGGTTCTCAGGGTTGTCTGGATTTTCCGGATTGTCGGGGTTCTGCGGAGTGGTCTCCTTGTGCTTCTGGATTATGGTGAAGACCTTTTTGACCTCTCCGCTCTCAAAGGTCACCTTGCCGGTGCGATCCTCGCCGCTCTCGTTGCGGGAGACCGAATAGATTATCTGATGCTCGCCGGCCTTCCCTTCAGAAGGATATATGCGCAGCCAGCCGCTGTCGGAGACGCCTTTCCACGGCGCATTCGACTTGATGCGGAACTCCCCTGTCCCCTGCCCCTCAGAGACCTCGACGAATTCTTCTCCCGACACTATCGCGATATCTGGAACGACCTTCTCCGCCTCCTTGTTGCAGCCCCACGCGACAAGCGCGAGCGCTATCAGTATGGACAATCGCTTCATTATTCAGCCTCGTTGACAATGACGAGAAGGAGGGCCTGCTCCTTGGAGACTTGCTTAATGGTGTGCTTAGTACCCTTGGCGAGAGTAAGCAAGCCGGAATTGCAGATAGAAGCGTGCTGGGATTCAAAGGATGTGGCTGTACCGCCATTGGGAATTATTTGAATTGCCGCAGAGCTGTCGCCCGATTTCCTGCGGATAAACCAAAACTCTACTGTCGTGTTTAACGTCGGCGACGTGGTGAATTCCACATATGCGGAAGAATTAAGTTTCAAACCCTTTGTGGAATTATAATCTCCAATGGTCCAGTCGGATATGCTATAGTCACCGCCGAGGTCTGCTTTGCTTCCGTTATAAGTGAAGTAGTTGCCGGCGACACCGTCCTTCAGTTGGACGACAGTGCCGCTCGTGTTGACATAGAACACATACTTGTGGCTCTCGGCGACGCCGGGGGCCTTCTGGGCGACGGTGACGTCAAGGGTGGATGTCTTGGAGTCGCCGTAGGTGTAGGTGAGGGTCACGACCGCCTCGCGGCGAGCGCCGGTGTTGGCTGTGGAGGTGAGCGCCACGGTGTTGCCGGAGACGGCGCCGACGGTGAGCCAGTCGGAGGCCTCCTTGAGGGCGGCCGTCATAACACCGTCGGCGGCAGCATTGATGACATTGAATTCGATGGTGCCGGAGGTGGCGTCGGCCTCAAGCAGGACGTCTTCAGCCTCAATCTCGGGGACAATCGCAATTGTCGGGGTGTGGAGATCATAGACCTTTCCAAGCTCAAGATTGATATCAGCGAATAGTTCTGTCGTCAGCGACTTGGCGGGGGTGCCGTCGTTGAAAGTGTAAGTCAGAGTTAAAGTCTTGACTTTTGAATTCTTGCAAAGGACGGGGATATAATATGTCGCTCCCTTTTCTATGGTGCCGGAAAGAGTTATGTTGTCGGCCGCGCCCTGGATATTGTTGTAGCTGCCGTCCAGGTTGTACTGGGGACGGCCCTGGAAACGGGCGTTGCTGGTCTTGAGGTTGATGGAGGCGACGTGCTCGTTGCCGACGGTAAGCTTGAAGAATGCTGCGCCGTGACGGAAAGCGAGATTGCCGTCAGCGTCAGCCACTGCCGTCATCGGGGCGAAGCTTGGGTCATAACCGCCCATTACGGCTGTCTGGGTCGCGCCGAGGGATGCGTTGAAATCAAACAGCGGAGTGGTCGCAGTGAAACTGGCGGGCTTGACAGCGACGTTGGGGTAGACGGCGTAGAAGGTGACTTCGTTCTCCCCTACTTCACCTTCGAAGGTGGCGTTGGGAGTGCCGGCGCCGGAGGAAAGGGTGAATTTGTGCTGAGTCGCGACCTTGTCGGCGGTGATGCCGATGACGTTGATTTCGTCGCCGTCCGACCAGTTGACGGCAAGGCCGGTACCAATCCACGTCTTCGTGTCGGCGGAAACGGCGGAGAAACTCTTATGGACAAGCTTCTGCTCAGAAGGAGCGGCTGTCTCGACTTTATTGCAGGCGGCGAAGATCGCGGCGGCCGCAAGGAGGATGATGCTTAACTTTTTCATAACTGTCTCCTCCATATTATGACCAGGGGTCGCCGTTGTCGACTTCTTCCAAGCCGGGGATGCTTCCTGAAGGGTTGCTGAGCAGGAAGCTGAGCTCAGTGCGGCAGTCGCGGACACGAAGCTGCGGGGCTTCGTAGGGGAGTGCCGCGAGGAGTGTGTCTTTCTTCATTATTATCATCGTTATTTGTTTTTACAAAGCGGTTTACAATGGTACGGCGACAAATATAATAAAAATTTCCGTGCACGTGCACGGAAATAGAAAAAATATTCATATATTTATGCCGGAAAACAAATCAACACCCCAATATGGACGAGTTTATCAACAAAGATTTTATGCTCCACAGCGACACGGCGAAGGAGCTTTACCACCAGAGTGCGGAGCAGATGCCCATCATCGACTACCACTGCCACCTCATCCCCGATATGATTGCCTCCAACTATAAATTCCGTGACCTCACGGAGATATGGCTCGGCGGCGACCATTATAAATGGAGAGCGATGCGCGGCAACGGCGTCAGCGAAGACTACATAACGGGCGACAAGCCGTCATATGAAAAATTCGAAAAATGGGCGGAGACAGTCCCCTACACCTTCCGCAACCCGCTGTATCACTGGACCCACCTGGAGCTGGCGCGTGCCTTCGGCATATATAAGATACTGAAGCCCGAGACCGCCCGCGAGATCTACGACGAGTGCACGGAGAAGCTCCAGAAGGACGAATTCCGCGCCCAGGGGCTCATACGCAAGTTCAACGTCAAGGTCGTGTGCACGACCGACGACCCTGTGGACGACCTCCACGTCCATAAGTATCTCGCCGAGCACCCGTTCGGGACCAAGGTCGTCCCGGCCTGGAGGCCCGACAAGGCGATGGCCATCGAGAAGCCGGAGGTCTACAAGGCATATATCGGTCGGCTCTCCGAGGCCGCCGGGATGGAGATCCGCACCTTCACGGATCTCATCGACGCCCTGCAGAAGCGCCACGACTTCTTCGCCTCGATGGGCGCGAAGCTCTCCGACCACGGCCTCGAGAACTTCTACGCCGCCGACTACACGCAGCCGGAGATCGACGCCATCTTCAAGAAAGTCCTCTCCGGCAAGGCCCCTACGGCCGACGAGCTGGAGAAGTTCCGCAGCGCGATGCTCTACGAGTTCGCGGTGATGGACCACGCCAGCGGCTGGGCCCAGCAGTTCCACATTGGCGCCATCAGGGACAACAATTCACGTATGTTCAAGATTCTCGGCCCCGACACCGGCTACGACGCCATCCACGACCTCCCGACAGCCGCCGCCGGCCACCGCTTCCTCAACAGGCTCGCCTCCGAGGACAAGCTCACGAGGACCATCCTCTACAACCTCAACCCGAAGGACAACGAGGTCTTCGCCACTATGGCCTACACCTTCAACGACGGGACCTTCCCCGGCAAGATGCAGCTCGGCAGCGGCTGGTGGTTCCTGGATCAGGAGGACGGTATGCGCAAGCAGATGAACGCGCTCAGCGCCCTCGGCCTGCTGAGCCGCTTCGTCGGTATGCTCACCGACTCCCGCAGCTTCCTCAGCTACCCGCGCCACGAGTACTTCCGCAGGATACTCTGCGACGTGCTCGGCGCCGACGTTGAGTCCGGCCGCCTCCCACGCAGCGAGATGCCCCAGCTCCACCAGATGGTGCGCGACATCTGCTATGGCAACGCCGACCGCTACTTCGGCTTCTGACAGACAACGCGCGTGGAGCATAAGTTCCTGACAAGCAGCAACTTACACAAAACCCCTTATGCCGTTTGACATAAGGGGTTTTGCATAAAGAGCTGTGCTGCTTTCAGTTACGCTCCACGAAGCCGAAAGGCCCTAGCGGGCCTCGACGAGGGCGAACCAGGAGGTGGCGTCCTTGATGTCGCCTTTGGACCAGCAGGAGGCGAAGGAGTAGCTGAGGGGCTCGGCGGAGGCGACCTTCTTCACGAGAAGGGCGTGGTCGTCGAGAAGCATCACGCCGTCGGCGCCGGGCATCACGACGGCGACGCCGATCATCCCGTCCTCAGGCTCGACGCTCTGATCGGAGGCGTGTTCCCAGATGGCGTAGCGGTCGGCGCCGGAGAAGCCTTCGACGACAGTCTCCTGCGCGCCGTGGAGCTTGATGCCCGCGGCGATCACGAGGGAGTCGGCGCCGGTGAAGCTGTAGGTGTCCTCAACGTCGGCGAAATAGCTGTCGGCGACCACCGTGACCTTCTTATCCAGCGCGACGGAGACGCCTTCGGCGGCCTCCCAGGCAGGATAATGAAGCACGAACTCCACCTTGTCGGGAGCCTCGGAGAGGATCTCCCAGGAGCGATAGTTGGTCGCCGGGAAGGCAAGCGTGGAGTCGGCAAGAGGCACCGATGCGCCGCCGCCAAGGGAGACGCCCACTTTGTAGCAGTCCTTGCCGCCGTGGTCGTGGTGATAGTAGCCCGGATCGTCGGCGATGTGGGAGTACCACTCGTTGGCGACCAATGCGCCGGGGAGCTTCACCCAGATGTCGATGCCCGGCGAGGTCGGGTTGCCCTCAAGCGCCTCGCCGTAGAAGCGGCCGGCGATGAGGTTGTTCTCGAACACGAAGTCGTCCGCCCTCTCCGGCACCGCGCGCGCCATCACCTTCGGCTCCGGGGTCTTACAAGACACCACCAAAAGCGTCGCGGCGAGAAGTAAAAAGATGTATCGTTTCATAAAAGTATGATTTAAAAGGAGATACACTCGGCCTAAAGGCCTCGGTATGACATAATGAAAGAGATTTCTCGACAAGCTCGAAATGACAATAGCGAAGTCGACACTTTAAAGTGTCGCGGAGCAAAATGTCATTTCAGGGCGGTGGTGGGGACCCAGTCCATATCGTTGTAGTCGTCGTTTTCGCCGCACATACCCCAGATGAAGGTGTAGTTGCGGGTGGCGCAGGCGGAGTGGATGCTCCACTGGGGGGAGATGACGGCCTGCTCGTTGTGCATCCAGATGTGGCGCGTCTCCTGGGGCTCGCCCATAAAGTGGCAGACGGCGGCATCCTCCGGAAGGTCGAAGTAGAAATAGACTTCCATACGACGGTCGTGGGTGTGGGCCGGCATTGTGTTCCAGGTGCTGCCCGGGGCGAGCTCGGTCATACCCATCTGGAGCTGGCAGCACGGAACCACTTCCTTGACCAGCAGGCGGTTGATCGTGCGCTCGTTGCTCTCCTCGAGGCTGCCGAGATGCATCACGACGGCGTCCTTCTTCGAGACCTTCTTGATGCCGGTCTCGCGGTGGGCGGGAGCGGAGTTGAAGTAGAAGTGGGCCGGATGGGAAGGGTCGAGGCTGCGGAACGAGACGTGCCTGTTGCCGCGGCCCACGTAGAGGGCCTCCTTGAAGGGAATCTCGAACTCCTCCTCCCCTACCTTGACGACGCCCGCGCCGCCGACATTGATGATGCCTATTTCGCGGCGCTGGGTGAAGTAGTCGGCACGGAGAATCTCCGGAGGGGTGAGCACAAGCTCCTCCTTCACAGGGACCGCTCCCCCGGCGATGATGCGGTCGAACATTGAGTAGACCATATTGATCTCATCCGGGACCATTACGTTTTCGACGAGGTATTCCTTGCGGATACGCTCGGTGTCATAGTGCTTCGCGTCGACGTTGCTGGACGCTTGACGGACTGTGATATTAATTTTTGACATATTCAAAAAGATTTCTCGACTTCGCTCGAAATGACAAGAGACTACGGTTGTTTGCCGATGTAGGCGAGGATTCCGCCGTCGACGTAGAGGATGTGGCCGTTGACGGCGTCGGAGGCGTGGGAGGCGAGGAATACCGCCGGGCCACCGAGCTCGGAAGGATCGAGCCAGCGGCCGGCCGGGGTCTTCGCGCAGATGAACTTGTCGAAGGGGTGACGGCTGCCGTCGGGCTGGATCTCGCGCAGCGGAGCGGTCTGAGGCGTGGCGATGTAGCCGGGGCCGATGCCGTTACACTGGATGTTGTATTCGCCGTACTCGGAGCAGATGTTCCTGGTGAGCATCTTGAGACCGCCCTTGGCGGCGGCGTAGGCCGATACGGTCTCGCGGCCGAGCTCGGACATCATCGAGCATATGTTGATGATCTTGCCCTCGCGGCGCTCCATCATCTCAGGAAGCACGGCGGAGGAGACGATGAACGGAGCCACAAGGTCCACGTCGATGACCTGCTGGAACTCGCGGCGCTCCATCTCGTGCATCGGGATGCGCTTGATGATGCCGGCGTTGTTGACGAGGATGTCGATCTGGCCGACCTCGGCGTGGATCTTCTCGACGAGGGCCTTGACGGCCACTTCGTCGGTCACGTCGCAGACGTAGCCCTTAACGTTGGAGATACCGGCCTCTGCGTAGTTGGCGAGGCCCCTTTCGAGGGCCGCCTCGTTGATGTCGTTGAAAATGATGTTCTTGACTCCGGCCGCGACGAAGGCTTTCGCGATGTTGAAGCCGATGCCGTAGGAAGCGCCGGTGATCCAGGCGTTCTTCCCTTCAAGTGAAAATAGATTGGGCATATACTTGAGATTTAGATTATTTCGACATTCTTACAAATTTATGAAATTCGGTTAATTTTTCAAAATAGATTTCTCGACTTCGCTCGAAATGACAAAAGGAGATACGCTCGGCCTGAAGGCCTCGGTATGACAAAAGGAGATACACTCGCATTCGCTCGGTATGACAAAGTGGAAGGAGATACGCTCGGCCTAAAGGCCTCGGTATGACAAAAAGAAAGCGCCGCGGAATCGGCGGCGCTTTCGATTGGGGAGATATCCTATTCGCTGAAATGGATTTCGAGGAAGCGGAGGGCGCCGCCTTTGGTGGAGATGCAGACATCGCCTGCGGCAACGGAGAACTCCACTTCCTGCGGAGCAGTGGAGGCAAAACCGCCCATCTTCTGCTCGACAGTTTCACCGACCTTGACATATATCATCCTGTCCGTGGCCTCGGAGCTGCCGGTGTTGCTCGTTTTCACCTTCAAGGTGCCGGCCTTAGGGGTCGTGAACAGGAAGTAACGGTCGAGAAGACCCGTATCGGCATTCAGGCCGGAACCGCCGAACTGGACATAATAGTAGTCGACATTATCGATGGTCGCCTTGTTCCACTTCGAACTGGTCTTGGAATAGAAGCTCAGTCCGTTGAAGACCTTGGCAGGATCAGCAGTGAAGTTGGAGTTGATCGTACCCCACTTCGCCAGCTCGGTCTGCCAGTCGTCGTCGGTGAAATTCCAGTCGAACTTGACCTTTTCCGTGGAAGGCGTGTAGGTGTAAGTGAACTCGACCTTGTAGAAACGAAGAGCGGCCTCGGGGAAGATTGCCACATTGCCGGCTTCAACTGTGAACTCAAGCTCTGCGTGGGTCTGGTCAGACGCAACGCCGGCGCCGGCCTTAGTCTCCTTCGTGCCTCCGTTGACGGATACGCTGACCGAACGGGTGAGGTCGGCATTTGTGCCTGTTGTCGATGTCGTCACCTTGAGGGTCCCTGCATAAGGTGCGGTAAACTGGAGGGTGCGGTTGCCGTCATAGCCGTCAGTTTCCTTGTTGCCGGCTCCGCCGAACTGGATATAATTTGATCCATAACGGTTCTTTTCGCCGGTCTTGACAATCTTGACGGTCAGGCCATTGACAGTGGCAGTGAAAGGATTGGTGCAGTCGGAGCCGCTGGTGGCACCCGTCCAGGTGCCGAAGGCAGTCTGCCAGTCGGTGTCGGAGAAGTCCCAGGAGAGGGTCTCGGTGATGGGACCTTCGCCGCCCTTAGGCTGGATGGCGATGGCCGCCTGGCCGAGAGTGGACTCGCTGTAGTAGATGTCGCCCTCGACGGGGACGGCCTTCACGGTAAACGTGTAGAGGCCGGCCGAGAGGCCCGCAATCGTAGAGGCGGGGACCGTGTAGCTGAGCTCTGTCTGGTTCACGGGCGACTTCTTGTTGAAGGAGACCGCATAGGCACCAGCGTGAGGGACGGCGTCCCAGGTGAAGGTGATCTCGGTTTCGTCGCCTTCCGTCACGGTGACGGGCTCTGCGGCAGGCTGAGGGGCCACAAGGATCTTGTTGCCGCCTTCAGTGTCGAGGCTCCAGGCGAGCTGCTTCACGGAAACTGCAGAGGTCGGGTAGACATACACGACAGCCTCACCGCCTTCAGCGATAGAGGCAGGCACGAGGACCTTCTGGACGCCGGCGACCGAGGAAACGGCCGCGCTTCCCTTGACGGTGAAACCGCTGTCATCATAGATAGCGACCGAGACACCGCCGCTGGCGGAGCCGCCGAGCTCGAGGTCGACCGAGCCTGCGGTCTTGACCTTGAAGGATATGTAGCCGGCCGAAGGAACGCCCTTCTTCGAAAGCGGGGCGGCTGAGAGGAAGTTGATGGCGCCGTCGGCGTTCATCGGGACTTCCTCGGTGCCGACGAGAAGGAGCTCGTCGCGGACGCGGGAGTTCTTCACGTCACCGGCGAAGAGGGAAGCATCGGCAAGATTCCACACGTGAGCACCTTCAAGGGCGTTCTGCGTGAGGTCCTCCTCAGGCACGGCATAAGGAATCCACCACTTGGGGGCACCGATCTTCTTGTCAATGAGTTCCTGGTTGGATAGCTGCAAGAAATTGCCCTTGGAGTTGTAGCACGGGTCGGCGTCAAGGATCTTGAAGCCTGCCGTCGCCGCATCGACCTTCGTGAAGAAAGCCGAACCTTCCGCGTAGGTGTAGTTGTCGGAAGCATTGAGCGTAGGAATCACCGTATCCGCATTGTCCTGGAAGAGTTGAGCCTTGTCTGGAGTAGCCGCATCGCCGCCATCCTCCCAGAGGAAGAGATTCTTCTTCAGGTTGAGGGTATGATTGACACGTACGGCAAAGAGGCCCCTGTTGTTACCATCGTTCATCGTACAGACATTCTTGAGAGTGTTGTTCTGGAAATCGATGGTGCCGATGGTCACGGTCGCGGCCTTGTCGATACGGAAGAGCGAACGGATGCCGTCGCGGAACGTGTTATTCCTGAATATGACATTCGTAATCTCGGCATTCTTGCGGACATCGAAGAAGTCGGCGCCGCTGCCGATGATGCCGAAGAACTCGCAGGAGTCGAAGGAGATGGTCCCGATGGTCAGCTTCTGGTCCTTATTCGCGGACAGGACACCGGCCTTGTAAGCGGAGATGTCGCAGTTGACGAACTCTATCTTTCCGAGAGTCAAAGCAGTACCGGAGAAGTTGACGATGTGGTTGTGGGCCAGGGCGTCGGAGAAGGTGACGTTTTCGACATAGATGTTGACGTCTTCGCCGCCGGTCATAACACCGCCGTTGAGATCGATATTGCCGGAAACGACAGGCTTCGAGCCGTCGGCTCCCAGCTCTCCGTAGATCTTGAAGCCTTTCGCGGCCTTGAATGCGCCGACGGCATACGGAGACCCGGCGAGCGTGAGGTATATCTCATTGCCGGCTGTCATCGCGGCAATAAGGGCCTCGGAGGTGCTGACGCTGGTCAGCCCGGTGGGATCGGCCATCGTCCAGGCGTCGACACCGCCGCAGGAAGCGCTCGAAAGGAAGAGCACGACCTGATACTCGGTGGAAGGAGCAAGCCCTTCGACGGTGGCCTCGCCGGCCGCGATGTCGGCATCGGTAAGCTCATAGGTGACGGCATCGCCGCCCCTGACGGGGGTGCAGGTGATGTGGGTAACCTTCTGGGAGTCGGAGATTTCCTTCGACCAGCTCATAGTCACGGACGTGGCCGTGCGGGCGGAAATCTCAGGGAAGAGATTGCTCGCGACGGCGAAGGTCTTGAAGGAGCCTTCAAAGACAGCCCAGCCGGAAGCCTGCTTCTTCTCGGAGAGAGCCCTTACCTTGAAGTAGAGAGTCTGGTCCGGGAGGAAATTGGTGGAGTATGGAACGTCGGCCGCGAGGACCGCCATACCGAAGATCTCGTCGGTCATCTCCTCGTCAGAGTAGACGAGCAGCTCATAGCTGTCGGCGTCCTTGCCGACCTTCCAGGAGAAAGTCACATCGACACCGGTCGCGACGTCAACCCTGGCTGCGAGGTCCGTAGGGGTGAGGCAGCGGGTGAGATTCACCTCGGTAATCTCGTCAAACTCTTCCTGGCAGGATAGAGAGAGTACCGAGAGAATTGCAAATATAAATATGTATCTGAGTTTCATAGTGCGCAGGTATTAAATGCTGTCGTAACCGTAGTCGTTCTTGATATGGCCCTGGCTGTTGGACATAGTGTCGTTGAAGATGGGCCAGAACATATGGTATTGCAGGTCATCCACGTCGCAGTCGAAGAGGCCGTGCTCTACAAGGTCGTTGTAAAGACCTGTGTCTTTGCCCTGGCTGTCGACGACCTTGGTGAAATAGCCTCCCTTCTTCTCCCACGGGCCGGTCGGGGCGGTAGTCTCGCCATTGAAGCCGTAGACCGTGATCCGGGAGTCGTTGACCTGGTAATAGACGTCGCCGTTGAGACCATTGACTCCGGCGTATTTGCCGGTGAGGTCGCGGAGGTCTTTCATATCGTCGATGGCGTCGAGCATCTTGTCTTCAAGGAGGTTCCAGCGGATGAGGTCGAACTTGCGGGTCATCTCTCCGCAGAACTCGAAGGCGCGCTCGTCGACGATGGCGTCGAACATCGCCTCCTTGTCAGCGATAGCGGCGACATAGGCGTCGGCCTTGTCCTCGTGGCCCTTGAACGCCCTGCGGCGGACAAGGTCGAGATAATCCTTCGCGTCGTCGAGCTTGCCAAGTTCGTTGGCAATCTCCGCCGCCATAAGGAGGACGTCGGCGTAGCGGAGCACGACAGGCTTGACGCCGTCGTCGTTGCCGCCCTTGTAAGGAGCCGACTGCATCCACTCGAAGCGGTATTTACCGAAATACCACTTATGGATGCCTGCAAGTTCCTGCTCGTCGTCGGAGTTCCATCTCCAGTTGACGCAGGTCACGTCGCGGCGGACATCGTCCGGATCGTAGTTGAACCACATCGTGGGGAGAGGACCGGCGTCGCCGCCACGGTTGACGGTCAGACCGCCGGCGTAGCCGGAGCCTTCGCTGCGGACAGCGAAAGTGTAGTTCCAGCGGCCGCGGCCCGCGGAGAACGGGATCACGTAGAGAGTCTCGTTGGCCGGACCGGCAACAAGGTTGCTGAGGTTGCTCTGGTTCTTCCAGTAGGTCTCGAAATCCTCAAGAGCAGAGGTCCCGGACTCGATGGCGTCGACGAGGTAGCCGAGAGCCTTCGGATAGAGGACGTTCTTCTGAAGGTCCGGATCGGAAGAGAGGCGGACCTCTCCGAGATCGCCGGTGCCCACAGCACCGTCTGCAGGACGGATCGCATAGCCGGAAGCCATAAGGGCTATCCTCGCGTAGAGGCCGGCGGCGAAGGTCTTGTTGACGCGGTCGGTCCTGGAGGTCTTCGCGGTCGCTCCCGGGTAAGGGAGGTTGGGAATGGCCTCCTCGAGGTCGGCGAGAATCTGCTTGTAGATAACGTCACGGCTGGATTTGGCCACGTAGATGGTCTCGCTCGTGATGGGATCGAACCTCGCCGGGACATCGCCCCAGGCGCGGGTAAGGTCGTAATAAAGGAGAGCCCTGAGCGTCAGCGCCTCGGCAAGGATATAGGCCATATCGGCGCTATTGGCAGGGTCGCCGTACTGACGGATGCCTTCGATTGCGAGGTTGGCCCTTTCTATTCCCATATACATCATAGGGAACGGACCGTTGGACAGGTTGAGCTGGTCGTTGTTGGGCTTCAGGGTGTAGCCGGCGATCTGGAATTTACTGTTGGTCGACTCATATGAGTTGTACCACTCGATGTCGCTGTTGAGACCGATCCAGGGAAGATATCTTCCTCTGTAGCAGTTGGTCTCGGCCATCACTTCGGTGATGCCGAAGATGACTCCTTCCGCGAGGTCGGCGTTGGAATATATCGTTGCTGCGTCAAACGACGACTGGGACTCCGAGTTGAGAGCCTTGTCACAAGAGCAGGCGAAAAGGGCTGCGATAGCGGCGATAGCCGAATAAATGAGTATCTTTTTCATAGTTCCTGCAATTATTTACGTTTTCCGAAAGCGAGGTTGACACCGGCGACAACTCCGATGGCCTTGGGATAGGCGGAATAGTCGACGCCCGGGGTAAGAGGAGTCGCCCTGCGGGTGTCGACCTCAGGGTCGTAACCGGAGTACTTGGTCAGGCAGAAGAGGTTGGTGCCCGTGACATAGAAGCGGACCTTCGTCAGGTAGGCCTTCTCGATGAGCTTCGAAGGAAGGCTGTAGCCGATGGTAAGGTTCTGGAGGCGGAGGAACGAGGCGTCCTCGACGGCCCAGTCGGTGAAGACTGCATTGCCGACGGCGGGCGACCACATCGTGGTCCCGGCGTTGAGAGCCTTGAGGGTCGCGGGATCGTTGATCATCTCACCCGTGTTCCAGTCGATGTTGGTCCAGCGCTTGTCGACGTTCATCGACTGAATGAGGTTGCGGTTGTAGAACTTCCTGGAGGAGGTAAATTCGATCTTGTTGGCGTTGTAGACCTGGTTGCCGATCATAAAGTTGAAGTTGGCGCTGAGGTCGAAGCCCTTGACATAGAGGCTGAAGTTGAAACCGCCGGTGAAGTCGGGAAGGGCGTTGCCGATGATCTTACGGTCGGCGACGGTGACCTTGTTGTCCTCGGAGCCGTCGATGTTCTTGAGCTTCATGGCGCCGGGACGCATGTAGGCGTCGCCGATGACTGCGGAGCAGTCGGCCACGCCGTCCTTGAGGACCCACTTGGAGCCGTTCCAGTCGAAGTCGTCGACTTCATAGCGTCCGTCGCTCACATAGCCGTACATGTTGCCGAGAGGCTGGCCGACCTCGACGATGTAGTCGTTGCCAATCTCGGTCGAGGCCCAGTAGGACTGCGCCATGATGTTGGACAGGCCGCCAAGGTCGGTGACCTTGTTGCGGTTGAAGGCGATATTTGCGCCGATGTTGAAGGAGATGTCCTTGGTCTGAACGACCGGTGCATTGAGGGTGAGCTCGATACCGCGGTTGCGGGTGGAGCCCACATTCTGGTACTGGCTGTCGTAGCCGGAACCGGTCACGGGGAAGTTGATCAGCAGGTTCTTGGTGTCGTTCTGGTAGAGCTCGATACTGCCGTAGAGCTTGCCGCCGAGGAAGCTGAAGTCGATACCTATATTATGCGTGTAGGTCGTCTCCCAGGTGAGGTCGGGGTTGTTCATGATCTTGCCTGCGGACCAGTAGGCGCCAGCCTGGGACATCCAGGAGTTGGCCACTGCGGAATATTCCTTGGTGATCTGGCCGGAGGGGATGTTGTTGTTGCCGGCGGTACCGAAGCTGTAGCGGAGCTTGAGCTGGTCGAGCCAGCCGGATGCACCTTCCATAAACTTCTCGTTGGAAATCGTCCAGGATGCCGCCGCGGAGGGGAAGAAGCCCCAGCGGTTGCCTGCGGCGAACTTGGAGGAGCCGTCGGCGCGGAGCGTGACACCAAGGGAGTAGCGCTTCTTGTAGTCGTAGTTGATGCGGCCGAAGAAGGAGAGCAGCTTGTCGTTGGGATCGTAGAAATTCTGCGTCGTGGAATGCTGGCCGGAGGAAGTGAACTTCCAGGCCATCTCGGCATCGTAGAACACCGGGAAACCGTCGACCATCATCGTGATGAGGTTGCTCTTGGTGAAGGTGAATTCCTCGCCGACGAGCATCGTGAGAGAGTGGTCGAGGGAGCTGCCAATAAGGGGTGAGAAATCGTAGCTGAGGGTGTTGCCGTTGCGGTACCTCGTGCGGAAGGCCTCCTTATGCTGGTTGGCCGGCATATCGCGGAGGTTGATGTTCTCGTCCTTGTAGGCGTTCTGGTTGGAATAATAGGTCGTGATGCCGTAGTAGCGGTCGTCGCTCTGGCGCCAGGACTCGAGGCCGCCCTCGATCTTGAGGCGGAGCCTCGGGATTATCTCCCAGTTGAAAGCGGCGTTGGCGTTCCAGCTCGTGCGCAGACGCTGGGAATCGTTGTCATAGACAGCACGGAGAGGAGGTGTGTTGTCGCCGTAGGTGAGCTCTTCCTCCTCGCCCTGGACCGTGGGGGACACGGGGATGGGGGCGTACTGGATGGCGTGCTTGAGACGGCCGTTGCCGGAGGTCGTGCCGGAGTCGTTGATGGAGTTGGCGCCGCTGCCGCGGATCTTGGTCCTGGCATAGCGGACGTTGACGTCGATACTCGTGGTCTTGGAGGTCTTGAAGGCGCCCTTGAGACTGAGGTTGTCACGGTCGTAGTTGGAGCCTGCCATAATGGCCTTGTCGCCGACGTGGGAGTAGCCGACCGTCCAGTTGTACCAGTCGCCGCTGCCGGAGACGGAAGCGTCGACGGCCCAGGTCTGGCCGATGTTGCCGAAGACGGCGTCGACCCAGTCGTTGGTCTGGAGATTCTTGTAGAGGTCGATGTCAGAGAATGTGCCGAAATACGGAACATAGTCGTTGCTGACGCGGTCCCTGATGGAGGCGAGCTCGTACTGGAACTTGACATAGTTGTCGGAATCCATAGGCACGAGAGCATCGCGGTTGGCCATCCACTTGGCTCCGTAGTAGGCATTGAGCTTGACGGAGACTTTCTGGCCCTTCTCGGCGCCCTTCGTGGTCACTATCACGACGCCGTTGGCGCCTCTGGAACCGTAAATCGCAGTCGAGAAAGCGTCCTTGAGGACGTCGATCGACTGGATCTCGGAGGAGGCGATGTCGTTGATGGACTCCACGGGGAACCCGTCCACGATGTAGAGAGGGCTGCTGTCCTGGGTGATGGAGCCGCCGCCGCGGACGCGGATCTTGATGTCGGCGTCAGGGTCGCCTTCGGTGGTGACCACGGAGACACCGGCCATCTTGCCGGAGAGGGCCTGGCTGACGGTCGTCACAGGCTGCTCGGTCAGTTTCTCGCTGCCGACAGAGGCGACGGAGCCGAGGAGGTCGCGGCGCTTGACCGTCGCGTAACCGACGACGACCACCTCGTCGAGGTAGGTCGTGTCTTCTCCGAGGACCGCATTGATTTCAGTCTGCCCGGCGATCGGGATGACCTGGTCGGCCATACCGATGAACGAGAAGACAAGATTCGTTGCTCCTTCAGGGACGACGAGGGAGTAGTCGCCGTCGAGGCCGGTGACCGTCCCAACCGTCGTGCCTTCGACCATAACGCCGCCGCCGATGATGGGTTCACCATTGGTGTCGGTCACGACGCCTTTGATGGTCGTCTGTGCCGCAGCACTGAGGCAAAGGCCGAAGGAAAGCAACAGAAGAAGGATTTTCCTTGTTGTACTTTTCATTTGGTCAGTAATTATTAATTATGGTATTTGTCAGTAATATACCTGTTTGCGCCAAAGGTAAGAATAAATTTTCAATTTCCGTGCACGTGCACGGAAATTTTTTCACAGCCTGTTGTAATCGCCGTCCTCATTGCCTGCGGCCACGATTTCACGGACAAGATAGTGGAGGTACATTTCAAGAGTGGTGTAGCGCCCCTTGATGTCGAGGTTCTTTGTCGAAGCGTCTGCCGCCTTGGATTTGTCGAGGCCGAACTGCTCCTCGAACCAGTCCGGCATACCGTCGCCGTCGGAGTCACGGTTGTGGTCGATCTCCGCCGCAGCGGCCGAGTAATCAGGCCAGCCGCCAACATCGGTCTGGGTGTCGATGAGGCCGTTGGTGGAGAGTTTATTGGCAGGAAGAGGATTACCGTCCTTGTCTGTGGTCGCGCTGCCCTGGTAGGTAAATGTACCGTTTTTCACTTCACCGGCTATACGGGTGTCAACGGCATCACGGACGAAGCTGGCTCCCGCGTACTCAAGCACGGCGTCGAAGGCTTCCTCCGCCGTGTGGATAGTCAGGGAAGTGAGGTTGGCGTCATAATGGAAGGCTTCCTCCG
>JAFZME010000058.1 GCA_017553405.1 Bacteroidales bacterium
CACTTGACGTGGACATCCCTGCCATCAGAAGTCTTCATCTCCCCGAGGTCCACTGCTTTGGGAACATATGCATCGGCAAACTTGAGCGAGACCAGGTCGAAATCCGGACTTAGCATAAACGGCACCCCGTCATCGTCGTGATTCCATTCTTCGTCACATACGTAAAGCAAGGCGCTTTTGTCTCCGGTCAATTCAAGGATGTGGCAGACATCCGTGCTGCTTTCCCAACCAGGCATCTCGGTCGGCCCCAGAATTTTAAACGATATTTGCCCCTGGGGATCGACGTCCTTCAATTGCAAGATATGCTGATATGAGATTTTTCCTTCGCTGTTCAAGACGTACAGGCGGGGCAGCGTCACCTCGTCGCCGAAGCTCAACACATACGTCAAATCCGCATTGGCAACCCACACGGTCCCGTAAAAATCATTTATCGACATTGGGGAGAATCCATTGGGCCCCTTGCCGTCCTTCTTGCAGGAGGCCGCAATAAGTGCCACCATAAGCACTGAAGCAAAAATCTTGAAACAATTTCTCATTTTAGGATCATTATGAATTATTAGAGCAGGCGAAGGATGTAGTGGTACATCAGGAGGATGCGCTTGCGGAGGATGGAGTAGTCGATGGAGGCGGCGTTGTCCGCAGGCTTGTTGTTGAGCATAGTGATGCCGGAGGTGAACATCACGGAGGGAATGCCTTTTTCGAGGAAGGCCCGCTGGTCGGAGATGCGGCGGTAGAAAAGGCGGGTGAAGTCGCGGCTTCCGTAGTAGGTGAAATCGATGTCGAGGCCGAGGAAATACTGGCCGTTGGCGTTGGTCAGGGCGGTGCGGCGGCCGGTCTCCTCGTCGGAAAGCATAATAAGGTAGTCCTTTCGTCCCGGGGTGAGGGGGGAATACGTCCCGCCGACCTGGTCGATGTTGATCATATAGTGGATCATCTCGGGCTTTATGGGCTCGCCGGTCACGGGGTCGGAGAGTTCGCCGTGTCCGATAAGGCGGGCGAGCTCGGTCGAGCCGCTAAGGTTGAGCCTCTGGCCGTCGAAGGCGACGAAGATTATCCCGCCGGGATAGTCCTTGCCGAGCATCTTGAGGCGGGCGAACATCTCCGCAAGGGAGATGAGAGCGGCCACGCCGGAAGCGTTGCTGTCGGCGCCGGGATACAGTACGCCGCCGATCTTGCCCATACCGTCGTAGTGGGCGCCCACAATGATGTAGCGCCCGGCGTCACGGCCGGGAAGGTAGCCGATGACATTGCTGCCCTTGTAGCCGCGATAGACGAAGCTGCGGAACCAGCTGCCGTCGAATTTCTTCAGTCCCGTCTCCTCGAAACGCCGGGAAATCCAGAGTCCGGCCAGGGCGCCGCCCCAGGTGCCGGTGGAACGGCCCTCGCAGAGGCTGTCGGCGAGGAAGGAAACCTCATAGCGGAGTTTCTCCTCGGATAGGACTTTCTCTGCGTTACGCGGGTTGATTTTCGCCGGGGAAACGACGGAGGACAGCAAAAATATGAGCAGAAATTTAAAGGGCACGGTCCAATAAGGCACGATAAATGCTTATCTTTGCAAGATAGCGGACAAAAATAGCGATTTTGTATCTGAATAAAAAATCAAATACTCTCTCCTCACTGCTGCAGGGACTCGCCCTTGCGGCGCTTCTTTGTGTCTGCTCCCTGCCCGCAAGAGCCCAATACGACAAGGATGTTTTTTCCTTCCGCGGCCGTACGGCTCTCGCCGACGGCAAGCTGTCGGAGGCCATAGCCTCGTTCAATATCCTCGCCGCCCTCGACACGACCGACTACTGGACGTTCTTCTACCGAGGCATCGCAAAGTACAACCTCGGCGACATCCGCGGAGCACGGCGCGATTTCGACACGGCGGTCAGGCTCAACCCCGTTTTCACCTCCGGCTACCACTACAGGGCGATCACCGAGAGCCGTTTCGGCCTCTACGACGAAGCGCTCAAGGACCTGGAGAAGGCCATCAGCCTTCGTCCGGGCTACACCGGGCTCTATTTCAGCCGCGGCGTGACGTATTTCCTCTCGCAGCATTTCGACCTTGCTGTGAAGGATTTCGACAAATATATAAGGAAGGAGCCGAAGGACCCGTCCGCCTACCTCAACCGAGGCGCCTCCTACCTGTTCCTCGGCGACACCCTCAAGGCCCTTACCGACTACAACAAGGCCATCAAGCTCGACCGCTTCGAGGGCGAGGGCTATCTCCGCCGCGGGCGCGTCTATGCCGCGCAGAAGAAATATCCGGAAGCCCTTGAGGACTTCTCCCACGCGATTTCACTGGATTCGACCAATACCTTCGCCTATTTCAATCGCGCAATCATACGCTTCGAGCAGGAAGACCTCAACAACGCGATGGCCGACCTCAACAAGGTCCTTCAGTTCGAACCCGGCAATGCGCTGACGCTCTATAACCGAAGCCTCGTGAGCGCGCGTGTCGGCGATTATGAGAGCGCCCTCGACGATATGTCGCGAGTCATCGCCATCAACCCACGCAACGTGCTCGCCTACTACAACCGCGCGGCATTCTACGTGTCGATGCAGAAGTGGGACGACGCCCTTGACGACTACGACAAGGCCATCGAGCTCTATCCCGATTTCGCCAAGGCCTATCTCAACCGTTCATATGTCGAGCTCAAGCTGGGGATGACGCGAAAATCCCGCGAGGACTACGACACTGCGACGCGGAAGGTCCGCGAATACCGCAGCAAGGTCTCTTCCGGCGCGGCTTCCTTCGCCGACACGACAAAGAAATACAGCGCCCTGCTTACTCTCGACGCCGAATTCGCCAAGAAGGATTTCGACGACGAGATCCTCCGCCACCGCGACATCGACATCAACCTGCGGCCGCTCTACCGCTTCGCCCTTACGAAAAACCGCGACGATGTCCGCTACGCCCTCTCCCGCGGCTACGAGAACGTGCTGCTCGAGAAATTCCTCGCGGAGCTGCCGCTTCCGGTGGTGGTCACTTCCAATCCTTCGCGGGAGGAGCCGCCGCCAGAAGAAGAGATCGACCGCGTGCTCTACGGCGGCGACATCTCCGGAGGGGCAAGGGCTTTCCTGCTGGCGCTCAAGGAGATATCCGCCAAGCAGTTCGGGGTGGCGCTTTCACGTTACGACGAGGCGGTCCGCTCTGAGGAAACCGGGCGCTATGACGCGCTCTACAAGGCATTCTATTATATGAACCGCGGAGTGCTGAGGGCCGATATGATCGAGTTCATCGCGTCAATGGAGAATAATGTCCGCACCCTCACTATGGACGACAAGGGCAACACCCGCGCCCGCGTGAGCGACAAGACGGACATCACCTACGACTATTCCGAAGCGATAGCCGACCTGGAGAAGGCGGCCGCCATCGTCGGCGACAGCCCCTACATCCTTTTTGACCTGGGCAATCTCCGCTGTCTTTCGTCGGAGCTGCCGGAGGCAATCTCCTGCTACGACAAGGCGGTGGCGGCATATCCCTATTTCGGCGACGCTTACTTCAACAGGGGCCTCGTCCAGATCTACCTGAAGGACAAAGACAAAGGCTGCATCGACCTTTCCCGTGCCGGCGAGCTCGGCGTGGAAGACGCCTATGGCGTAATCTCAAAATACTGCGACAAGGAGGCGGAGCAATGATACGGTTCAAGAGTTTTTCCAGCGGCAGCTGCGGCAACTGCAGTTTTCTCGGCACCGACGAGGGCGGAGTCCTTCGGGGAGTCCTTATCGACACCGGAGTGGGCTGGAGGTCATTCTTGCGCGACGCCTCCATCGACGGCATTGGAGCAGGCAGCATCGGCGCCATACTTGTCACCCACGATCATTACGACCATATCCACCATCTCGGCACATTCAGCAAGAGGCTGTCCGTCCCCGTCGTCTCCACGGAAACGATACTACGGGCGACAAGGCGGCATCCCTACACCGGCCAGTTCACCGGCAAGGCCGTCACCATCGGCCAGTGGACTCCTGTCGCCGAGGGCATAGAGGCACTCTGCTTTCCGGTGCCGCACGACGCGGCGGGGACCGTCGGCTACGCAATCCGCCTCGAAGGCCGCCTCTTCGTCATAATGACCGACATCGGCGAGATGACCTCCGAGGCCCTCGCCCTTGCCCGTCAGGCCGACACCGTGGTCATCGAGTCCAACTACGATCTCCAGATGCTCATAGGCGGCACCTACGACTACGCCCTCAAGATGCGCATCTCGAAGGGCCACGGCCACCTGAGCAACGCCGCCTGCGCCGAGGCCCTCCGCGAGATCTGGCACCCCGGCCTCCGCAACGTCTTCCTCTGCCACCTCTCCGCCAACAACAACACGCCCGACCTCGCTCTTGCCTCCGCCCGCGAGGCCCTGGCCTCCGCCGGCGCCCTTCTCAGCGGCG
>JAFZME010000059.1 GCA_017553405.1 Bacteroidales bacterium
CCGTGACGAGGCGGGTCTGCATCTGCAGACGCGCCAGAAGGGCGTCTGCCGCGGACTTCCGCAGCCCAAGCAGCGCCCGCACCTCCGGCACGGAGATGCTGCCGTGCTCCTCCACGTAGTCGAGCACCTTCTGCTGCTCGGCCGTGGGCGCGTACTTCGGCAGCGAACGGCGCCAGTTGACCAGCTCGCGGTAGACATCCGCCCGCGCGAACGAGGCCTTGCCGCCCCAGAGGAACTTGCCGTAGGCGATGTCGCCGCTGCGTACGCACTCGATCTTCCAGTCCCACGGCCCGAGCTGCTCGTCCGTGAACCAGAAGTAAGGAGGCGTGTGCTCTTCAACGGACCAGCCCCGGAGCGGGTTGGAGAAGAATGGGATGATACCTGCCTCCTTAATGAGGCTCAGCATCGACTCCCACCCTTTCACAACCGGCTCCAGGGCCTGGCTGTCTGTGCGGATAATCGGCACCTACCGGACTATCTTCTTGAATGCGTCGAACCCCGGGAAGCTCATACGCGGCGCCCTGTAGACAGCCGGCGCAGGCTCGGTAGGCTCAGGCTCGGCCGGCGTCTCTGACGCGCTCGACGTGACGCTTACGTCGTCGAGAAGAATCCAGTACATATCGGTGATGTCGAAGTGGCGGAAGGCGATGTAGACCACCTTGCCGTTGAACTCGTCCGGAATGGCGACGGTAATGTTTTCCCAAGGACTGGCATCCATTGGCTTGTATTGTCCACTTGCCGGGGCGCCGGTCGCGGAAGGCTTGGTGTAGATGTAGGAAGTCCCTTCGGTAACGGTGCCTTCGACAAGCCTGGTGCCATTTGACATAGATATCTCTGTCGAAATGTAGACGGCATAGTGCTCTTTGGCATAGGAGCCATCCTGTCCGGCCACATAGAAACTGAGCACGTTGTCCGCTTCGTCCAACTTGATTGGCGGTGTGAATACCCAGTTGTCAGGAGTCAGGGCTCCGACATAGTTGACGTATGACGCACTTGCCAATGACCCAGTGCCGGAGTGCGTGGCAAAGGAGCCGGCGTAATCAGGGAGTATGTGTACCCATCCATAATCGTCGCCATCAACGTCGAAGAAAGTCCATTCATCACGGATGGTTTCGTTGTTAAGGGATTCAAAATCTTCGATGAAGGGGAGAGTGTATGTCTTTACCTCACTCTTGACCTTTACCGTAGCCTGGCCATACGTGCCGTTGGCCGAGGTGGCGTATATAAGGGTCTCGCCTTTGGCGACGCCCTTAACCAGGCCGTTCTCATCGACGGTGGCGATGCTCTCGTCGCCGCTGCTCCAGACGACTGCCTTGTCGGCGGCATCTTCCGGCGATATGATTGCGGAGAATTGCACGGTCTCGTCAACAGTGATTGTGGCCAGGGGCGGTTCTACGACAACCTCAGCTACGGGCACGGGTATGACTTCGATCTGTATCGAGGTGGTAAGCTCTCCTATGGAGGCGGAGATTTCGGCATTGCCGAGGGCGAGTCCCTTCACGACGCCATCCTTGTTGACAGTAGCGACCTCGGGAGCGCTGCTGGACCATTCAATATCGTCCGTCGATTCTGAAGGGGTGAGGGTGGCGGTGATGGGCTCCTCGTGGCCAAGCCAGATCTCGGAAGGACCGGAAAGTGAGATGGCCGTGGCGTGGACTTCGGAGACCTCGACAGAGCAGTCGGCGCTTGTATAATAGCACTCCGCCGTTATGACAATCAGCCCTTCGCTGATGCCCGTGACAAGACCATTCTCGTCGACAGTCGCGACATCCGTGTTGGAGGAGACCCATTTGATGGTCTCCGTAGCGTCTTCGGGTTGGAATTGCGGCTGTATGAGGAAAGTCCCCTTGCGGAGAATCTGTATGGGCTCAGTGCCGAGGGAGAGCTCGGTGATGGCGCGGAAGACCTTGACGCGGCAAATGGCGCTTGCTTCTCCGGCGACGGCTATGATGGTGGCCTCACCGGGGTTGTGTGCCATCACTTCGCCGTCTTCCGACACGGATGCGACAAACGGTTTGTCGCTCAGCCAGCGGAGCGGCGTTTCGATATTTTCCGGAAGGACGGTTGCTTTGAGCAGCACTTGCTCTCCTATGGGAATCTCAAAATTGTCGCAGTCGAGGGTAATGCTGGAAGCTCCTATTGCATCGTGATACTTTTTTTCTTCTTTGCAAGCAGTGAGCACAAGCGCGCCCAGCGCGGCTATTATGAATAACTTTTTCATTGCCTTGAACATTTTTTTGTTAGAAAATCTTGCTGCCGAAGGGGCGTAAACCAGGGATATTGCCCATATTCCTGTTGTGGAATCCGGGAGCGGATGTTGTGCTTTTCGCCATCCCTTCCACTATCTTGACATTGTTGATCTCTACTTCATCCAGAATTAAAGCAAACTGATCGGTGCAGTCGAAATGACGGAATGCAATGCTCACTTCCTTCCCATTGTACTCTGAAGGAATTACGACGCCGACTTGCTCCCAGCCTTCGGAGGAGGTAGGCTCTACGGCAGGAGCAGTTTCATCATACAGGATGTTGTAGCCTTGCCGGAGCGTACCTTTCACAAGGCCGACCGCTGAATTGAGCCCCTCTTCTGTAACCTCTCCGTTTTCGTCCGGCAAAATGATATATGCTGCATAAGTCTCATATGGATAGGAAGAGGAGTATGGACACACCCAGAAACTAAGCTCGTTGTAGTTTTCGTCCAGTTTAATTAAGGGGGATGTCGTCCAGTTGTCCGGGGTCAAGGCGCCGCTGGAATATGAATAACTGATTATAGCATTAATTCCGGACTCTTGAAAGTAATACCACTTATAGCCGTCACCGTCGATATCATAGACTCTCCACTGGAACAGGGCCTCGATATCCTCGAAATCTTCGAAATATGGGACGGAGGCGGGAGCATTGACACCAACGAATGCGCGGGCGTAGACTCCGTTGGCCGATGTCGCGCGGATATAGGTGTAGCTCGGGGTGGTGGCGACGGCGGTCACGACACCGTCTTCTATAGTGACGATCCCTTCATCCTCTACGCTCCAGACAACGGTTTGGTCTTCAGCATTTTCAGGAAGGATGGTGGCGGTGAATTCTACGCTCTCTCCTATTCCGATGGTCGCACTCCTCGGGTCAAGAGTAATCGATGTCACCTGGATGGGAATAATCTCGACTTCACATTTTGCTTCGGCATAATTTGACTTGGCCGTAACGGTGGCTTTGCCAACGGCGACGGCGGTGATCAAGCCGTCTTCATCGACCGTGGCGATCTCCGGATTGTCGGAGGACCACTCGATGGGCTCGGTGGCCTCGGCGGGGGAGATGACAGCCTCCAGCTGTAAGGTATTGCTTACTTCAATTTTGGCGGAGGAGTTGTTGAGGGTGATTTCATTGATTGGGGTGACTACCGTGACGTGGCAACTCGCAAGGAGCTTGCCGGCAACGGCGATAATGTCGGCTTCTCCGAGGTCGATGCCCTTCACCACGCCTTCTTTGGAGACTGTGGCGACGGAAGGATCGTTGCTGATCCACACGATAGGACCGGCCTCTTCCGGGACGGCAACCGCGTGGAGAGTCAACTGCCCATCCAGCGGGACAAAGAGAACCTCCTTGTCGAGGGTGATGGATTCAACCGGGACTTCAGGCTTGGGCCCCAGGTCAATGGTCTTGTTGCACGCCGCGAGCGCTATCGCACTCAGGGCTGCGAGGAGCAAGAATTTTTTCATAGAACTTGAAATGGAAGACACATAAAATACACTACTCCTACAAATATATAAAAAAATTCCGGGAGTTGAACACTCACGGAATTATTTTTTTACCATACCGATTGCTGTGCGCTGCATTGAATCCCACCAGCGGGATGGGAGAAGAGCGTTTAAGGCGACAATGGCGTCAGCGCCCATACCGGGGCGGTAGCGGAGGCGCGGGCAGCGCGCGTTGACGGCGCGCACGATGGCCCTCGTCACGCGCTTGGGAGGCGAGAGCAGGTTGGTCGAGAACGCCAGGCGGAGCATACGGGACATTTTGAGGCCGTCGTCCTCGTAGTCGGTGCCTCTCGAGGATTTCTCGAGGTTGTCGGCGGCGATGAGGCCCCAGTCGGTCTTGATGCCGCTGGGCTCGATGATGCTCACCTTGATGCCGAAGGGCTTCACCTCCATACGCAGCGCGTCGCTGAATGCTTCGACGGCGTATTTGGATACGTTGTACCAGCCGCCGAAGAGCATCACGGTCTTGCCTGCGATGGAGGAGGTGTTGATTATGCGCCCCGAATGCTGCCTTCGCATATGCGGCAGGACCAGCTGGGTGAGGCGGGCCAGGCCGAAGAGGTTGACCTCGAGCTGGCGGCGGGCCTCCTCGATGGGGACGTTCTCGATGGCGCCGAGGTAGCCGTAGCCGGCGTTGTTGATCAGCACGTCGATGCGGCCTTCCGCGTCGATGATCTGCCGCACGCCGGCCTCCATCGAGGCCTCGTCGGTCACGTCCATCTGAATCGGCACCACGCCGCTCTCGCGCAGCGGCTCCATCCTCTCCACGCGCCTTGCCGCGCCGTAGACCTTATGGCCCTGCTGCGCCAGCTTGAGCGCCGTCTCGTAGCCAATCCCGCTGCTTGCTCCTGTTATGAGAATTACTTTCATATCATCTGCTCAATGTCCTTCTCGATTTCCTCCGGAGTGGTCGTCGGGGGAAAGCGCTTTACGAGCGCCCCGTCGCGGCTGACGAGGAACTTGGTGAAGTTCCACTTGATGTCGCTGTCCTTCTCGACGCTCTTGCTGATGCGCTTGAAAAGCTTCTTCGCGGCGACGGCCTTGAGGCCTTTATATTCTTCGGCGGGCGCCTGCTCCTTCAGGTACTCGAAGATGGGGTGCGCGGCGGGGCCGTTGACGTCGGTCTTCGCCATCAGCGGGAAGGTGACGCCGTGGTTGATGCGGCAGAACTCCGCAATCTCCTCGTCGGAGCCCGGCTCCTGATGCGCGAACTGGTCGCAGGGGAAGCCGATGATGACGAGTCCCTGATCCTTATATTTCTGATACAGAGCCTCAAGCCCGTCGTACTGCGGTGTGAAGCCGCACTTCGACGCGGTGTTGACTATCATCAGGATTTTCCCCTCATACTGTGAGAAATCCACTTCCGCCCCTCTGTTGCCCAGGGCCTTGAAATCATAAATCTTTGCCATAAGTGGTTCCGGTCATTTTTTTTGCCCCGCAATATAGCAAAAATCTTCGAATTCGCCGTGAAACGAAAATCGGAGTCCAAGTGGCAGTGGCGTAGAGGGGTGTGGAATGGCGTTTGGCTTGGACTCCGCGGCGATTTGGGCGCGGAGTCCAACACAATGTGGCACCAGGTGCACTCAGCGGGTGGTCAGCTTGGACTCCGATTTTCCGTTAGGCAGGCGTGAGGTTTTTTAATAAAAAAGTTTAACTTTGTGCTCGGATTCTTCTCGCCGCCGTTGCGGGGGAGTCCGAGACTTTAAATAAATATGGCATCATTCAGAGAAAGGGCGCTCGCCGTGGCGTCCTCACGCAGTACCGGGAGGCTCTGCGTGGAAGAAGGGCCGGTGTCGACGTACTTCGGCCAGAATGTGTTCACTGTAGAGAAGATGCGGAAGTTCCTTCCCGCAGATGCTCTGCAGGCAGTCCTTAACGCGCGCCGTACCGGCGAGAAAATCCCCAGAGCCGTTTCCGACGAGATTGCCTCAGGTATGAAGGCCTGGGCGGTCGAGCGTGGCGCAACCCACTACACGCATCTTTTCCAGCCTCTGACCGGCGCGACCGCCGAGAAGCACGAGGCTTTCATCACGCCCGGCCCCGACGGGGCTGCTATGGAGCAGTTCTGCGGCGGCGCCCTCGTGCAGCAGGAGCCGGACGCCTCCAGCTTCCCCAACGGGGGGCTGCGCAACACCTTCGAGGCGCGCGGCTACTCCGCCTGGGACCCCGCTTCGCCGGTGTTCGTGCTTGACGGCACGCTCTGCATCCCTTCGGTCTTCGTGTCCTACAACGGCGACGCGCTGGATATGAAGGTCCCCAACCTGCGCTCCGTGCAGGCGGTGGACAAGGCTGCGACGCGTGTCGCGCGGCTTTTCGACCCCGCCGTGGAGTCCGTCAAGGTCAACGTGGGCCTCGAGCAGGAGTATTTCCTCGTTGACGACGCCCTTTTCAACGCGCGTCCCGACCTGCAGCTCTGCGGGCGCACGGTCATCGGCCACACCTCGGCCAAGGACCAGCAGCTTGGCGACCACTATTTCGGCGCCATCCCCTCGCGCGTGGAGGACTTTATGAAGGACTTCGAGACGGAGGCCTACAAGCTCGGCATCCCGCTCAAGACGCGCCACAACGAGGTCGCTCCCAACCAGTTCGAATGCGCGCCCCTTTTCTCCGAAATCACTTCGGCCATAGACCAGAATATGCTTCTGATGATAGTAATGCAGAAGGTGGCCGAAAAGCATAAGCTTAAAGTAATATTCCACGAAAAGCCCTTCCAGGGCGTCAACGGCAGCGGCAAGCACTGCAACTGGTCGCTCCAGACCGACGGCGGGAAGAACCTGCTTTCCCCGGGCAAGACCAGGGAGGGCAAGCTGCGCTTCCTCTCCTTCTACAGCTCCGTGCTCAAGGCGGTGGCCGACCACGACTACCTGCTGATGGCTTCGGTCTGCTCCCTCGGCAACACCTGGCGCCTTGGCGGCAACGAAGCCCCGCCGGCAATCCTGTCGGTATTCTCCGGCTCCACCCTTTCGAAGGTCTTCGACGCCATCCTCGGGATGAAGGCCGTCGACTGGGAGTCTTCGAAGGACAGCATCAGCATTGTCGGGACCATCCCGGAGATCATCCCGGACAACACCGACCGCAATCGCACCTCGCCCTTCGCCTTCACCGGCAACCGCTTCGAGTTCAGGGCATTAGGCTCGTCCGCCAACCCGGCGAGCGCGACCTTCGTGCTCAACACGATAGTCGCCGACAGCCTGCGGCAGTTCGCCGACCGAGTGGACGAGCTGACAGCCGCGGGCGAAGACAAGGAGAAAGCCATCCTCACGACCGTGCGCGACTTCCTCGGGGAAGCCGGCAAGGTGATGTTCGAGGGCAACGGCTACAGTCCCGAGTGGAAGGAAGAGAGCCGCCGCCGGGGGCTCAGGCCCGTCAACAACGCGGCTGAAGCCTTCCACGCTTTCGAGGAGGAGGAGTCCGTAAGGGTTCTCACGAGCACGGGCGTGCTTTCCCGCACGGAGATTGGCGCCCGCGTGGAAGTCCTCGAGGAGACCTTCGTGAAGAAGCTCCAGATCGAGGCGCGTGTCATCGGCGATATTTGCCTCAATCATATCATTCCTGCC
>JAFZME010000060.1 GCA_017553405.1 Bacteroidales bacterium
CGCCAATGTCATTTCCGAAGAGAAGATGGCCGTCATAGTGGAGGAGATCTGCGGCAGCCGCGACGGGGAGCGCTTCTTCCCCACCCTTTCGGGCGTGGCGAGAAGCATCAATTTCTATCCCATCGGCTATGAAAAGGCCGAAGAAGGGATTGTGAAGATAGCCTACGGCCTCGGCAAGGCCGTCGTGGACGGAGAGACCGTCCTCCGTTTTTCCCCCGCCTATCCCAAGAACGTCCTGCAGACATCCACTCCGGAGCTGACAATGAGCGACACGCAGAAGGCGATGTATGCCCTTAGCCTCGATCCCGAGAAGTTCAGGACATCGGTCGACGACGCCGTCAACCTCGAGAGGATAGCCGTTTCCGACTGCGGCGGGCTGCGCGGTTTCCGCAAGGTGGTCTCCACCTGGGATTATTCCAATATGAGGATGGTGGACTCCGCCGCTCCGGAAGGGCCGAAATTCATCACTTTCGCCCAGATGCTCCGCTACGGGACCTTCCCGGTCGCGGAGATAGTCACCAAACTCCTCGAAATAGCGAGGGACGAAATGAAATGCGAAGTCGAGATCGAGTTCGCCGCCGACCTTGCGTCGTCCGACGACGAACTCTCTGTCTTCAACGTCCTGCAGATAAGGCCGATTTCCGCCGACAGCCGCACCACCGACATCAATTGGTCGGAGATCGACACTTCCGGAGCATTTATCCTCTCCAGCAGCGCCCTCGGGACCGGCTGGATAGAAGGCGTCCGCGACATTGTATATCTTAAAAAGGACACTTTCGACATTCTCAAGACCACACAGATGGCCGCGGCCCTTCGTGCGGTCAACGAGACGATGAGGAAGGAAAAGCGCTGCTACGCCCTCGTCGGCTACGGCCGCTGGGGGTCAAGCATCCCTTCGCTCGGCGTACCGGTCAAATGGGGCGACATATCTGAAGCGCGCGTCATAGTAGAGTGCTCCACCGAAGACCTCAGGGTGGACCCGAGCCAGGGCACACATTTCTTCCAGAACCTCACTTCCTTCAACGCCGGCTATGTCAACGTGGACAGATTCTCCCGCAGCGGCGACTTCCTGGACTATGACGCCCTCGAATCCCTCCCCTGCGTCTATGAGGATGAATTCATCCGCCAGGTCAGGCTTGACCGCGACCTTCGCATCTGCATCGACGGACTCAAGAACAAGGCATTCATAGGGTAATATGTGGATCTGGATGGCGCTTTTTTCGGCAGTGCTTCTCGGCGTCTATGACGTAGCGAAGAAGCAGGCGCTGAAAAAGAACGACATCTGGTGGATTCTCCTCCTTTCCACAGGGCTGAGCAGCGTCTTCCTGGCACCATTCCTCACCGCCGGAGTGCCGATGCATCACCTCAAGCTGCTTTTCAAGGCCGTGCTCGTCACCGCGTCGTGGATATCCGGGATGATAGCCCTGCAACTGCTTCCAATCACGACGGTCTCGACCTTCAAGACTTCCAGGCCTGTCTTCGTGGTGATCTTCTCGATCATCCTTTTCGGCGAAAGGCTGTCTCTGCTGCAATGGGCGGGGGTTGCTGTGGTTTTTGTCGCGATATGGCTCCTTGCCCTTTCGAGCGGCAAGGAAGGGATATCTTTCCGCGGCAATAAAGGCGTCGCGGCGATGATAATAGCCGTATTTACGGGTGTTGCCAGCGCCCTTTGGGACAAGGTCATCCTGAAGGAAATGCACCCTTTCTTCGTCCAGGGCTGGACCAACATCTACATCACGGCAATCCTGGGAGCGATAATGGCCGTCAAGGCCCTCGCATCCCGCAGAAATCCCTCCGCTGGCCTACAGCCCCTGCGATGGGACTGGACGATAGTGCTCATTGCGGTGTTCATCACCGGAGCCGATATGCTCTACTTCTTCTCGCTCCACGCCGACGGAGCCCTCCTGTCGGTAATTTCGCTCATCAGGCGCAGCTCCGTCATCGTGACCTTCGCCCTCGGCGCCGCGCTTTTCAAGGAAAAGAACGTCGCCGCGAAATCCGCCGTCCTCGCCCTTATGCTCGCCGGCGTCGTCCTCCTGATGGCATCGTCTTTGTAATTTTCACGGAAAATCGCTATCTTGCAACGATTATCGTGTAAAAATATGATTAAAGAAGATCCACTTGAGAGGCTTGACCGCGAAGCGCGGGAAAGACAAAACAGCAACGGTTCACTAAAAACGGTCACGATTGTCCTCGCCGCCATAGCCGCGGTTCTCGCTGTCGTGCTTGCGACCATATGGTACCAGAAATCCTCGCTTGTCAGCGAGCTGGAGCAGGAAAAAGCCGACCTGCTTGTCCAGATAGACTCCCTCCAGAGCGACTTCTCGGCCCTGAGTTCCGACTATGAGATGATCAACAGCCAGCTCGACACTTCGCGCGAGCAGGTCGCCCTCCTCATAGAGAAGCTCAAGAAGACCGAAGCGACCAACCGCAGCAAGATCCGCCAGTATGAGAAGGAGCTCGGCACCCTCCGCAGCATAATGAGGAGCTATATAGTCCAGATCGACTCGCTCAACACCCTCAACAAGAAGCTCACGGCCGACGCCTCTTCAGCACGTGCCGAGGCCGCGGAGAGCCGCAGGGCCAACCAGGAGCTCACCCAGCAGGTCGAGGACCTCAGCGGCAAGGTGGCCGCGGGCTCTGTCCTCAAGGCCAGGGGGCTGCACGTCGATGCCTACAACGCGTCCAACCGCGTGACCGACCGCAGCAGCCGCACGATAAGGCTTCTCACAACCCTCTCCCTCGTGGAGAACGAGCTTGCAGAGCGCGGCCCTGTCAGAGTCTATATCATAGTCAAGGATCCGGATGGCCAGGTCCTCACGAACGGCCAGTCCAGGACCTTCTCATATGGCGGAGAAACACTCCAGTCTTCCGCCTCCCGCGAGGTCGACTATGAAGGCGCCGAAGTGGAGCTCAGCATCTACCTCAACGAGATCCCGAGCTACAGCAAGGGCATCTACACCATAGAGGCATTCACGACCAAAACCAGGCTCGGCAAGACCGAACTTCTCCTGAGGTGATCTACGTCCACGTTCCATTCTGCGGCAGTTTCTGCACCTACTGCGATTTCTATTCGGAGATCGGGTCGCCGCGCGCCTACAGTCTCTACGCCGACCAGATCTGCGAAGAGATTAAAAGACGCCGCGAGGAATTCCGCAGGGAACCGTCGACGCTCTATTTCGGCGGAGGCACTCCGTCAATCCTGCCTCTTCCTGTCCTCAAGCGCATAATTGCAGCCCTTTCCGACTACGCTCCCTTTGAGGAGTTCACTATGGAAGCCAATCCGGAGGACATCCGCGACAAGGGAGCCGAGTATGTGCTCGGGCTCAAGAGCCTTGGTGTCAACAGGGTGAGTATGGGCGTCCAGTCCTTCGACGACGCGCAGCTCCGCAGGATGAACCGCCGGCACGATGCGGCCGGTGCGATGGAAGCCTTCGGCATCCTCCGCGACTGCGGAGTCACCAACATCAGCCTCGACCTCATATTCGGCGATTCCAGGATGAGCGAAAGTTCCTGGGCCGAGACGCTCAGGCTTGCCGTCCTGCTCCACCCGGAGCACATCTCCTGCTACCAGCTGACCGTGGAGGGCGACAACGCCCTCGCGAGGATGAAAGCCGAAGGACGCTACACGGAAGCCACCGACGAGGCCTGTGAGGTACAGTACAAGATGCTGTGCAAGGCCCTCGGCGAGGCCGGCTACCGCCACTATGAGATCTCCAATTTCGCCCTCCCGGGCTACGAGGCCGTCCACAACAGCGCCTACTGGTCGCGCGCTCCGTACGTAGGGCTCGGCCCGTCGGCCCATTCCTTCGACGGCGTCCGCCGCAGCTGGAACTCCAAGGGCCTCGGCCAGTGGACCAGCGAGGAGGAGCTGCTCTCGGAAGAGGATGCGGCGGTCGAGACCATAATGCTTTCGCTCCGCACGGCGAAGGGCTGCGACGCTGATTTCCTAAGGTCCCATTGCGAGGAAGCCGTTCTGGCAAAGAATTTGAAAGACGGCGCCCTGGTCGAGGAAGGCGGCAGGATCCGCATCCCCGAAGAACGTTTTTTCATTTCTGACACGATTATTAAAGACTTGATATGAAAAAGTTGACGTTGACAGCGCTGCTGCTCGCAGCTTCAATCATAAGCGTATTCGCGCAGGATTCCGACAGGATACTCGGTGACTACAGGGCCGACTACGCCGGCAACTCGTCGAAGGTAAGGTTCTCAAAAGGTTCCGACGGGACCTACTACTGCAAGGCCTATTGGGTCAAGGACTGCCTCGACAAGGACGGCAACAAGATCCTCGACAAGAAGAACCCCGACAAGTCTCTCCGCAACGTCCCTTGCGACAGGATCAAGATCATCTGGGGAATGAAATATAACGCCGAGAAAAACTGCTGGGAAGGCGGCAAGATCTACGACCCCACCCGCGGCCTCAGGGCCAACGCGATAATCTCCTTCACCGACGACGGCCGCCTTCGCGTCCGCGGCCAGGTGATGGGCATAGGCGAGACGGTCTACTGGACCAGGCTCAAATAAGCTAAAGGATATTCATCGACTGCTCGCGGATCTTCTCGAGCTGGTCTTTTGCTTTGACGACTAATTTCTGGATGGGGGCGTAATTGGCCTTCGAGCCCGTCGTGTTGATCTCGCGCCCCATTTCCTGGATTATAAATCCAAGCTTTTTACCCGGATAGGGCTCCCCGTCTATAGTCTCCATAAAATAATGGCTGTGCTGGCGCAGCCTCACTTTCTCCTCGTTGATGTCGAGCTTCTCGAGATAGAATATCATCTCCTGCTCGAAGCGCGAGGGATCGACCTTTACCTGCAGGTCCTCGACGGATTTCTTCAACTTCTCCCTCACAAGGTCCTTCCGTTCCTTGTCGAGCAGATCGATCTCGTCATAGATGGACTGGATCTTAGCGACGCGGGACGTAACGTCTTCATATAGGGCCTTGCCCTCGATGCTGCGGTAAGTATCCACGGCGGCAAGTGCGTCCTCGAATGCCTTTCTGACGGCCTCGGTGTCGGCCTCCGTGATTGAATCGGCCTTTTTCGCCCCGGCTCCGACGACGTCGGGAAAACGCAGGACGGCGGAGAGCAACTCGCCGTCGGCGTGCAGCTCCTCCCCCAGGGCCGAGACCTTCTTATAATACTCTTTCAACAGCTCCGTGTCGAGCGGCAGCCGCCCTTCCTGCGACGAAGACTCGAAGCTCAGGAACACATCGATGGTCCCGCGCACCAGCACCTCGGCAATCCGCCGGCGCAGGCTCATCTCAAGCTCTTTCGGAAGCAAATTCGACTTGATGGCGACATCCGCCGACTTCCCGTTCAGCGTCCGTATCTCAACCGTAATTTTCCCGCCGGCAAGAACCCCCTCCGCCTTGCCGTAGCCAGTCATTGATTTAATCATACGCACAAAAATTGTCCTGCGAATTTACGATTTTTCTGCGAGAGTATTTACGGTTTTATGGTTTTTACTTAAATTTGAAGGAAATGATTTTTTGTCCGATGAAAAAACTGCTCCTACCCTTTCTCCTTTCTATCATCACTACATCGGCGCTTGCCCAGGCGCCTGAATTCCCGCAGGTTTTTTCGCCAAATGCCGCCGAGTTGGGGAAGTACGGAAAGATGCCGGTAGATTATTTCAGCGGACTGCCGCAGATTACAATTCCTCTTACAGAGTTAAGGGCCAGGAATTATACACTTCCGATATATCTGAGTTACCACGCATCCGGCAACAAACCGGACCAGCATCCCGGATGGGTCGGCCAAGGTTGGAGCCTGCACGCCGGTGGGTGCATCAACAGGATAGTTAATGGAATTAAAGACGAATATACAAAAGATGAGTATAACTATCGTGTTGGCTCTCTTATCAACTATAACCCAGGATACCTACACCATATGGAAGAAACCCAAGGGAAGTCATGGACCAGCTCTCAAATGCTTGAAGAACTTAACAGTTTCGTATATAGGGATCATGCTCCCGACGAGTTTCAGGTAAATGTCGATGGAATCAGCGCATCCTTTTATTTCACAGGGGCTGGGGAAATCAAGATAGTTTCCCGCAATGCCACATACTTTTCAGCCGAATATGAGTTAAGCCCAAACTATAGCAGCACAGAAAATCTTAACGTATATAATTTTCAAGGCCATCAAGTAAAAGCCAAAGTCTATCAATACATCTCTAAAATCATCTTGACAGCAGCAGATGGGACCCGTTATCATTTCGGCGGGACGGATGAAGCGATTGAGTTCAGCATCGAGCAAAGACGACCGTATGATACATATGCTTGGGATCTGATAGCCACGGCGAACACTTGGATGCTCACCAGGATTGAACGTCCGGACGGCGAAAACGTCTTTTTCTCCTATCAAAGAAGCGGAGTCCCGATTGTGTTTTACGACAGGCACTACGCTTATAACTACAGTCCCAACACAATCTTATTCAGTTCGATTTACTATTCCACTGTCGACAATCATCCGGAAAAGTTTAATCAGACATATATTTTTCTTCTTCCAACTTATCTTTCCGGCATCGAGTGTTCACAGAGCCGCGACCATATTTTCTTCAAGACATCAAAGACGACGGAACTGGATTATACAATTGACAAAAATGAGTTTCTGAACAGGACACATGCCGGGATGTTTTTAGACTCTCTAAGGGTTCGGAGTTGGTTCCTTCAGTTGGATACCATAAAAACCCTTCGAGGAGACATCTCCTTAGAATTCACGTCTAATCCGAATACCAGACTCAAACTTAATGCGATACGGTTCCTTAATGACGGGACGATTGATCATTCATACCAGATGACCTATAACACGACGGCACTGCCGCCGTACAACGCACGCAAGTCCGATATCTGGGGATACTATAGCAGGAACACACCTTACTCTCTCACTCCGCTTGCGTCTCTCACCAAAAGACGAATGCAGGTGGACACACTGCTCACACAGGCCGAAATGCTGACATCTATCGTTTACCCCACCGGCGGGCGAACGGAATTCACTTACGAGTCCAACCGATTCTCTAAGATTGCGACACAGTTCCCTTTTGAAGTAGTTGACTCCACAGGCCTGTCCGGCGGATTGAGGATTAAGCAGATAACCGACTATCCGGCAGAAGGAAAACCGGAGATACGTAATTTCACATACACAACATCCTCCGGAACTTCTTCAGGCATTTTATCCGGGATTCCAGAATATTTTGCTTCCGGACATCATTATACCAACGACCATTATGGACAGTGGTGGGGGCCCGTCTATCTCGGGGAAACAAACTACTATGCAAATTACTGGGTTTTCTCCGAGAACATTCTAAATCAGCTTTCAACGACAGATGGTCGTCATACCACCTATAGCCGTGTAACAGAATCCCGTCCCGGAGAGGGAGAAACTGTCTATCGTTACACGAATCACGATAGCGACGAGCAAATAATTGATGTCATAGATCAGCCGCCTTCCGTCGTTGAGACCATTGAAAACCGACTGCTGAGTAATCCATTTATTTCATTGGAGCTTCATCGAGGACTTCTTGAATCAATAGAGTATTACGACTACGATGGGCAACTGTGCGTAAAGGAAGAGAATAAGTATAATGAGGGAATCGGCGTCGGCGTTACGACAGTATTGACAACCTGCTACTTTAATCGGTCTTTTTATCGTGCATCAGTATGTAATATTATTACAGATTTTCCTTACCTCAAGAAAAAGATTGTATCCGTTTACGACAATATAGGTTCTGACCCATTAATCGAAACGACTCTCTACGAATATGATAATTATAGGAATCTTGTTCAAGAGACCCGAAGCAGGGGAAACTCTCCTAAAATTAAAACGGAGTTCAAATATGCGGGGGACTTTCCCGATGGAGTCTACCCCAGTATGGCTGCCTCGGGCAAGGTTGGTGTGCCGATTGAGCGACGCAAGTTCAATGGTAATGTACTGATTGAAGACGAGTTGCTTACTTATAAGAACTTCTCGAGCAAAATCTTTCCGTGGAAACACTATCTAGCACCATTAGGTGCCGGTAAATCACCTCAAGGCTGGACATATTATTCCGGCGATTCAGTTCCTCCCGGATACGGCACGGAGGATTACGAGATCGTCTCTCGCGATGTTATGGGAAATCCCACAACCATAAATGAACGATCCGAAATCCAGACAATATGGACGTGGGATTATTTTTACGTCAATCCAACAGGAAAAACTATCAAAGGTGTAAGTTCATCGGCTCCTTCACTTACAGAAACATATTCCTGGTCCGCCAACTGCAGCGGGCTTACCGGCAAGGTGGACGCGAGAGGAGTTTCTGAGAGTTACAGTTACGATGGACTTGGACGCCTCATCAGGATTACCGACTCTCACGGGCATATTCTCAGGCGCTTCGAATACAGTTACGGACCGGACGCAAGTCACATTAGGGAGATTTCCTATAACGATGTATCGAGGAGCGATTCCACTGTAACAGAGAGGCGGATTGACGGACTTGGCAGGGAGCAGCAAGTCGTTAATTATGCTTATGGTTTGAACGGTACCGACCTTTCCACGTGGACAGAGTATGACTCTTGTGGCCGCATCTCGAAGAAATGGCTCCCGGCCGCGACTTCAACATCCGTTTTCCCGGCATTTCGTACTGCTTCATACGCCTCGCATAACGATACTTGCGCTTTTGAATTATTCCGATATGAAGAATCACCTCTGGACAGACCTTTTAAGACAATAGGAGCGGGGGCCAATTGGCACAATTCAGACAAGGGTGTTACTATAGCATATCATTCTGATTATGGCGGTGAACTCATCCGGGATTGTCTGCAAGCCCTGGAAAGTGGGGACAGCTTGATCTTGAGCCCGAAGTTTTATTCTGAAATTGAACAGTGTACGGTTCAGAAGATTGAAAACGAGGATGGTGGTGTACTTATTACCTACACAGATATGGAGGAGCGAGTACTTCTTGAGAGGCGCCTTCTTGATCCCACATCCGGAAATGATCCCGTATTAGCAGACACTTACTATCTGTATGACACCGCCGGGCGACTAATGATGATTGTGCCGCCGGAATTATCCTCCCGCGCTAGCACCTTGACATGGTTCGCTTCATATTCCCAAACCGGGTGGAAGGATGTTCGTGACTATGCATTCCAATACCGATATGACGACTACGGGAGGTGCATAGCGAAGAAACTCCCCGGAGCTGATTGGGTTTATTATGCTTATGACAAGGGTGGATATCCAATATTCAGTCAGGACGGCAACCAAAGGGCAAGGGGCGTCTGGGGGTTCTCTCTTCCTGACCCTCTCGGGAGGGAATGCCTCAGCGGTGAAGCCGTGAGATATCTTGACAACAATGCTTTAAGCCATCTCAACGGGAATCATTTCCAAGTTGTCAGGGATAATGGTAATGGAGGAGGGGATAATCTCTGTTATGGATATTCAATAGACGGGATTATGCCGTTGGTGAACAGTATCACGGTGCTCAACGTCCAATATTGGGACGACCATTCCTTTGTCGGGGAAAACTTCCCTTCTGACGGCGTGATGTTCGGGAGTAGTCTGTTTGGACAGGCATCTCTATCCGGCGAGCCATCGGTCGATATATTCACAAATTCCAAAGGCCTGCTTACAGGACTTCTATCATCGCCGCTTGGTACTCTCCCAGACAATACAGTGACCGGGTGGAGGAAGTCTGTCCGGTATTTCAACGAAAGGGGCAGCACCTCAAGAAAAATTGACACATATTCTTCCGGGCACTCCATCAGGGAAACAACTGCCTACGATTTCCGCGAACTGCCGACAAGCCGTCATAGAAGGCTCATTGTCACCGATACTACGGCGCTGACGGAACAATATAATTACTCATACGACAAATGGGCGCGCCCCTTAGTGACAACTCACGGTTTGAACGGGAGTCAGCCTGTTATCTTATCATCAAACCAATATGATGCGCTCGGACGCCTTTCATCCGTCTCACACGGAAGCTGTGACAGCCTTACGACATCCTTTACATATAATACAAGAGGCTGGACAAAGACTATTTCCTCCCCATACTTCACGGAGAACATTTTCTACGAGTCGCAGAGAGACACCACTTCCATCCCCTGCTGGAGCGGGAACGTGTCCGCCATCGACTGGAAGGCAGGCGATGACCGGAACTATGATTCCGCGTTTGACTTTCATTATGACAAGATGTCACGGCTGACGAAAGCGCTCTGGCACGGAAGCGGGGTCGGCTGTTTCATTGACAGGTTATACACTTATGACCTCAATGGAAATATCAGCGAATTGAAACGCGAACAAAACAGGGGATATAGCGCCCAACCATCAAGTCACAATATGGTAATCCTAAGTTGGGCTTTGGGGGGCAACCAAATGAAGACAAGCACGTCTTTTACAAGCACCATTTTCGAAGTAACACCCTGGCCGTCAATACAGGATTTCCCGGCGTTTCCAGACGCGGTTCCGGAGCCCGACGCAATAACCCCAAATGCACCTCCGGGCCAGAGCAGAACTGCATACGGCTATGATTCCAACGGCAACCTATGTTCAAAATGGACCGAAACAAGGACATCGGCTCTTGACCCTTGGGTGGCCGGCACTCCTTTTTTCGAAACACAGTATAATTTCATCAATCTTCCCTCGTATCGTCGTTCTTCATCTACTGAAGAATGGACCGTATATGCGGCCAACGGGGAGAAACAAGCCGTTTATCATCACAAACCGGCGACAACAGGGTTATTGCATTCTCCAGAAGTCAATTGGAAGTTTGAATATGTTGGTAACATTATCTTTCGCAACGGCGTTGCAAATAGGATTCTTACCGACACTGGACATATAGATTTGGCAGGGAACTCTCCTGTGTACCAGTGGTGGCTGACCGACCACCTCGGCAATATCCGGGTTGTGGCCGATTCACTCGGGACCATAAGCCAAACAAACCATTTTGACCCTTACGGATGGAATATTGAAGTCAAACCCTCCAATTTTACCTTTGAAAATACATACTACGCAACCGAGAATCTCTTCAAATTCGGAGGTAAGGAATGGAACAATACGTTTTCAGACTACGATTTCTCTGCAAGGTACTTCTCCACGGACTACGCCCGCTTCACGTCCCAGGACCCTCTCGCCGAAAAGACGCCTAACCTCTCTCCCTACACTTACTGTGCAGGCAATCCAATGAAATATGTGGATCCGACTGGAGAAAGCACGTGGGTATATCAAAACAACAATGGAACATATACTGTTTTTGGAGGCGATTTAGAAGACGAAGATTACAACATATATGTTTACACAAAAGACGAGGAGGGGCAGTATACAAACCGTGGAGAATCAATCGGAATAACAACATCTATTTCTTCCTTTTACAGCTACGATAAAAACAAATGGGAAGAAACAACCATTGATATGAATAATGTTAAAGGTAAAGAATTCCTTCAGTTTGTTGACTATGCAGATTTGCCACTTGTAGTATATGCAGCCCATGCTTTACCTGGAGGAATCCTAGATTTTAAGGCTACGGATGGTTCATTTGCGATTAAGTATAAGGGGAAGGATCAATACAGGGGAATGCCTATCGGCACCACTAAAAGTGGACAAGTTATCATATCCTCAGCAAGAGACATAGGGAATATCGCAGCGGGATTTGAAGCAGGTAGTCATGGGCTTACCTGGAATACTACTCGATTATTTTTCGATGGATTACAAAAAATCCAAGATAAAAAAATCAAATCCATAGAATCCATATCTTCTGTAAACGCTCAGAAATACGGCTGGAGAATAGGTCACTCCCGATTCGTTAACTCCCCAAAAAAATGAAGAAGCAAAGTTTCATAAAAACACTTATCTTATTTTTCATTGCTATCCTTCTGTCTTGCAGCCGCAACTCCAAGTCAATAGGAAGCTATAATATTCGTATAAAGATTGATAGTTTAAAAACAAACGAGGATGCTGTATTCTATGGCATGAAAAAATACTCGATGATTGTAAGTCTCCGCAGTAACGAAAATATGATTGATACAATCTCGTTCTTTCCAGACGGAGAATTCTCATATGTTAGGTTAAAAAGCTATATATTTGTAAAGGATCCCACACACTGGGTTGTAGTTGGGAAATATAAGGCAACTGGTCATTTTTTATCCATTGAACATATTAGAAGTATAGATTTGTTTCAACAAAAATATGGACAGGAGGGGAATTATTTTTTTCTTGACACTTTACATCATTCAAAACAGGCAAATTCATCGTTTCACGAAGCTTATATGATTGATCGACCGGAAACAGGCTATAGGCTATATTACAAAAAAAATCCAAACGCTATTTTCAGGACGATTGCCAGAAATGAAATATTTTTCTCTGATATGGAGATCAAGCGACATTCGATTATCAATAAGAAAGTTGCGTCAAAGATATTTAGTCAAGGGAAGGTCAGGTGGATGAGGGATTATGATTATAATTACATTATCATAGATAAAAACAATAAATCTGACACTATTATTTGTTATTCTTATAATTTTGAAACACAACAACATATTTATATTGTAAATGGAGCAATTCTGGTGGAATCCGGAGAAGTAGATAAAAGACATTGGGGAGGGAAATCATTATTTAAAACTGTCAGTCAAAATACAATGGAGTCATATGGCATTGAGGACGGCCGACCCATCCCTGAATTTTGGCATTCGCAATCAGACAATAACCGTGACACTGTCACCATCATTAATTTTGAAAGTCATTTTCCTCGTCCCAAGATAGAGACTATTACCCTTCCTGACAGTTATGAAAGAATCTCTAGCTTTAGATTAAAATCACGCTAGTACAAATAACTCCATATTCAAATTCTTTCATAACAAACTGATTTATAGAATTATAGTAACACTTATAGGGAAGGCTACCTGCGGACGAAAATAATTCAATTAAATGGTTTTCCATTTCAATGAACAATGAAGAATGTTGCATTGAAGAAAATCCAAAGATTGAAGAAGATCTGTTAAAACAAACCCACTTCCTGTTTTCCGCAATGGGACACCCATTTCAGCTCAATCTCCTTGGATTAGTTATTTTGACCTTAAGAAAAGGGACCAATCGCCTTTAATCATTGAAAAGCACTTGATTGAATTTCCAATAATAATATGTAAGTTTGTAGATTGTAAACGAGTGATATTATAGACTATGAATCAAGAGAGCAATATAGCGGCGCAGGAGCTGCGTAAAGTCAATTTCATCGAGGAGATTATCGAGGCGGATCTTGCTGCCGGGAAGTTCAAGAGCATAATGACGCGGTTCCCGCCGGAGCCGAACGGCTATCTGCACCTGGGGCACGCTAAAAGCATCTGCCTCAACTTCGGACTTGCCGAGAAGTACGGCGGCGCGACCAACCTCCGCTACGACGACACCAACCCCACGAAGGAAGACACGGAATATGTGGATTCCATCAAGGAGGACATCGCGTGGCTCGGCTTCAAGTGGGACAAGGAGCTTTACGCCTCCGACTATTTCGACCAGCTCTACGCCTGGGCGGAGGAGATGATAATGAAGGGGCTCGCCTATGTCGACGACCAGACGCAGGAGGAGATCCGGCTCGGGCGCGGCACGGTGGACAAGCCCGGCACGCCCAGCCCCTGGAGGGACCGCTCTCCGGAGGAGAACCTCAGGCTCTTCAGGGAGATGAGGGACGGCAAGTATGCCGACGGCGAGAAGGTGCTCCGCGCCAAGATTGATATGGCCCACCCGAATATGATGTTCCGCGACCCGCTGATGTACCGCATCAAGCACGCGAGCCACCATAGGACCGGCGACAAATGGTGCATCTACCCGATGTACGACTACACCCACGGCCAGTGCGACTCCATCGAGCACATCACCCACTCGATCTGCACCCTCGAATTCGACGTCCACCGTCCGCTCTATGACTGGTTCATCGAGACTCTCGGGATTTTCCCGTCCCACCAGTACGAATTCGCCCGTCTCAACCTCACATATACCCTGATGTCCAAGCGCAAGCTTCTCGAGCTTGTGCAGAAGGGCCTCGTGAGCGGATGGGACGATCCGCGTATGCCGACTCTCTGCGGCGTGCGTCGCAGGGGCTACACTCCGGAGTCGCTCAAGATGTTCTGCGAGAAGATCGGTGTCTCGAAGAGGGAGCAGCTGATTGACCTTCAGCTTCTCGAGTGGTGCGTCAGGCAGGATCTCAACGCAAGAAGCAACCGCTATATGGCGGTCCAGGATCCAATCAAGGTCACCATCACCAACTATCCCGAAGGCCAGGTCGAATGGTTCGACTGCCCGCTCAACCCGGCGGAGCCGGAAGGGCCGTCCCGCAAGGTGCCGTTCTCGAGGGAAATCCTCATCGACAGGGCCGACTTTATGGAGGACGCTCCGAACAAGTTCTTCCGCCTGCGCCCGGACGGCGAGGTGAGGCTCAAGTACACATATATCATAAAGTGCAACGAGATCGTTAAGGATGAAAACGGAAGGATAGTGGAGCTCCGCTGCACTTATGATCCCACGACGCACCCGAAGACCGGTCAGTGGCGCTCCGTCAAGGGGACCATCCACTGGGTGTCCGTACCGCACGCCAAGGAGATCGTCATCCGCAACTACGACAAGCTCTTCACCCTTCCGGATATGAGCGAGGTCCCGGAGGACAAGGACTACAAGGACTTCCTCAACCCCGACTCCCTGAATATCGGCAAGGGCTTCGCCGAGCCGGCGCTTCTCGAAGACGCTTCCGGCATCGCGGTGCAGTTTGAAAGGACCGGCTACTACGTGAAGGATCCGGACAGCACGCCGGAAGTTCCCGTATTCAACAGGACGGTCACCCTCAAGGACTCTTATAAGCCCGAATAATATATGAAAAAAGCCCGGACCGTGCTTGCGGCGGTGTTCCTTATCGGGATCACCCTGCTGTTTCTGGACACGACCGGCGCTCTGCGCCTTTGGTTAGGATGGATGGCAAAACTGCAGTTCCTTCCGGCCGTGCTGGCGCTCAATGTCGCGGTTATCGCAGCGCTGTGCGTCGTGACACTTCTGCTGGGGAGGATCTACTGCTCCGTGATATGCCCGCTTGGGGTGCTTCAGGATGTGGTGTCGTTTTTCAGCGGACTGCGGAAGGGTAAGAAGCATCGTTTCCGTTTCAGGAAAGAGCTCTGGTGGCTCCGCTATGGGGTGCTGCTGTTGTATCTCGTGGCCATTGTCACCGGCATACAGGTCTTCGTGGCGCTTCTCGCGCCATACAGCGCCTATGGAAGGATGGTTTCAAGCATACTCCATCCTTCGCTCACGACCGGCATCATCGCCGGCGTGACGCTGCTTGCCGTGGTTATCCTCGCCTGGACCGGCGGCAGGACCTACTGCAACACGATTTGCCCAGTTGGCACGACGCTGAGTTTCCTGTCGCGTTTCGCGATGTTCCGCCCGGTGATAGACGCAGACAAATGCAAAGACTGCCACCTCTGCGAGAAGAGTTGCAAAGCCTCCTGCATCGACATAGCGAATCACAAGATCGACTACAGCCGCTGCGTGGATTGCTTCGACTGCCTGGAGGAGTGCCGCTTCGACGCGCTGCACTACCGCTTCGCGTGGGGGAAGAAGGCCTCCGGACCGGATGGGGGTGTCAGCCGGCGCGCTTTCGTCACGACTTCCGCCCTTGTGGCCGGAGCTGCGACGCTTAATGCTCAGAAAAAACTCGACGGCGGGCTCGCTCCCGTCATTGACAAGGAAAATCCTTCGCGGGAGACTCCCCTGACGCCTCCCGGCGCATCGAGGAAGTTCTACGACAAATGCACGGCCTGCCAGCTTTGCATCACCAAGTGCCCCAACGGGGTACTGCGGCCTTCGACCGACATCACACGCCTGATGCAGCCCGAAATGGGATATGAAAAAGGGTATTGCCGTCCGGAGTGCGTACGATGCTCGGAGGTGTGTCCGACGGGGGCTATTGAGAAGATTACCCCTGAAGAGAAAACGGCAATCCATATCGGCACGGCCAAGATCGACAGGAGCCTGTGCGTGATTGAGACTAAGGGAGTCCGCTGCGGCAACTGTGCCCGCCACTGCCCTGTCGGGGCCATCACTATGGTTCCTTCCGATCCAGACAATCCCGGTTCACGGAAGATTCCTTCCGTCAACGAAGAGCTCTGCATCGGCTGCGGCGCCTGCGAGTTCCTGTGTCCTTCAAGGCCGGTGAGCGCCATCACCGTCAACGGTCTCCATACTCACCGTAAAGATTGAGCGCTATGGAGAAGATTTCAAGAAGGGATTTCCTTAAAATATCAGGCGTAGCGGCTTTAGGTGTCGCGGCGGCGGGATGTTCTGTCAGGAAGCCGGCGGCCTCCGGTTCCGAAGGAGAGATGGAGTACCGCGTCAATCCCGGCAACGGCGACAAGGTCGCACTTCTCGGCTACGGGTGTATGCGCTGGCCGATGATAAAGGATGCCGACGGCAAGGACATCGTCGACCAGGAGACGGTCAATATGCTGGTCGACAGGGCGATAGAAGCGGGGGTAAATTATTTCGACACTTCCCCGGTCTATCTGCAGGGGCAGTCCGAAAGGGCCACCGGCATTGCGCTTTCGCGCCATCCGAGGGATAAATATTTCATAGCCACGAAGCTTTCCAATTTCGGCGACCGGACCCCGGAGGCCTCTAAAGAGATGTACCGCGACTCCTTCGCCCAGATGGAGACGGACTATTTCGACTACTACCTTCTCCACGCCATAGGACGTGGAGGCTATGATGCCTTCAAGCAGCGTTATGAGGACAACGGGATGGTGGATTTCCTGCTGAAGGAAAGGGAAGCCGGGAGGATACGCCAGCTTGGCTTCTCCTTCCACGGCAAGCAGTCCGAATTCGACGAGATGATAGCCCTCCACGACAAGTACAAGTGGGATTTCGTCCAGATAGAGATGAACTATATGGACTGGAAGCACGCCGACGGGGTGCGTAACGTCAACGCCGATTATCTCTATGACGAACTCGACAAGAGGGCGCTCCCCATCGTCGTGATGGAGCCGCTGCTCGGCGGACGCCTGGGCAAACTGCCCAACAACGTGGCCGCGCTCCTTCAGGCGAGGGATCCCGACGCCTCACTCGCCTCCTGGGCCTTCCGTTTCGTCGGCAGCTATCCGCGTATCCTTACGGTCCTTAGCGGTATGACCTACCTCGAGCACCTGGAGGACAACATAAAGACCTTTACCGGCTTCAAGCCGATGAGCGAGGAAGAGCTTGCCCTGATGGAGCAGGTTGCCGTGATGATGGCGGAATACCCCACCGTTAACTGCACCGGCTGCAACTACTGTATGCCCTGCCCCTTCGGTATTGATATCCCGGGCATATTCGCCCATTATAATGCGATGGTGAATGAAGGCGCCGTCGGTGCCAGCGAGGAGCAGAAGACCTTCCGCAAACTGCGCGACCGCTACCTCACGACCTACAACAAGGCCATCCCCACGGTCCGCCAGGCCGACCACTGCATCGGCTGCGGCAAGTGCGTCCACCACTGCCCCCAGAGCATCCGCATCCCCCACGAACTTCACCGCATCGACAAACAAATTGAAACATTAAAACGAAGTATAAAATAGAAATTTTGGCACTGAAGTCTTCAGACTAATAAGCCGTCAGCAGACGGCCGGTGGTGCGGGTACTTTGCTTGCAAAGTGCTGGAGCAAGGAACCGTGGGGGTTCGGGGGTAGTGCCCCCGTATAAAATTGAGTGGGAGGGGCCCATCGAAGATGGGAGGGATAGGACCGAAGGTCCGTAGTCTGAAGACCTTAGTTTCAAATTCAAAAAACAAAAAGTAATGGAACAGTATCGTATTGAATCAGACCTTTTAGGGGAAATGAAAGTGCCCGCGGAGGCGTACTACGGAGTGCAGACGCAGAGGGCGATTGAGAATTACAGGATCTCCAACACGAAGATGCGTGATTATCCGGAGTATGTCATAGCAATGGCGTACGTGAAGATGGCGGCGGCGGAAGCGAATGCGGAGCTCGGAGCACTGGACAGGAAGATCGCAGATGCAATCATCGCGGCTTGCAAGGAGATAGTGGACGGGAAACTGCACGAGAATTTCCCTGTGGATATGATGCAGGGAGGGGCCGGGACATCGGTCAATATGAACGCCAACGAAGTGATAGCCAACCGCGCGCTCGAGCTTATGGGCCACAAGAAGGGCGAATACCAGTACTGCTCGCCCAACGACCACGTCAACTGCGCGCAGTCGACCAACGACGCCTATCCGACGGCCTTCCGCTACACCTTCGTGAGGATGAACAAACACCTTGTGAAGAGCCTGACGGAGCTGATCGAAGCCTTCCGCGCCAAGGGCGAGGAGTTCAAGGGCATCATCAAGATGGGCCGTACGCAGCTGCAGGATGCCGTTCCGATGACTTCCGGACAGGAGTTCCACGCCTTCGCGACCAACCTCGAAGAGGAGATTGCCAACCTCGAGCGCAACGCCGTGCTCCTGACGGAAATCAATATGGGCGGCACCGCCATCGGCACCGGCCTCAACGCCGTCCCGGGCTTCGCGGAGCTCTGCACCGAGAAGCTTTCCGAGTTCTGCGGCGACAAACTCACGAAGTCTCCCGACCTCGTGGAGGCGACTCCCGACACCGGCGCCTATGTCAGCTACTCGGCAGCACTCAAGCGCCTTGCCGTGAAGCTTTCCAAGATATGCAACGACCTTCGCCTTATGGCCTCCGGCCCGCGCTGCGGCCTCGGCGAAATCAACCTCCCGCCTATGGCCCCCGGCTCGTCGATTATGCCCGGCAAGGTCAACCCGGTTATTCCGGAAGTCACCAACCAGGTATGCTTCAAGGTCATAGGCAACGACACGACCGTGACCATCGCCGCCGAGGCGGGCCAGCTTCAGCTCAACGTGATGGAGCCCGTCATAGCGGAGTCCATACTCGAGAGCGTGACCTGGCTGCGGAACGCCATCGACACGCTGCGCACCCGCTGCATTGAAGGCATCACCGTCAACGCCGACCGGTGCCGCGATATGGTGCGCAATTCAATCGGCATCGTGACCGCGCTCAACCCGTATATCGGATATAAGAATTCGACGAAAGTGGCGAAGGAGGCCCTTGCAACGGGTCGCGCCGTCTACGACATCGTTCTCGAACAGGGACTTATGTCCAAGGAAAAACTCGACGAAGCGCTCGACCCCGAGGCGATGCTCTCCGCCCATAAACTCTTCAAATAATGGAATTTCCGCAGGAAGTGCCCGTCCTTCTGCTGACGGGCTATCTCGGTAGCGGCAAGACTACCCTTCTCAACCGTATACTCTCAAACCGCAAAGGCATACGCTTCGCCGTGATAGTCAACGACCTCGGCGAGGTCAACATCGACGCCGACCTTATCGAGAAAGGCGGCGTAGTAGGTCAGGGCGACGATTCGCTCGTGGCTCTCCAGAACGGATGCATCTGCTGCACCCTGAAGATGGACCTCGTGGCGCAGCTCACCGACCTGACGAGGGACGGCCGCTTCGACTACATCGTAATCGAAGCCAGCGGCATATGCGAGCCGGCGCCCATCGCCCAGACGATCTGCACCATCCCGGCTCTCGGGCCGCAGTTCCGTTCGATTCCCCTGCCGAAGCTCGACTGCATCGCGACCGTGGTCGACGCCCTCAGGATGAGGGACGAGTTCGGCTGCGGCGACGCTCTCCGGCGCGAAGACATCGGCGAAGAAGATCTCGAAAGGCTTGTGATTGAGCAGGTCGAGTTCTGCAATATCGTCATACTCAATAAGATATCGGAGATAACTTCTGACGAACGGCAGCGGCTGGAAGCGGTCATCAAGGCCATCAACCCCAAGGCCCGCATCCTCACGTGCGACTACGGCGACATCGACCTCGACCGCATAGTCGGGACCGGGATGTTCGATTTCGACGAAGTCGCGACATCCGCCGCCTGGATTGCCGCCATCGAAGGCGAAGAGGCCGAAAACGAAGAGGAAGGCGAGGCCGACGAGTACGGCATCGGGACCTATGTCTATGTCCGCCGCGACCCGCTCGACCTCAACCTCTTCGACTGGACCGTGGCAAAAAAATGGCCCACGAACATCATCAGGGCCAAGGGGCTTTGCTATTTCTCAGACGAAACTGACAAGTGCTTCCTCTTCGAGCAGGCCGGCAGCCAGAAGTCCATCCGCGAAGCAGGACTCTGGTTCGCCACGATGCCGGAGGATCAGCTTGAGGAAATGATGCGCCGCGACCGCAACCTCCGCCGCGACTGGGACCCCGTCTACGGCGACAGGATGCAGAAAATCGTCTTCATCGGCCGCGACCTGGACCCCTCCGCCCTCGACGCCCTTATGGACACCTGCCTCGTCAAAGGCCCGTTCCGCCCGTAGGCAAAAACGGGCGATTTTGCATACGAACTGGGGGCGACGGCCGACTCGTGGGCAAAAACGGGCGATTTTGCATACGAACTGAGGTTCGAGGCCGACTCGTAGGCAAAAACGGGCGATTTTGCATACGAACTGAGGCTTGAGGCCGACTCGTAGGCAAAAACGGGGTTTTTTGCCTACGGGGTGACGCCTTTCCAGGAGGAAGGGAGGGGGGCGGTGATGTCGACCGGCTCTTTCTTTACCGGATGGAGGAAGGAGATGTGGCGGGCGTGGAGGCTGATACCGCCGTCGGGGTTGGAGCGGGGGGCGCCGTACTTGAGGTCGCCCTTGATGGGGCAGCCGAGGGCGGCGAGCTGGCAGCGGATCTGGTGGTGGCGGCCGGTTAGGAGCTCGACCTCTAGAAGGTGATACCTGTCAGTGTCGGCGATGTGGTCATAGCGGAGCCTGGCTTCCTTCGCTCCGGAGACCGGCTTCACGGAGAAAAACGACTTGTTGAGCCGCTCGTTGCGGGAAATCCACCCTTCGACAAGGGCGGATTTTTCTTTCGGCGCCTTACAGGTCAGCGCCCAGTAGGTCTTGTGGACGCTCCCGTCGCGGAACATCGCCGACAGGCGCTCAAGCGCCTTCGAGGTCTTGGCGAACACCACGGCGCCGCTCACCGGCCGGTCGATCCTGTGCGGCACGCCCATAAACACCTGACCGGGCTTGCCATCACGCATAGCGACAAACGCCTTCAGCGTCTCGGATAGCGGCTCGTCCCCCGTCTTGTCGCCCTGCACTATCTCCCCTGCCTTCTTATTTATTATAAGTATATGATTGTCCTCGTAGAGGATCCTCCCCTGAATGTCGGCAAACTCCGCCGGTGATAATTCCCTGTAAACCATAGCGCAAATATACATAGATTTCTCGACTTCGGCCTACGGCCTTCGCTCGAAATGACAAATGAAGGAGATACGCTCGCATTCGCTCGGTATGACAAACAAGGAGATACGCTCGGCCTAAAGGCCTCGGTATGACAAAAGCGGAGTCGACACTTCGTTTTTGTAACTTGCCACCCTCGGCTTAGAGGGAGGGGCCCATTGAAAATGGGAGGGGCGAGGTTTCGGCAGAAACCGAAGCGTGGAAAAAACGAAGTGTCGCGCAGCGAAAGAAGGAGATACGCTCGGCCTGAAGGCCTCGGTATGACAAAATGTCAGTAAAAATGAGGTGGCACGGAGTTCGATGAGTGGGGGTCGCCACGGGAAAGTGGCAGGTGAAAAGTTTAATCGTAAAAATTATATAACTATGGGAAAAATCATCGGAATCGACCTGGGAACAACAAACTCCTGCGTCGCAGTGATGGAAGGCAACCAGCCTACCGTCATCATCAATAACGAAGGCCAGAGGACGACTCCGTCCGTGGTCGCTTTCACCGAGGGCGGCGAGCGCAAGATCGGCAACCCGGCGAAGCGCCAGGCCATCACCAACCCTCACAACACCGTCTTCTCCATCAAGAGGTTTATGGGCGAGACCTATGACCAGGTGGGCAAGGAAGTGGCGACTATGCCCTACAAGGTGGTCCGCGGCGAGAACAACACCCCGAGGGTGGACATCTCCGGCAAACTCTATTCTCCTCAGGAGATCAGCGCAATGATTCTACAGAAGATGAAAAAGACCGCCGAGGATTACCTCCGTCAGGATGTCACCGAGGCTGTCATTACAGTCCCGGCCTATTTCTCCGACTCCCAGCGTCAGGCGACGAAGGAAGCCGGCAAGATCGCCGGACTCGACGTCAAGAGGATCATCAACGAGCCTACGGCAGCGGCGCTCGCCTACGGCCTTGACAAGAAGAACAAGGATATGAAGGTCGCAGTCTACGACCTCGGCGGCGGCACGTTTGATATCTCCATCCTCGAGCTCGGCGGCGGCGTGTTC
>JAFZME010000061.1 GCA_017553405.1 Bacteroidales bacterium
CAGCGCCTTCCCCGGTTCGAAGAGCTGGAGGCATTTCAGCCCCAGCGAGTTTGCCTGCGGCTCCGGCCCGGAGGCATCCGGCTCGTGACCTTTGGCACTTTTCTGCAATATGTCGGCACATTCGATGAACGTGGCGGCAGCCGCAGTTTCCTCTTCGAGATGAAAACTAAGGCTTTTGAACCGGAGTCCATAGGCAGAGGCGGCAGATTCATTGGCGGCGTCTGCGCTCTTGCCGAGCGAGGCGACGGTGACAAGAGGGGAGCCGGCGGTGAAGCCGCGGTCGAGAAGGAGGAGAAGCTCCTTGCATTCGCCGTCCGATTCTACAATATGTATTTCGCTGATATTGCGCAAGGTGCGCAATGCCATTGAGATATCAGCTAAAGGTGAAATCTTCACCAGCACATAGCGGCAGGCGGAGAGGAGCTCATCCTGGAGCGCGACGATGTCGGGCGAGCAGTCTTCGAGGCGGAAAACCTTGCGCGCGAAGGCGTCGCGGCGGGCCGGATCCAGAAATATCAAATCCGGCCGAAAACCGTCCAGAATGCTCTCCAGCGCGCCTTTTTCCACTGCGCGGCAGCTGAAGCGGACGTTGCCGAGACCGAGGAGAGAGAAGTTCTTTCGGACGGCATCGGCCAGCTCCGCAGACATTTCATTATACAGGACCTCGCCGGAAACAACCGCAAAAGCGGCGGCGTCGACACCGAGTCCGCCGGTCAGGTCGGCCACTTTTCCACCCTTTCCGATGAGCCCGGAAACGAGGGCGGATTTGTACTCCGCGGAGGCCGAAGAACTGCACTGTTCGGCCGACAAAGGGGAGGGGAAAACGAGCCCCGGAACGGCGTACCAGCCGGGCACTTTTTTGCGCAGTTTCCGGCGGCTTTCGATGGTGTTTACGGCGAGCGAAACATCCACTTCCGGATACTGATTTTTGGAGAGCAGGAGCCGGGCCGGATCGTCGTCCTGGTGGAGCAATATGAAGTCTTCAAAAGTCATATTTTTGCAAAAATAACAGCATTAAAAATTAAAACCAAGTTTTCTTGACACCTCCGGAAAAATCTTTTCGGGACGTCGCTTTTTCTCGCCGTCCGATGATGTCTAAGTCGGGCATATTTTTATCGAATACCGATATTAACATTTTTGTTAAAATCCGTAATAAATCTGTTTCATCATCTGATAAACAATCTTTTGTCTAAAGCACCCCTGAGCCGGGTATAATTGCCGTCACGGAGCCTCCTCCGGCGTAAAAAATTCTTCTGTTTGTCCGAAAAATGGACGTTACATTTTGTAAAGAAATCTGATATGTTTATATTCGCACAGTCGGATTCCGCCACGGCGAAATGAAGCGAAAAATTCTCATAACTGACCTGTCCGGAGCCCTCGAAAACGAGGGGTTTTTCTCCGTCGCCGCCCCTTCCGGATGCCCCCTCGGAGTCTCCGAAATACCCTCGTCCGGAGAAGGCGAAAATGCCCCGTTTTCGAGCTCTCCAACCCCCGGAAATTTACCTAAAGTTTTACTTCAAATAACCACCCCTAATGAATCTGCGAAAATCGAGGCGGAAATCGTCGGTTTAAGGGAGCTCGAAGGGACGAGGTGCTACTGCGATGAGGCGGCGGAGGATGAGATCGTGCGACGCCTGGCGCCGTTCCGCTGCGGCGGCGGGCGGTGGCGCGAGTTCCCGGTCCATTTCATCGACACCGGAGAGTACCACTACGTCTCGAAGTTCTTTGTCGACGCCATCGACGTGCCGTTCACGCTCCTGGTCTTTGACAATCACACCGATATGCAGGAACCGGCCTTCGGCGAAGGCCTCCTCAGCTGCGGCAGCTGGCTCGCCGACGTGATGCGGTCGTCCAAGGCCCTGCAGGCCGTCATTCTTGCCGGTCCTGGCGGCCGTATCGCCCTCTATGAGCGGCACTCCAGCGCCACCTTCGGTGCCGATTGGGCGAAAGGTGGTGACCTGCCGGCAGTGGAAAAGGAGGAGGCCCGTGCTTACGACGGGGCGAAAGGTGCGGTGCTTCAAGAATGTGGCGACTTTGTTTTGGCGGCGACGGAGGAGTTATCGGTCGAGGGTATTAAAAACATCTGCTGCAAGATTTCAATTGAAAATCTCTATATCTCTATAGACAAGGATGTTATGTCCGTTGATTGCTACCGCACGGAGTGGTCGCAGGGGGAGCTTGGGCTTGAGGAGCTCGAGTCGATGGTTTTCGCCGCCGTGCGCAATAGTTTTGGCGGTGAAGCTACAGCTGACGCCGTCGAAAACGGCTTTCCTGCCGGCAGCCTGCTTGGCATCGACATATGCGGCGGTCTCGACGCCTCAAAGCCTGCCCTTACCTGCGACCTTGCCACCAACCGACGCACCGATCTCGCCCTCCTAGACGCCCTTGTTTTAATCGGGGCTTTTGCATAAATTTGTAAGCGACATAATACTATTATTATGAAGAAAATCCTTTTTTTAGCTCTTGCTGCTTTCCCTCTCGTATTTATTTCCTGTGAAAAAAATCAGCAGAAACAGGAAAGTCAGCAGCAAGAAGACCCCCAGGCTCCCGAAATCCCGGAAACGATCCCTGCGGGTCCGCTGACCATAGTCGTTGATATCAGTAAAGCCACGGAAAGCCCGCTCAAGACCACGTGGAATGCCAATGAGACCATTTCCGTTATCACGCTTTCAGATTACTCCTCATATGGCCGAGTAGTTTCCGTAGATAATTTCACCAGCCTCGGAGCAAGCGGACGCAAATCCGCGGAATTTTCCGGAACTCTTTCAAATGATGCTGCTCCGGCCAATGTTTTCCTTGTTTACCCTGCTCTTGAGGTGTATATGGATGGGGGTAAGGAGAAATATAGGGTGCCTCCATACAATACCGAAAAGATGCTGAGCGCATTCAACAATGTCGAGACTGACAGCCAATATGGAAGGAGCGAATTCGGCTATTATGTACAGACAAAAAGTGATTCGATGTCCGGTCTGGAGAATGCCTGCGTCATATCCGGAGGGCTTGGCTATTCAGACGGTCACTTCACATCCACTATCGAACACCGCATGTCTCTTATCCAGGCGGAGCTCAATTTCACCAAATTCAAGGGGCAACCCATCAGCCGTGGATTTAAAATTTCATCCTTTGGAAGTTCCACCGAGATTACAAAGGACCTCTTCAAGCGGGATGGCTGGCAATATGTCTATGGTGTATGCGCAGATAAGTATATCGCCCCCAATAACGGAAAGTCAGAGTTCTGGGCGAATCCCTCATTCAATGTTCCTTCTTCCGGCAATGTCATCCTGAATATCCCCGTATCTTTCTTTATGGACAGCAATAATGGGGATAAATGGAAGTTTACTGCCCAGATGGGATCGGATTCAGCCTCGGATCTTGTCGGCTGGTGCACTATGTTCGGCGACATCAAATATGAGCCGGGCAAAGTTTACAGAGTTTCTGCGTCACTAGATTAAATATTAATCACTTATGAAAAAAAGCCTTATTTCAGTTTTATCATTGCTTGTGATTGTCTTTGCGTGCGGCAAGCAGGAAAAGGGGCAGGGGCAGGACGGCCCTGACTACAGCGAAGCGACAGGTTCCGTGAAAATCGCGGTCTCCATCGACCAGGCCGCCGACAGTCCCCTGAAGACCACCTGGGACGAAGAAGAGACCATCTCCGTAATCACGCTTGACGGCGCGAACAGGTGGGGCAATGTAGTATCTGTTGACAATTTTACAAGCAAGGGGAAAGCCGGCCGCAAGACTGCAGTATTCGGAGGAGAGCTTGCCGGCGATATAGATCCGGCCTGTCTTTTCATAGTCTATCCGGCTCTTGCCAAGAGTGGTGACAAGTACCGTATCCCTTCCTACAACACCACCAAGAATTTAAGTTCCCTGTATGATGTCGCCATAGGCAATGACAAAGTGTATAATGCCTATTCTGAGGCTTGTCAGATTGCAAACGACAATATGGATGGAATCAAAGATGTCTGCGTGATGTCGGGAGAGGTGGAAGGGACGGCAGAGTCCCTGACCGCGACCATCCATAACCGGATGGCCCTTATCAAGGCGGAGGTGCAATTCAACAACCTTGCCAACAACCCGATCAGCCTCGGATTTGTCGTTTGCGCCTACGAAAGCAACGGAACGACTGTCAAAAAGATATTCGGTACCAGCAACTGGCATGATGCCTATACTTTCTTTACAGAGGGTTTCCTGGAAGACGACTCCGCCAGCGAAAATGTCTGGGCCTATCCCAAATTCAATGTGCCGTCCGACGGTAGCGTGACCCTTTATATCCCGGTCCGGTTCAACAGAAAGGGCAATCTGGCCGGCGAGAAATGGAAATTTATCGCCCATATGGGGCCCACCTGGGAGATGACAGGGTGGTACACCATCCCGTCGGATATCCAGTATAAGGCTGGCAAGGTGTATACCGTCAGTGCATCGCTTGATTTGTAATTTGTAATATGCGTAAAATCTTTCTGGCCCTTGCGGCCGTTGCTATAATTTTCGCCTGTGACAAAGAGAAAGGCCAGGCCGATGAGACCCCGGGCGGTGGCGGTTCCGGTGGCTCCGGCGGCGGTGGCGGTGGCGACGAGCCGCCTTCCGAACTTGTCATTTAGTGCAGCACCGGCGATGCCACGGACATCACCTTCAATTCCGCGACCCTGAGCGGAATGCTCTCTTCGGAAGATTATTCAATCGCTCAACTGCAGAAAAACGGCGAGGTTTATTTCGAGATATCCACCTCTGAGGAGCTGTCGCCGGACGGTGCGACCACCCCTCTCCGGCCCGCCGATATGGAAATGGACGGATCTTTCTCCGCGGAGGTGTCCTCACTTGCAGAGAACACCACTTACTATTTCCGTGCATGTTACGTCTACGTCGATTTGGAGCACGAAAAAGAGGGGATGGTAAATGGGGAAATAAAATCATTCACGACCCTTGAAATGCCCAAAGATCCGAGCGTGACCGGCGAGGTCGAAGAACTCACGGAAATCTCCGCCGTCATAGCATCCTACGCCAACCCCACCCCTCAGATGACCGGGGTGACCTTCGGCTTGGTCTATAACGACTGGGGCTATCCGTCCCCGGTTGGCGCCTATGACATATCGGTCGAAGCCGAAGAAACGGACGAAGACGGGAAGTACACCGTCAGCCTTACCGGTTTGCAGCCCGGCCATACCTATTACTACCGCTCCTGGCTCCGTGCCCAGGACAGCGAATATGAGACCGGCGATGTCCTCAGTTTCCAGACCCCCGAAATCCAGGCCGAAGTGCAGATGACAGGGGTGTCCGACGTTTCGGAGTACCAGGCGACCCTCCACGGAAAGCTCATCCTTAACACCCTGGCGGAATTTGAACCGAGCGTCTATTTCAACGTGAGAGGGGCCTCCAATCCTTATGTGGCGGCGCAGTTGCAGGAGGACGGGACATTTTCCGGTGTCGCCACAGAACTTATGCCCGGTGCCCCTTATTACGTCCGCGCATACGCAATTGTCGGCGGCAAGGAGTTCAAAAGCGATGAACTTACAATTTCCACCACTGCTATCGAAGGCACGACGGAGCTTCTCCCGGTCACCAACCTGACCGAGTTCGGCGCGACCGTCTCTGCCAGATTCACCTCGGAATGCTCCCCGGCCATTACAAGGGAGGCCAGTTTCTTCTGGATAGACAAAGCCCCCCAGACGATGGAAGACTGGACCTACTTTATGGTCGATGGCGGTATGATGGAAGCTTCATCCTATCTGCGCGTATATGGCAATAAGGTGCCCGCCACCCTGGGTGCCGACGGGACCTTCTCGGCCGACCTGACGAATCTTACCTACAACAAGGACTACACTTGCGTTGCGTGCGTCACCCTCGCCGGCTATTACGATTGCCGCAGTGAGATTGACATTTTCCATACTCCCGACATCGTCGTCGATGTCACGACCGGCGCCGCTGCAGGCATCTCCGAGACGGCCGCCACCCTGAATGGCAACATCACCGTGCAGAGCGTGACGCCGTTCTCGAAGGAAATATGGTTCAAGTACCGTCGCGGCGACAATATCTCCAGGGAGACGCTTATCTCCAGCGGCACCAGGCTGGATGCCGGTTCCGGGCCCGATGCCGACGGCAATTTCTCCGGGACTCTAAGCAATCTCGAGCCCGGCAAGAAGTATTACTACATCGCCGGCGCAAAAGTCCACGACAAGGAGGTCTATGGCGAGGTGCAGAGTTTCACCACCCTCGACATAACCGGCAGCGTCTCCCTCCTCGAGCCGCAGAACCTGCTGGAGACTACGGCGACCCTCCGCGGCCGTATGGACAACATCCAGGGCGGCGAGTCATACACCAGGACCGCCCGGTTCTTCTATTACGAGTACAACACAAATCTGGAGGCGTATGGGAAGAGCGCCGATGCCACCATCGCGGCCGACGGCACATTCTCCGCAGATGTTTCGAACCTCCTGCCGGACAAGACCTACTACTGCCTTGCAAAGCTGACGATCGGACCCAAGAGTTTCTACTCGGAAGTGGGGACCTTTAAAACGCTGAATGTCATTGTGGAGGCTTTCGCTCCGACCAATATAAAGGAGAAATCCGCCACGTTCACTGCACAAATGACCATGGCCGGTCCGGACGATCCCTCCAAGCGTGCAGAGATCGAAGTCAGGTACGCTTATAACAACTATAAAGCTGACGCCACAATCGGGGCGGATGGCTTCATTTCCGGAATCTGCGGCAATTTGAAGCCGGTCACTCAATATACCTACCAGATGATCGTCTACGTGAGGGACTGGGCCTATTATAGCAACAGCGTTACATTCACTACGGCCGACCTTCAGGCCAGCGTTGAGACCCTCCCGGTGACCGACATCCATTACACTTATGCCAATTTCCACGGCCGCCTGACCCTTGGGGACACGGATGCCACCGATATCCAAAAGTACTTCCTCTTCGGCAAGACAGGCACCCCTGAGAGCGAATGGGAGCGCGTCGATGCGACCCTGCAGCCGGACGGCACCTATGCCGCAAAGCCCACCTATGTGGAACCGGCGTCCACCTACTCGTGCAAATTCGCGGTTTCCGCGTTTTATCCTGTCCGGACGGTTGTGGGTGAAGCCGTCAGTTTCACAACGGAAACTCCTCCTTCCCGGGTTCCGGACGGTGCCTTGAGCCTCTGGACTTTCGCCACCCGCGACGACGGCAGCCAGTATGAAATCTTCTGGGCTGACCGCAACATCGGCGCCGAAAGCCCTGATGGTTACGGCAATTATTACTCCTGGGGCGAGATTGAAACCAAGGAGGATTATGATATGCAGACTGGCAACTACACATCTCACTACAAATGGTATAACTGGAACAGCGATTATGGATTGTATATGATAACCAAATATGCCGCTTCGACTACCAGTAACAAAAATCCCGACGACAAGCTCGAGCTGGATTTGGAAGACGACGTAGCCAACGTCACTCTTTATGGAGAATGGCGTATCCCTTACCTGAGGGAATGGGCGGCACTTCAAGATTGCTGTAACCTGACCTGGAAGGAACTAGGTGAAGGCAAGACCGTAATTGAGTTCAGGAGCAAGTCGGCCTCCAGGACAGCCGTACTTCTTTTGCCCATAGCCGGATATAAGTCCTATAAGTCCGTGACCGCTGCAGGCAGTTATGGATGTTATTGGGCCAGGACCGTGGACACAAGCAATGACTGGGAGGCCCACGAGGCGAAGTTCACTTATTCGTCATATTACCAAACGATCAATATGCAACTGCATTCGGAGTACAGGTTTATCGGCAATCCCATCCGTGCAGTAATAGAATAACACCAACACTAATAACAATATGGATTTCAGGCAAAAAGCACAGCAGTGGATCGACGGCAACTTCGATCCGGAGACAAAACGCGCCGTGAAAGAGCTGGCGGAGAAAGATCCCGTCGCCCTTGAAGATGCGTTCTACCGCAACCTCGAATTCGGCACTGGCGGCCTTCGCGGCATTATGGGTGTAGGCACCAACAGGATGAACCGCTACACCGTTGGGATGGCCACTCAGGGCCTTGCCAACTACATCAAGGCCAACGTTGAAGGCCCCGGCAGCGTCTGCATTTCCTACGATTCGCGCAACAACAGCCGCGATTTCGCCCGCATTTCCGCGGAGGTGCTCTCCAACAACGGCATCAAGGTCTACCTCTTCGAGGACCTGCGCCCGACCCCGGAGCTCAGCTACTCCATCCGCCTGAAGGGCGCGACGGCCGGCATTATGGTCACCGCGAGCCACAACCCCAAGGAATACAATGGCTACAAGGTGTTCTGGAGCGACGGCGGGCAGATCACCGCTCCCGTCGACAAGGACATCATCGCCGAAGTCTCCAAGATCAGCGACCCCTCCGAAGTCCTCTTCGAGAGCAGGGGAGTCAAGGCCCCCATCGAGATGATGGGCGCCGCCGAGGACGAGGCCTATCTTAAGGATATCCTCTCCCTGGCGCTTTCCCCGGAGGCCTGCGCACGCCACCGCGACATCAAGTTCGTCTACACGCCTCTTCACGGCTGCGGCGTCAAGCTCGTGCCCGAGTGCCTCAGGAGGCTTGGTTTCGAGAATGTCTACCATATCCCCGAGCAGGACGTCCCCGACGGCAATTTCCCGACCGTGGCCTCTCCGAATCCGGAGGAGCCCGCGGCTATGAAAATGGCCATCGAGAAGGCCGACGAAGTGGGCGCCGACATCGTCATCGCGACCGATCCCGACGCCGACCGTATGGGCATCGCCGTCCGTGACGACAAGGGGCAGATGGTTCGCCTCAACGGCAACCAGACGGCCTCTATGCTCACCTACTACATCCTCAGCCGCCGCAAGGAGCTCGGCACTCTCGGCGAAGGCAAATACTGCGTCAAGACCATCGTCACCAGTGAGCTCATCGCCGACATCTGCCGCAGCTTCGGCGTCAAGTGCTACAACGTCCTCACGGGCTTCAAATACATCGCCGAGGTCGTCAAGCGCCACGAGGCCGACGGCGAATTCATCTGCGGCGGCGAAGAGAGCTTCGGCTTCAACGTAGGCCAGTTCGTCAGGGACAAGTGCGCGCAGGTCGCCTCCGCGATGGTGGCTGAGTGCGCCGCCTGGGCCGCCGACCAGGGCCTCTCGCTCTGGCAGCTTCTCCAGCGCATCTATAAGGAATATGGCTACACCCTCGAGTCTATGGTCTACATCGTCCGCAAGGGCAAGAGCGGCGCGGAGGAGATCAAGGGCATAATGGCCGATTACCGCCGCAATCCTCCTGCAGAGATTGCAGGCAGCAAGGTCGTCAAGGTGATTGATTATCAGAAGCCTGATCAGACGGGCCTTCCGGCCTCCAACGTGCTCCAGTTCTTCTCGGAAGAGGGCGACGTCGTGACCGTGCGCCCCTCAGGCACCGAGCCGAAGATCAAGTTCTACTTCGGTGCCAAGGGCGACTCCGCCGACGCGAAGGTCGAAATGCTGAAGAAGCAATTCGTGTAGGAGATTCCCGGTCAAGCCGGGAATGACGAAGAGGTCGAGCCGGGAATGACGAAGAGGTCAGGCCGGGAATGACGAAGAGGTCAAGCCAGGCAGGCTTAGACCTCTTCTTTGCAGGTCTCGTCCTTGCAGACG
>JAFZME010000062.1 GCA_017553405.1 Bacteroidales bacterium
GACTATGAGGCGGCCATCCTCTACTGCGAGGCGGAGACAATAACCTCTTCCTCCGTGGTGGTGACCTGGAGCAGCGTCAATCCGGAGGACAATATCAACCGCGCATTCGACATTATGGTCTATTCCGATGCGGAATGTTCCGCCCTTGTCGAGACGCTGTCCATTCCCTCCAATGCAGAATGCTGGGCGGCCACAAGCAAGAACTGGCACCTCCGTTTTGTCGTCGGCGGCCTTTCCCAGGGCACACAGTACTGGTTCAAGGTCAAGGACAAGACCGACAACTCCGTCAGCGAAGCCTGCACCGCCACCACGACAGCCTTCACCGTCGTTCCTATGCCCACGGCAGATATCACCGCAACGGGCGTTGTCTACGCAGAGGACTTCAGCGAGTTTGCCTGGGGCTGGGACCGCACCCACGAAGCCGGCGGCTATCTGCCGGCCAACCAGAGCAGTTTCACCAACCACAGCACTGAAGGCGCGACCTTCGTCAGGTCCGAGACCGCCGCGACCACCGGTATGAGGGCCACGACTCTCAATACCGCCCTTTCTGCCAGCCGCCTTGACGGGTGGCTCTCAGAAGGCAACACTTATTATATGCCCGGCTACCTGAAACTCGGATCTTCCAACAGCTACGGCTATGTTCTCACCCCTAAATTCTTTTTTGAAGAAGGAGCGGAGGCGACTGTCAAAGTAACCATAAAAGGATCCCGCTTCGGCGATGAGGAGTCCGAGACCTGGATGCTCTGCGTAGTCAGCAATGACGGCGACAAGGGCGGCAGGCAGTCCGACTTCCAATGGCCCGACACCACCAAAACCGAATTATATCAGCGGGTTGAATTCGACAACATAGGAAGTGACTGGAAGACGGCGACAGTGAATGGATTCAAGATGTCACGCGGCGACCGCATCGCCTTCGGCCGTACAAGGTTAGGGAACAATGCCATAGCCCGTGTTCTCCTCAGCGAAATCAGCGTCGAAGTCACGGCGATTAAAAAAACGCTGACGGCATCCGTTTCCTCTGTGACCTCGTCATCGATTGTCTTCACCTGGAACGGAAAAGCCGAGGATGCCTACACGGCAACGCTCTATTCCGATGAAGCCTGCACACATACCGTCGCATCATTCGACATCCCGGCCGGAGACGCCTGCTGGAGAGGCAATACACCCAAATATATCATCGGCGGTCTTAACCCCAACACCACGTATTGGTTCAAGGTTGCCGACACCACGCAGGGGAGCGAATCCGAAGTCATCTCAGCCAAGACGGAAGATTTCCCCATAACCCGGATGCCTGCGTCAATCACCGGGACAGGAATCGCTCTTGCCGAAAACTTCGGCGAGCTCAGGTGGCACTCGAATATGGTTCTCGACGCCGCAGGGTTCGTTCCGGACGACACCGACAGTTTCACAAGCTATGCTGTCGCCAGCTACGTGGCCGGCAACAGCAACTCCGGAGAGAAGAAGTATTCAACAGTTATCAATCCTCTTGACGACAGCCGCCTGAAGAACTGGGCTGTCGACAGCAATGTCTACTATCACTGCGGCTACCTGAAAATGGGCTCCGCTTCGGGCAAGGGCTGGATACTTACGCCCCAGTTCACCCTCCCCGTCGGGAAGAAGGCCGTCGTCACCGTCACCGTCACCGCAGCCAGATACAACAGCAGCCAGGAGAATGAATGGGCGATAGCCGTTCTGAACGAGACGGAAACCAATATGAAGACGGATTACACCTGCAGCTTCGAGTGGCCCGAGATTGAAACCGACCTCAACTACAAGACCGTCACGCTGTCGAAGACGCTGCAATGGGAGACAGTCTCGGTCAGCGGCCTTGAGGTCCATCCCGGAGACCGCATCGCCTTCGGGGCCAAGGACGGATGCGACAAGGCCAAAGCCCGCGTTATGGTCGACGACATCAAGGTGGAAGTCACCCGCCTCACCGAAGAGGTCAACACTGTCGTTGTCGCCGACTTGCTTGAGAGCACCTCGTCAACCCTCTCGTTTACCTGGAATGAAAGAGGAACCGCCGCCGATGACGCAAATCTCGCCTACACGGCCACCATCTACAGCGACGAGGCCTGCACGACTCCGGTCCTCTCCTACGACTTTGCGGCCGGCCAGGGATCCTCGCTCTGGAGAGACAGGTATCCCAAGTTTATCTTTGCAGGACTTGCCGCCGATACCCAGTATTACTTCCGGGTCAAGGACGGGGCAGGCCAGCCTTCGAACGTCGTAGCCGCCAAGACCGACCCGTTCACGGTCGTGCAGATGCCTGTTGATTCCATCAGGACGACGGGAGTGGCCCTCGCCGAAGACTTCAGCCTCTTCGTCTGGGACTTCGAGTACGGCCAGGGCTGCGCCGGTATTGCGGCGCCTGCCTCGCCGACGGATTTCTCCACGCACGGGACTGATCCTATGGTGTTCTCCAATAGCGTTGGCAACTATCAGGTCTTCACCTCCGGCGCCTTCGCGTCAAGCCGACTCAACAAGTGGGCACGTGACGCCGGGACTGATGACAGGATGATGGTCCATCCCGGACACATCACAATGGGCTCCTTCTCCAACAACAAGAAAGCGTGGCTCCTGACTCCTCCGTTCCCCATACCGAAAGATTCTGTCGCCACCGCCACGATAATAATCACTGTCCGCAAGGGATATGACGGCGCGACGGGAGACTATGCGGTCGGCATACTTGACAACTCATCCCACAGCGGATCCGAAGGCGGCGGAGCCAATATGAAGGACACCAACACCTCCGACTTCAGCTGGCCCAACGACCGTCCTGCCACCATCTACAACACCTTCACTGTCAACAACGACACGGAGTGGCAGACGTTTTCCTTCACCGGAATGACCATCAAGAAGGATGACCGGGTAGTCGTGGGCTCAAGGGCCAGTTATAACTACAGTTCCAAGAAATCCTGCCTCAACCTTTCCGACATCACCGTCAACATAACGGCACTCGAAAAGGTTCAACAACAGTAGCTACTGCTGACAAAAAGAAGACCGGCCGCCTGAGAGCGACCGGTCTTTGTTTTAGAAATAGATCACATCCTCTCCGTCGTCCGGAATGGATTCGAGCTGCTCCTCCGGATCTGCAGGACCGTCCTCGACAGGATCGGGCTTGCAGGCGAAAAGCAGCAGGGCGGAAAGCAGCAGGGCGCAGAATATGACGAATTTCTTCTTCATCTACTGAAAATCAAAAATCAAGGTGGCCGTGATGGGCCAGTGGTCGGAAATGTAGTTGACTCCCGCATACGGCTGGAAGTCGGTCCCGAAAGAGCCGGGCTTCAGGCCGTGCTTCGCATTCTCGTAGAAGTAGCGGTAGATGATGTGGTCGATGTTGCTGTTGGGGTTGGCGCACGTACCGCTGCTGTAGATCGATGAGAAGTCGACGCAAGTCGTAGTAAAGTTATTGTAACTTGTCGGATAAGTGTTCTTGCCGGTCTTGCCGTCCTGGTTGCGGGCGAAATAATAGTTGTTCCAGCCGGTGTAGCCCTTTTCCTCACTGCAGAGGTCAGATGCCGATTCGTTCAGGTCGCCTAACACGATGACGGGAAGGTGAGTGGAATTGATCGACTCTATCTGGTTATAGAGAATCTGCGCCTCAGCCTTGCGGGCAGCGTAGGCATCGTCGGTGTAATGGGCGGTGAAGTGGGTGTTGAACACATAGAACTCGTGGCCGCTGCTCTTGAAACGGAACTTGATCCAGGCGCAGTTGTGGCCGTCGTCCGAGCCTACGCTCGAGGGATTCGCAGAAAGCCAGAATGTTCCTTTGTCAAGGACGTCGAACTTGGTCGTCTTGTAGAAAATCGCGTTGGACGAGTCGGTGTTGTAGTCCTTCCTGTTGAAAAAGCTTCCGTTGTTTCCGCTCGACTCCTTGCCATAATCCACACCAAGACCGTAGGCGGCATAGTCGGAAGTGTTATCGAGAATATTGACTCTTTGGCGATACTCGCACTCCTGAGTGCCGATAATGTCGGGCTCATTGGCATTGAAGAAAGCATAGATGGCGGTCTTGCGCACGCTCCAGTAGTGGCTGCTGCCCCAGCCGGAATTGTCGTCGTTCTTCTGGCAGGCCACGTTGAGGTCCCACACCGTGAGTGCCGGGTTGGGCACGGGCATCGTCGCTTCCATCGTCGTCTGGGCGGAACGGGTGATGGTGAAGGACGGGCTGAGGCTACTCGAGCTGAAACCGCCGTCGGCAAGGTAGGCCGTCACCGAGAGACTTGAATAGGTCTCCGCAGGAATGACTATGAAGAAGTCCACAGCCGTGCTCGCATTGAGCTGGACTCCGGAGCCGCAGTCGACGGCCACGGTCTTGCTCGCGTCGGACTTCATCGCAAGGGTGTTGCCGCCCCTCGACACGGTCCCCTGGCCGGAGACCGGCTTGTCGAACGTGAGCTCAAGCCGCGACACCTTGAAGCTTCCCTTAAGGCGCAGTTTGAGGACGCCGCAGAGGTTCTTCATCGAGAAGTTGGAGAAAGCACTGCTCGTCGAGGACAGCATCGGGTTGCTGCCGTTGGCAAACGTCCCGGCGGTGTATGTCACCTCGGCCGGCAGGGTGAAGGTGAATGTGCTGCTGCCGTTGTACTTCGCCGTTGAAGGATATGCGGCCCAGTAGTTCTCCGAACCGGTATAGGAAGGCTTAACGCCGGAAAAGGCCCCGCTGCCGCTGCCGGCACCAGAGGTCAATGTGAACTTATTGCCCGACGAATTGCCGTCGGCAAACATTACCATCTGGTCTCCGCTGCTCCACAGGACGCTCGTCCCGGAAAGGCTCGTCCTGGTGGCCCCTTCGACGCCCACGGTCACCGTCGTCAGCGGCAAGGGTTCCTCAACAAGCGCCTCCGACTTGCTGCAAGCCGCAACAGCCAGAACGTTAAGTAAGAAAAGTATTGTTTTCCTGCTCATAATCAACAAGTTTATTCAATCCCGGCATTAACGTTCACCAACTCTCCGTTATCCTCAATGGCGGTCACGGTCACAGTGATGTCGGAGAGGAACATTATGGGATCGAGAGTTTTTGCCGCATCCGTGTTGTTCTTCCAGAAACCCGTCGGGTTGGAGAAATCCTGGGAAGGTCCTACCAGAATCCTGTCACCTTCCTCAAGAAGCAAAGTCTTGGTGTATTCCTTGAACGTGCTGCTAAGCGTAACTTTCTGATAGTAGCTGGTGTTGGACCTGTCTTTCCAGGAGAAACTCAGCCAGCCGGAGCCATAGTCGTTGCCGCTGTTGGTGGTAGCAATCACCCATTTGTTTGTCTGCGAACCGGGAGTCGCAGCCGTAATCTTCACGTTCACCGTGGCAACCTTCCCGCTCGGGATAGGAAAAGCAGGGGTGATTATCCAGGCTTTTGCGCAGTCATATGTTCCACTTGACACTTCCCTTCTTCCGCCAAGTTGCAGATAGCCGGGGCCGACCATCACAGGACGGCCTGTTTTAGCGTCAGTCGGTGTATTTGAATGCACGCTTGTAAAATCTTTTCCGCTGCGGTCAGACCCTTCCGCATCATACAGCCAGTCGGCAAGACGGGAAGAAGGACGCGCATTCTGCTTGAATAGTTGCCAATAGATGGCAGTACGGTTGGCGTCATCGTACGGCTCGCCAGAATCAAGAGGCGTCTGAGTGGTAAGCGTAGTACCGCTTGCCGGGTCTATACCTACCGCGGAATTGACATAGTCCGAGTTCCAGCAGCATTCGCTGAAGTCTTCGGCGAATGCGAGACCGGTCTCCGTAATGCTCGAAGGCATAGTCTTTACGGTGAACGTCTTGGTCTTCGCGGCCACGGCCTCCGATGCCCTGTTGGAGCCGTCGGTGACCTTTACATAATACATCGTGTTGGCGGCAAGGCCGGTGAACACGAAGCGGGGTGAATGGTTGCTGTTCCAATAACTCGCATTGGCGGCGAAGTCGAAGGAACGGACAGGAGTTCCTGTGCATTCGGGATTATCGTAGAGGGACGCGTTGTAAGACTTTGTCTTGTCGTCGGCGGCGGAAGTGCCTTCGGTCCACTCGACAGCCACCGTTGAGGACGAGGTCTCAAGCACAGTCACCCTGACGGGATCATCGACAATGCCGGTGACTTCAACCTTGATGTCGCTTATGAATACTCTTGATTTGCTGCTGGATGCTCCACTTCTTGCGCCGAAGGCAATGCGGTCGCCGGGGAGAACGGCGAGCCCTTCAGCCGTGACTGTGGTCCACGAAGTGCCGAGCCCGACAGTCTGGTATTTGTCGGAAGAGCCGCTCATAGGCCAGTCGAAACTTGCTGTATAACCCGAGACATTCGCTTCCGTTTCATTGAGAACGGCTATCGCCCAGTTGTCTTCCTGGGAGCTGTTGAATTTGGCGGCCGTAACGGTGACTTTGACGATGGCCTTCTTGCCACCCGGGACGGTGAACTGAGGGGTCAGTATCCAGCCCTTCTTGCTGCTTTCTCCCATTTTCAGATAGCCGCAGTGGTAAAAGACCTTGGAATCAACTGCCCATCCGGAAAGACGGCTGGAAGGAAGTGCGGTTGCACCTTCCGCGAACTCTTTCTCATCTGTTGCACTGGTTCCCTTGATGAATTTATTGACTGAAACAGAAGAAAAACTGCTCAAGTCTGACGGGACGAATCCTGCCGCGCCAGCGACCATATCCGAGTGCCATCTCAGTTCTCCGAAATCTTCGGCAAGCGCAACGCCTGTCGAAGTGATGCTTGCGGGCATCTGGACGATTGTGAACGACTCGGTCGTCGCAGTAGCAACATTGGAGACTACGCTGTCCGTGGTGTCCTCAACCTTGAAGTAATAGGTCGTATTGGGCGTGAGTCCGCCGAACACGTAATTGGGTTGGTTGCCATTCCAGCAGGCGTCAGAAGCAGGGATGCTGAAGGAAGCCACGGTCTGGGTGCAGGCGGCATCGCTGTAGAGCGTTGCAGTGAAGGCGTGGGAAGGATCGCCGTTCCAAGTGAACGGAATCGTGGAAGAAGTGATGCCGGAAGAAGGATAGGCAAACAGCGAAGATGTCGACAGCGCCTTGACCTCGACGGAAATGTCGTCAAGAAGGACACGCGCTTTGCTGTTGTCTCCGCCTTTGACACGGCCGAAGGCAATCTTGTTGCCGCGCTCCAGGCGAAGTCCTTTTACCGTAATCTTGTCCCACGGGCTGCTGTCGGACCTAACCTTTGTAGTGCTTACAATCCTGTAGAGGCCGGCATCCGAAGTCGAAGGCCAAGAAAA
>JAFZME010000063.1 GCA_017553405.1 Bacteroidales bacterium
AACCGCCCCCCGGAGCCCCAGGGCAAAAAGGGCGCCCCGCCCCAAAAGGCCGAAGAGCCTGTCGACATTCCCAAAGCCGACGAGCCCGCCGACCTTCCCAAAGCCGACAAGCCCGACACACTCACTGCGCCCGTCGATACCCTCGCGCCCCCCATTTCGAGCGACTCCCTTTCTGTCATTTCGAGCGACTCCCTTTCTGTCTTTTCGAGCGACTCCCTTTCTGTCATTTCGAGCGAAGTCGAGAAATCTCCTCCAGACAGCACCGAGATCTCTCCGCGCGCTTCGCTTGGTCGAGATGACATAGCAGTCGACTCCACCGCTGTCTCGCCTGGAGACTCTCTTTCTGTCATTTCGAGCGACTCCCTTTCTGTCATTTCGAGCGAAGTCGAGAAATCTCCTGCCGACACTCTCGCAGCCCCCGTCGACACCCTGGCAGCGCCGGCCGACAGCGTGGTCGTGCCGCCCGACACGACGAAGATCGACATCGCCTATGCGATTTCGCGCGTGAAGATGTACAAGGAGGACACGCAATTCGTCTGCGACTCACTGGTCTACACGGCGCTCGATTCGCTCTACAGGCTCTATATCGATCCCATTGTCTATAACGAGGGCAACAGGCAGTACGTTGCCGACAGTATTTTCGTAGCCACGAAAAACGGCGCCATCGACAAGGCGAGCCTGATGTCCAACGCCTTTGTGACCACGGAGGAAGAGCCCGACCTCTACGACCAGATACGCGGCGCCGAAGTCCTGGCCTATTTCGACTCGACCGGCGTCCTGAAGCGCTTCGACGGTCTGGGCGGGGCGAACGCCATATTCTACCTGGAAGAAAACGGGTCCCTTGCCACGGTCAACAAAGTCGAATCCAAGATGCTCAGCGCCCTGTTCAAGGAGGGGCAGGTGGAAAGGATATTCTATTTCGACGAAGCCAAAAACGACGCCTACCCGGTGGTACAGCTGCCGAAGGAAGAGCGCCAGTTGAAAGGCTTCCGATGGGATCCGGAGAAGCGGCCGAAAGGAAGGGAAGACGTGACGCCGCTGGTGCCCCGCGTGTCCGAAAGGGCTGAATACGCCTCCCACGAAAGGCCGGATTTCAAGGAGACCGCCATATATTTCCCAGGCCATATGGCAGCCATCTACAAGGAAATGGAAAAACGCGACTCGCTCGAAGCGGCCGCGGCAAGACGGCGGGCCGAAAGGGCGAAGGAGACCGGTGAAGCGCCGGCCGACAGCCTCTCCTTCGACACCTTGCGAGACTCCCTTGCGGCCATCGGCGACAGCCTTTCCGTCTCAGCCGACAGTCTCGGAGCCCTGCGAGACAGTGCATCTGTCATTTCGAGCGGAGCCGATGGCGGAGTCGAGAAATCTCAATCCGACAGCACCGATCATCAGGTCCACGTTCCCACCAAAGAAGAGCTGAAGGCAATGCAGAAAGCCGAGCGCGAGCGCAAGCGGGCCGAAAAGGAGGCCGCCCTCGAAGCGAAATGGGCAGAGAAAGACCGTATCGATGCCGAAAAGGCCGCCGCCAAGGCTGAAAAGGCGAAAGCCAAGAAGCGTAAACGCACCCTCAAGTTCCTCCAGAAGCAGCAAAAGCAGGAGGAAAAAGACGCCAGGCTCCTCGAGCGCTACAAAGAGCGCTACCAGAAAAAACAAGCCAGGAAAAAGAAATGAAAAAGTTTCTTCTCGTTACTCTCGCTTTCCTTTGTCTTGCCGGTGCTGCTGCCGGCAAGGATAAGCCCGCGTGGCCCGACGGCTCAGTCATCGACAAATGGTTTACCCAGGAGTCCAAAGGCCCGTCCGGCAAGGAAGACCGCCGTTTCTCCATCCTGGACTATGGTGCCAGGCCAGACGCCGGCTTCCCCCAGACCGAAGCCATCCAGCGGACGATAGACGCCGCAGCGGCAGCGGGCGGCGGCACGGTTGTCATACCGCTCGGCACCTATGTCTCCGGAGCCTTGTTCTTCAAGCCACACACACACCTTTTCTTATGCCCGGGCGGCATCCTTAAGGCAAGCCGCGACATACGGGATTATCCGGAATCGGAAGTCCACATCGAAGGCGTCCTTCAGCCGTATCCGGCCGCGCTTATCAATGTCTACGGAGCAGACGGCTTCACGATCCGCAGCGAAGGAGTCATCGACGGCGACGGGAGCCCGTTCTGGAAGAACTTCTGGGACACGCGCAAGAAAAACCCCGCCTGCACCAACCTCGAAGTCAAGCGCCCCCGCCTGATTTATATATGCAATTCCGACAATGTCAGGATTATAGGCGGATGGCTGCGCGACTCCGGTTTCTGGACACTCCATCTTTATAAATGTTCTCACGTCAAGATAAAGGACATCTGCATATCCGCCCCTGTAAAGCCGGTCAAGGCCCCGAGCTCCGACGGCATCGACATAGACGGATGCACCGACGTCCACATTGATGGCTGCGCCTTCGCCACGGGCGATGACCTCATCGCCGTCAAGGGAGGCAAGGGCCCCCACGCCGACACCGACCCCGACAACCCGGCCAACGCACGCATCCTCATTGAGGACTGCCAGTTCGGCCACGGACCTGGAGCGCTGGTTTTCGGCAGCGAGTGCGTCGGAGCGCGCAACGTGATTCTCCGCAATTGCAAGATTAAAGACACCGACAGGCTGCTCTGGCTCAAAATGAGGCCCGACACCCCGCAACGCTATGAATATATCCGCATAGAGAATGTCAAAGGCAAGGTCGGCAGCGTCATTTTCGCCAAGCCCTGGACCCAGTTCTTCGACCTTAAGGGCGAAAAGGAAATCCCCCGTTCAGAGGCCGCCCGCATCACCTTCAGCGGCTGCAATCTGCAATGCAAGCAACTCCGCAGGATAGAAGAGGCGCCGGAGCAGTATTCCATCGAAGATGTCGTATTCACTGACAACAAACTCAAGTTCCTGTTCAACAAGGACGAGGAAAAGGTAAAGCCGTATTCCCTGGAGGATCCCCTCGCCTTCTCCAACGGCTACAGGGTGAATTCCGCCGAGGACTGGGCTGCCCGCCGGAAGGAGATTCTCGATATATTCCAGAAGGAGATGTACGGCCGTATGCCGGAGCCTTCGGAAATATATACGGAAGTTCTGGAAGAGGGCTACACCCTCCAGAAATCAGCCGTGCGCCGCCAGGTGCGTATGTGGTTCTCCCCGGACCACAGCGGCCCGAAGGTCGACTGGCTCGTCATCAGGCCGCGCTACGCCAAAGGTCCCGTGCCGGCCATCCTTCTTCTCAACTTCGACGGCAACCACGCCATCCTTCCCGACGAAGAAGTCCTTATGCCGGACTACACCATCTCCGAAGGGAAAGTGCTTGAGCGCGGAGCACTCAGCCGTTCCGGCGGCAAGACCGTATTCCCGCTGGAAATGCTTCTTGCAAGGGGATATGCTCTTGTGACGGCCTGCTACGAAGACGTCTCGCCGGACCCGCCGACACCCGCTGACGAAGCGCAGGCCTACACTGGCGTTTTCGACCTCTGGGGCCCGCGCGATCCTTCACGCAAAGACAACACTACGTCGCTCGCAGCCTGGGCCTGGGCCCTGATGCGCGGCGCCGACCTTATAGAGCAGACTCCGGAACTGGACGGCTCGAAGATAGTCCTGACGGGATGCTCCCGTCTCGGGAAGGCGGCCGTAATAGCCGCGGCCTTCGACGAGAGGATGACCGTCTCGGTCATCAACCAGACCGGAGGCGGCGGCGTGCCGCTGACAAAGCGCGATTTCGGCGAAACCGTGTCCTCTGAGACATCCAAATATCCCCACTGGTTCTGCCCCGCATATTACAAATATGCCGGCGAGGAAAAGAAAATGCCTTTCGACCAGCACCTGCTGCTCAGCTGCATAGCTCCGCGCCCCCTGCTTGTCGAGGGCTTCAACAACCCCTGGTTCGACACCAGAGGGGAGTTCCTCGCCCTCAAGGCGGCTTCGCCCGTGTGGGAATTCCTCGGCAGAGAGGGATTGCCGGAGGTGGAATGGCCGGAGGAAAACGACACGGCGGCAATCGGTCCCGTTCTCGGCTATGTCCGCAGGCACGGCTCCCACGGTTTGTCCGGGCAAGACTGGACGTGGATGATGGATTTCGCCGACAAAGCTTTTGGTAAGTACAACTAATCTGAAATACTATGTCTGAAAAAATTCAGAAACTGATGAACGACAGTTTCATCGCAAGGTGGAGCGTTCTCCTTCTGGTGGCGCTTATGATGTTCTTCGCGTATATGTTCGTGGACGTGATGTCGCCGCTCAAGTCGCTTGTCGAAAGCAACCTCGGCTGGGACAGCAGCGTCTTCGGCAAATACGCGGCTTCCGAGTTCATCCTCAACGTCTGCGGCTTCCTTATCATCGCGGGCGTCATCCTGGACAAGCTCGGAGTCCGTTTCTCCGGCATCCTGTCGGCGGCCATAATGGTCATCGGCGCCGGCATCAAATACATCGGCATAAGCGACTGGTTCCAGGAGACCGCCTTCGCGGCGTGGCTCGGCAGCTGGTGGGTGTCTATGCCGGCCAGCGCGAAGATGGCTTCGCTCGGCTTTATGATCTTCGGCTGCGGCTGTGAGATGGAAGGCACCAATGTCTCCAAGATTCTCGCCAAGTGGTTCAAGGGCAAGGAAATGGCGCTTGCGATGGGCATCGAGATGGCCGTCGCCCGCCTGGGCGTTTTCGCCGTGATGTGGATAGCCCCGATCATTTCAGCAAAGTTCGACAACTCGGTCATAGCGCCGCTGGGATTCTGCAGCTGCCTCCTTATGATCGGCCTGCTCAATTTCGTGATATTCGCGGTCCTCGACAAGAGATTCGACAACCAGCTCATCAAGGCGGGATTCTCCCCGGCAGAGAAATCTCCGGAAGACGAGTTCCATATCTCCGACCTCGGTGCCATTTTCAAGAGCAAGATGTTCTGGATCGTGGCCCTTCTGTGCGTGCTCTACTACAGCGCCATATTCCCCTTCCAGAGATATGCTCCCAACTTCCTTGAGGAAACGCTCAAGGTCAGCGCCGCCGAAGCTTCGCAGCTGTTCAGCTTCTTCCCCATCCTCGCGATGGTGCTCACTCCCCCGCTCGGTCTTTTCCTCGACAAGATCGGCAAGGGCGCGACTATGCTTATGCTGGGCTCCATAATAATGATAGTGTGCCACCTGAGTTTCGCATTCCTTCTTCCAGCGTTCCCGCAGAAATGGCTTGCAGTGCTGCTCATCGTGGTTCTCGGCGTGAGCTTCTCGCTGGTGCCGGCTGCCCTCTGGCCTTCCGTGCCGAAGATTATAGATGAAAAGGTGCTCGGCAGCGCCTACTGCCTCATTTTCTGGGTACAGAACATCGGTCTCTGCCTTGTCCCTATGCTGATTGGCTCGCTGCGCAACTCCACCGGCAACTATCTCGTCCCGATGATCGTTTTCTCGAGCTTCGGCGTGCTGGCGTTCCTGCTCTCGCTGCTTCTCAAGGCGGAGGACGTCAAGTCGCACTATCACCTGGAGGAACCCAACATAAAGAAGTAACCCGATGAACGGAAAGTTCCCGAAAGCGCTCGCCTGGATAGTCCTCGCCTGCCTGGTCGTGCCGATGTTCGGCTCGTACTTCTTCGACGATATGTTCTCGTCGGTGTCGTATCTGTTCGACAATCCGTCGCTGACGGAGCTCGGCTGGAGTTCCGCCGGCTACGGGCTATATGCAAGCGGCTATTCGGTGCTGTGCGTTTTCGGCGGACTTGTAGTCTGCGGCATCCTTCTCGACAAATGGGGAGTCCGGATTACCGGATCCGTCTTTGTCGGAATGATGTTCCTTGGAGCTGCGACAGTGCTGTGGGCGCTGCTTTCCGGCTCCTCATATTCACTGCAGGTCGCCTATGTGGGCTGTATGTTCTTCGGGCTCGGAAGCGAGATTGCGGGGACTGCCGTCACGCGGTCCATCGCCAAGTGGTTCAAGCACGGGCCGATGGCGCTGGCGATGGGGCTTCAGCTCGCGATTGCGCGTCTGGGCACTGCCTTCGCCCTCGTGCTTTCCCCGAAACTCATAGCGGAGCATCCCGGCTCGGTCTATACGCTCTCCGAGACCGCCCGTCCGGCATTTGCCGGGCTCGGCCTTCTGGCCGTAGGGCTTATCCTGTGGGCGGTTTTCGTAGCCATTGACGCGAAGCACGGAGCAGCCGACGAAGGCAAGGAAGATCCTTTCAAGCTCGCCGACGTGGCGGGAGTGTTCGGCAACGGCAACTTCTGGCTGCTCAGCCTTCTCTGCGTGCTGTTCTACAGCTCGATAATCGCCTTCAAGAAATTCGCAGGCGCCATCCTCGTGCCCCGCTTCGACATTCCTGCGGCCACCGCAGGCTGGATGGTCTCGATGCTGCCTTTCGCCACCGTCATCTTCGCTCCCCTCTTCGGGATGCTCGTCGACAAGAAAGGCAAGGGCACGCGCTGGATGATACTCGGCGCAGTGCTCGCACTTCTTGCCCACATGCTGCTTGCCTTCGCCCCACAGGGCACGCCGTTCTGGGGCTACCTGTCGATGGTATTCCTCGGCTTCGGCTACTCCCTTGTCCCGGCGGCCCTCTGGCCTTCCGTGCCGAAGATAGTCCCCGAGAAAGTCCTCGGAACCACCTTCGCCCTCATCTACTGGGTACAGAATCTCGGTCTCCTCTCCTTCAAGATGCTCGCCGGCGGCATACTCAACTCCGCCTCCGGCACGGCAGAAGCCGCTCATTCCACCGGTGCAGCAGAAGCCGTCGCTTCCACCTGCACCGTTGCCGGTCACGCGGCCTACACCGAGTGCACCGCCTGCGGCGTTGTGATCGAGGGCTCCAAGGATCCTCTGCCTCTGGATGAAAACAACCATCCCAACACCGAAAATCGTGACGAAGTTCCCGCCACCTGCACCGAGGCCGGTTTAACTGCCGGCGTGTATTGCTTGGATGAGAACAAGTACGTCTCCGGCGGCGAAACCATCAATGCCACCGGTCACAGCTGGGG
>JAFZME010000064.1 GCA_017553405.1 Bacteroidales bacterium
AGCGGAGTTCATCGCGCACATATTCGTAATCCGTGCTTGTCAGGGCCGGCATACCTCCGGAAGTGCGCACCTCGTTGATGAGTTCGACCGCACCCGGAATGTCGCCCGTCTCGAGCAGAGCCTCGGCCCAGAGAAGCTGGATCTCCGTGTAGCGGATAAGGGGCCAGTCGGTGCCGTCGAGTTCGCGGTCGAGCGAGGAGCCGTCATTCACGATGTACTTGTTCCAGACATAGACCATATTCGAAGCGAATTCAGGGAAAAGGTCCGAATCCGGCTCGGTGTCCTGACGCTTGAAACGGGGCCATCTGAGCTGGAAGTCAATGGCTTTCACGCTGTCCTCGTTGATAAACTTATACTTCTTGTACGGAGTGACAACAAGTTTGTCAAGGCGCGGATCGCGGGTGTCATAGGCAGTACGCAGACGAGCCTCATTGCCCAAATTAAGATAATTGGCATCATATACCTCCTGGCCTATACGGCTGATGACTTTCTCACGCTGTCCAACAAGAGTAATGTATTTTTCCTTGTCGCAGCCGGCGTTGACGCTGTCGACGAAGGAATCCAGGCTGTCCCTGAGGAAGAAGACCTCACGCTCCTTTTCCTTAAGAGTCCGCCAAGCAGGGAAAACCTGCTCCCAGCTGAATTTTGTGCCGTCTTCCCACTCGAAGTCGTCCACAAACTCCTGCGAAGGCACAAGTCTCGTCCAGGCATTGAGGTGCGACCTTGTCCCGATAACCCACTGCCAGAATGAAGAGAAATTGGTCGTGAACGTGAATTCCAGAGGGAAAATCATCTCCTTGCTGTGCTCGTTCTTGTAGGAGAAGAAATCCTCCCAGACTCCGTCCCAAAGGCCGAAGCCGCATTCCTTCACTTTCGCGAAATCCGCTGCGGCAAGGGTGTAGTACTGCCGGATCTGGTCTTCGGAGATACCGGCCGCTCCGGGATAGATTTCAGGGTTCTTGTTGGCGGCAAGCCACATATAGGCGTTGCCCCTGACGGCATAGGCCATACCCTTGGAGGGTTTATAGAGGCGCTCGCCGAAAGTGTTGAGCTGGAAGTATTCATTGCCGATGCACTTTGTGCATTCGTCGATGACCATCGTCCAGACATCGTCCCAGGGGTCCTGAGTCCTGGTGCATTCGCTGTTCTCTATCTCGTCGAGGTAGATGGGCGCCTCTCCGAAGAACATCGCGAGGCGGCTGTAGCAGAAAGCCCTGATCATACGGGCCTCGCAGATGTACTGGTTGTACATCTTCTCTCCGACGACATCCTTTCTCAATCGGGCAATGGCCTTGTTGCAGGCGTGGATGGTCGCGTACATACTCCTCCACTCGGAGGAATTTTCGCGGCCGTCCGCATTTTTGGTAGCCTTTTTCAGGAACGGATTGGAATCGTCGAGAATGCTTGTATAGCCCATTCCCTCGACCTGGATACGGTTGATGCCCGACGTGCCGTCCGAGGCCGTAATTGTGCTCAGGCTTCCCGAACGGCGAAGAAGAGGATACATCAGACCGTCTATCCCGGCCTTGGACTGGGCGGGTGTAGCCCACATATTGCCATCCGAAATCTGACTCTTCGGATAAGTGTTCAGAATGTCGGAGCAAGACCAGAACAGCACAAGAGCAAGAGGGAGAAATATTATATGCTTTTTCATATCCGGATCGATTTAGAATGTGTACTGGAAACCGAAGCTGAGACTCCTCATAAGAGGATAACCGATGGATGTACCAATCTCCGGGTCGAGGCCGGGATACTTGGTGAAAGTGAACAGGTTCTCACCGGTTATGTAGAACCGGAGACTCTCGGAGTGCATCTTCTCCATCCATTTCTTAGGAAGCGAATAGCCTATCTGGAGGCTCTTGACTTTCACATAATCACCTTTATAATGGTAAAAGTCGGAGAGTTCGTCGTTGAGGGTCTTGTTGAAGGTCAGACGAGGATAGGTGCCGTTGGGATTATCCGCGCTGTAGTGGTCATCGGCAATCCTTCTGGAGATGGACTGGGCGGTGTTGACCAGAGTGGTGTTGTAGACGCTGGTGTTCCAGTTGAGGTAGAATCCGAAAGCGCCGGTCAGGAGCGCATAGAAGTCGAGTCCCTTCCACCTGAAGCCGAGATTGAGGCCCATAGTAACCTTCGGGGTGTAGCTATGGCCGGTGAAGCGCTTGTCGTTTTCGTCGCCGTAGTCGCCGTCGCCGTTGAGGTCGGCGTAGATGAAGTCGCCGTAATAGAGCGTGTTCTTCGAAATGGACTGACCGCCCTTGAACTTGTAGCCGGCGGTGATCATCGCGATGACCCAGTCCATATCAGACTGGGTGCGAATCATACCGTCCTTAGGGCCGGCATTGATGTCGACCTCCCCTTCTCCGGAATAGCCGGCGCCGGTGCCGTGATAGCGCTGACGCATATACTGGTCGCCGAGGATATGGCCTTCGAGGATATAACCTCCGAAACCGCTCTTGGCGACATCGCCTATGTTGTTGACATAGTAGCGGTTGTCGTCATCATCAGTGCGCCACTCCTGGACAAGTTTGCCTTTGTACTTCGTGACGGTCGTGATGTTATAGGCGAGGTTGAGACCGATGGAATAGCTGAAATCCTTGCCGATGCCGTCGCGCCACTTGAGGGCGATCTCGAAGCCCTTGTTCCGGACCGAGGCCATATTTTCCCAGGGCGGAGACACGGTCCCCATTGTCATATAGATTGCCGGCTGGTAAAGGATGCCGGTGGTGTTGCGGATGTAGCCGTCGATCTCACCGGTGAGGCGGTTGCCGAGGAAGCCGAAATCGATGCCGATGTCGCCCGTGCGGGTGCTCTCCCATTCGAGAGCGTTGTTGCCAAGGGCCTTGACTATGAGTCCGGCAGTCTCCTCTCCTCCGGACACTATGTCCACATTGGCGAAGGTGCTCTGCCAGGCGTAGTTGCCGGAATTGTTGTTGCCGGTGATACCCCAGGAGCCGCGGATCTTGAGATTGTCAAGCCACGTTGCACCCTTCATCCACGGCTCTTCGCTGATACGCCAGCCGGCGGAGAAGGAAGGGAAAAGGCCCCAGCGGGACTCCGGCGCAAAACGGGACGAACCGTCATAACGCAGGTTGGCCTCGAGGAGATACTTGCCGGCATAGGCGTAATTTACTCTTCCGAAGGCCGACATAAGCCCCCATTCGGAAGTGCCGCTGTCGGAGTCGAGAAGTGTCGTGTAGGCCGACATCTCGGTGATGGCCCAGTCGGTCTTGCCCTGTTTCTGGACATTATGGTAAGGAGATATATAATAGTTGACAGAGTAGCCTGCCAGAGCGCCCACCTCGTGCTTGCCGAATGTCCCGTTGTAGCGAAGGAGGGCTTCGGCATTGGTCCTGAAGGCGTTGGAAACGCTGATCTTGTTGGTGGCCGTGGCCAGGGAGGTCTCGTCCTGAACGGTGTCGGACACGTAGTTCCAGACACGTGTCGAAGCGGTGTAGACGTGTTCGTACTGGTGGGAGAGGTTGTGGTTGGCGGTGAGCTCAAGGCTCAGGCCCTTGTAGAGCGTGAAGTTGAGGAATGCCGTGGCATAGCCCCTGTAGATGTATTTTTCGCCCTCACGCGAGGCCATATTCTTGAAGATATTGTTGGCGTTGGGATTTTCCTCGTCGGTGGCGATGTAGCCCCACTTGTCCGGAGAGCCGGGATACATACCCGGAACGGTCATCTTCAGGTACTGGAAACCGGAGGAAAGGTTCATCATACCATAATCCTGGCGCTCGCCGAAAAGCTTGGCGCCGGCGGTGAGCCACTTGGCGAACTTTATCTCCACGTTGGTGCGGATGTCGAACTTGGATGTGCCGCTGCTCATCCCGTGGTGGCTCATAACACCCTTGTTGTCCATATAGCCAAGCGAGGCGTAGGCCTTCACTCTCTCCGTGCCGCCCGTGAGGGACAGGCTGTGCCTGTGCATAAAACCGTTGTGGAACGTTTCTTTAAACCAGTCCGTGTTGGGATAGGCTATGCTTTTCTTGACGCCGTAGGCATTGAGGCCGTCCGGATCCGCCTTCGCATCTTCCCAAAGGGCGATGGTCTGGTCGGAATAGGGATGGGCGATGCCCACGTTGTCGGCGCCCTCGTTGCAGAGGCGCATCGACTCGGCATAGTCGGTCACATAGCCGAGCTTGCCGAGATAGGGCATCTGGAGGGTGAAATTGTTGTTGTAGGTGATGTGGACTCGGCCGGAGGTGCCGCCCTTGGTCGTGATGAGGATGACGCCGTTGGCGGCGCGGCTTCCGTAGATTGCCGTTGAAGAAGCATCCTTCAGGACGGTGATGGACTCGATGTCCTGGGGATTGATGTTGTCCATCGAATACTCGATGCCGTCGACAAGGACCAGAGGGCTGTTGGTGTTGAGGGTGGTGTTGCCTCGGATGCGGAGGGAGGCGCCGTCTTCGCCCGGCTGGCCGGACGTCTGCGTCACGGCAAGACCGGCGGCGAGACCGCCGAGAGCCGTGGATGTGGACGTTATAGGACGGGCCTCGAGGCCGTCGCTGAAATTGATGGTCGAGACCGCACCGGTGAGGTTGGCCCTTTTCTGCACGCCGTAGCCGACCACGACGACTTCGTCGAGATAATTGATGTCAGACGACATCTCGACATCGAGCTTGCCGCCGCCGGCAGGGGCATGGAGCTCCGCGTCCTTGAATCCTATACTGGAAAAGACGAGTACGGCCTTGCCCGACACGGTCATCGAATAGTTGCCGTCCGCGTCCGTGGAGGTCGCATTGGACGTGCCCGACTCGGAGACGAAAACGCCGGCCAGCGGAGCGCCGCTGTCGTCCCTGACCACGCCGGAGACGGTCACCGGCTTGTCCTGGACTGTCTTCGGCTTGGCGGGAGTCAGTATAATCTGGTTGTCGATGATCTTGTATTCGACCGGAAGGCTGCCCAGCACGGCGTCGAGCACCTGCTTGACGGACCCGCTTGCGGAAGCCGTCACGGGGGACGAAAGGTCGATCAGGGAGTTGTTATAGACGAAATGATAGCCCGACTTGCCGTCAAGGTCGTTCAAGACTGTCCCCAGGGGGGCATTCTGGTAGTCGACCTTGATATCCTGCGCAAACGCCGAGACTATCGGAAGCAGCAAAAGGAGAAGAACTTCTGCAGTTTTTTTGCGGAAAGACATAAATTGTAGTATTTTTACGTAATAATACACAAATTCAGGGATATTCCCTAATGAAGTGTATTTTTTAATATGAGAAAAACCGTTGCGACACTTCTTCTGCTGGTCTTCTGCCTCGCGGCAGGAGCCCAAAGCGTCGTGGAAAAGATGTCGCTTGAAGAAAAGGCCCGGTGCGTGGTAGGGTTCAAGAGAGCCCTGTGGCCCCCGACCAATAACGGCATTCCAGGCCGTACGACTCCCCTGCCAGCCTGCGGCATCCCTTCGCTGGTACTGGCCGACGGCACTGCCGGCGTGCGCCTGAGCCGCCGCGGTCAGGAGCGCGCAACAGCCTTCCCGGCCGACATCACCCTCGCATCTTCCTGGTCTACCGAAGTTGTACGCGAAGTCGGGGCGGCGGTCGGCGACGAGGCGCTAGCCTTTGGGGTCGACGTGATGCTCGCCCCCGGTATGAACATCATCCGCAATCCTCTTTGCGGCCGCATATTCGAATATTTCTCCGAAGACCCGGTCATAACAGGCAAGATGGGAGCCGCATATATCGAAGGCCTCCAGAGCCGCGGCATCGGCGGCTGCGCCAAACATTTCACCTGCAACAGCCAGGAGACCAACCGCGGCCACAACGACGTCCGCATCGCCGAAAAGGCCCTTCGCGAAATCTATCTCAGGGGTTTCGAGATCTGTGTCCGCGAGGCGAAGCCCTGGACGGTGATGTCCTCCTACAACTCCGTCAACGGAGCTCCGGTCCAGGAGCAGCGGCACCTTCTGACCGACATCCTTCGGGGCGAATGGGGCTTCGACGGCGCAGTGATGACCGACTGGAGCATAGTCCCCCATAACACGGCCGCCCAGCTTCACGCAGGCAACGACCTCTTTATGCCGGGCGCCGACCACCAGGTCGAGGCTATTATCTCCGGAGTCAAGGACGGGACCATCGCCGAATCGGATCTCGACCTCGCTTGCGAGCGTATCATCGCGCTTGCCGAAAAGTGCGCGGACAAGAAGCCGGCCGCAGGTCCGGATCTCGAGGCCGGGCGCGCAGTTGCTCACAACGCAGCCTGCGAAAGCGCCGTCCTTCTGGAGAACAACGGGATGCTCCCCCTATCCGGAGGCGGCCGTGCGGCCCTTTTCGGAGTCCGTTCCTACGATCTCGTGGCAAGGGGCGCCGGGGCCGGATTCGTGGTCTGCCCTCCCGTGACTCAGATTTATGCCGCATTCCGCGACAAGGGCATTCCGACTGATGAGGAGATCGAAGACCTCTATTTAAAATATGTCGCCTTCGCCGAGGCCGACATCCGTCTCAATGAAAAAATCAAGGTCCACATAGGACTCCCTCTCCTTCCGGAGCTGGCCCTTTCGAAAAAGCTTGTCGAAAGCGCCGCGGAGCGCGACGACTACGCCGTAATCACCCTCGGCCGCACCTCCCAGGAAGGCACGGACCGGAAGCTTAAAGACGACTATTACCTCTCCGACACCGAGAAGGCCCTTCTCGGCGATGTTTGCGAGGCTTTCCACGCCAGGGGCAAGAAAGTCGCCGTCATCCTCAACATCGCGGGCATCGTCGAGACCGAGTCGTGGAAGTCACTTCCGGACGCCATCCTCAACGTCTGGCTGCCAGGCCAGGACGGCGGCGCGGCGGTGGCCGACCTGCTCTTCGGCAAGGTCAATCCTTCCGGCAGGCTGGCCGTCACGTTCCCGAAGGACTATTTCAATGTCCCGGGAGCGGAGGATTTCCCGTATGGCGACCTCTCCGAAGGGCGCAACTACGACTACACCTGCTACGACGAGGGCTGCAATGTCGGCTACAGGCACTACCTTTCTTCCGGTGTCCAACCCTCCTACCCCTTTGGTTACGGCCTCAGCTACACTGAGTTCAAATATTCCGGAGCCAAGGTCAGGACCTCCTCGAAAAAGACCGTCGTGAGCGTGACCGTCACCAACAGCGGCGCCGCCGCAGGCAAAGAGGCGGTCGGTGTCTATGTGGCCTCCCCGGATGGCATTCCCGAGCTGAAAGCCTTCGCAAAGACAGGACTCCTGGCCCCCGGCTCATCCGAGACGCTCACCTTCGAGATTCCGGCCGACTATTTAAAGACCTTCAACGAAGGGAAAAACTGCTGGGAGAAGCGCCGCGGCCGCCTCAACGTCCTTATCGGCGCAGACCCTTCCGACCCCAAAATCAAACTGACGAAGTGATAGGCAGCAACGAAATACGGGAAAGCCTGAATGAGATCACCCTGGCCATCAAGGCCGGCAGCCGCGACGTATTCCGTTCCGTCTACCGTGCGGAATACACCAACCTTCTCCATTTCGTCTGCAGCTACACCCACAATAAAGAGGACGCCGAAGACCTCGTTCAGGAAACTATGCTGGCCATATGGGACAACAAGGACAACCTCGACCCCGGCCGTAATTTCCGTTCCTACCTCTACACCATTGCCCGCAACAAGTCCCTCAACTATATGAGGGACAATGCGAAACGCTTCAGGGGAAGTTCGCTTCAGGAGGCGGAGCACCTGGTCAATTCGCTTGCTCTCAGCTCCTCCTACGTGGAAGAGGAGATCGAAGCCCTGGAGATGCAGGGATTCATCGAGAGAGTCTATCTCTCCCTCCCGGAGAAGGTGGTCAACACCTTCAAGATGAGCCGTATCGACGGGCTTACCTATAACGAAATCGCCGAGAAACTCGGCATCACGACCAAAGTCGTGGAATATCACATCCATATAACCCTCAAGGCCCTCCGGGTACGTCTCGGGGTCAACAACGGCAATAACGCCGCAGTACAAATCGCAAAAGAAAATGGACAGTAAACTGCTTCTCAGATACGTGATGGACAAAGCCGACAGGAACGAACGCCGGCAGGTCGTCGAGTGGCTCAGGGAATCGCCCGAGAATATGGAGCGTTTCTCGTCCCTGAAAGCGCAGTTCGTGTTTTCTACTTTTCCGGACACCATCCTCCCGGAGAAGAAGCAACGGCTGATGTCGTTCGTCTCCAGGGCGGCAGCCATCCTGTTCATCCCGCTGCTCGCCGGATCGATCTACCTGTTTGTCCAGCACAGAGTGGCAGTCAGAAAATACAGCGACACTGCAAGGCAGGTCGAGAGGCTCCAGTCACAGAACCCCGGCTCCATCACCTATATCGCCAACGCCGGCACCAAAAGCACCGTAATGCTTCCGGACAGCTCCGTTGTCAGGCTCAACGGAGAGTCAAAACTGATAGTCCCGCAGAACTTCGGTGCCGAGGCAAGGGAGCTTTTCCTTTCCGGACAGGGCTATTTCGAAGTCCGTCACCACGACGACTGGCCGATGCTCATCCACACCGCCAAAGGCCTTACTGTCAAGGTGTTGGGCACGACTTTCGACCTGTCGGCCTATGAAGACGATGAAGCGGTCAAACTTACACTCGTGGAAGGGAAAGTGATCATCCGTGAAGACAAGACCAGCTCTGAAATGGCGGTCAAACCGCAGCAGGAAATCAATATTCCGGATCTGCCGGGCTCGGACGGGCTTCACCTCAAGCCGGTCGTAAAGAAGGCGAATGTCCAGCAGAACACCGCCTGGATCAACGGAGAACTTGTTTTCGACAACACCCCTATGACCGACGTCGTCAAGCAGCTCGAGCGCTGGTACGGAGTCAACATCCACGTTCTCAACGACGACATCCTCAATTACCGGTTCACTGCGACATTCTCCACCGAATCCATCACGCGCGTCCTTGACCTGATACGTTTCTCCTCAATGCTCGAATACGAGATCAACGGCAAGGAAGTCCTGATCCGGCACAGCCACAAGAAAGCATAAAAAATGGCTCTCACTTTCGCGAGAGCCATTTTAAATTTTGTTTCCCGAAGATTATGACGGGAGAAGGAACAGGACCATCTCGATCTTGTAGGGCTTGCCGTCGCTTCCGGTAAGAGAAGCGTTGAGGGCGAGACGGCCCTTGCGGCCCTTGACGACGGTGAAGGAGCCGGTGGCAGTGCCTGCGATGATGGGATCATCCTCGTTCCAGGACTCCAGGCTGTAGGAGAATTCGCCGTTGTCAGCGAGGGTGAAGTTGCCGAAATACGGCTTCTCTCCGGTGAAGAGGATACCGAACTTGCCGGACTCGGCAAGGAGGATCTTGTCGACAGTGTAGGAGGCGGGCTGCTCCACGATCTTGACGCCCTTCTCGATGAGGTACTTGCTGATCTCATTGATGTTGCATCCCTTGAAGGTCTTGCCTGCACGGTCGCCGTCGAGGCTGAGGAAAATCTCATCGACGCTCCAGTCACGGCAGAGGACACAGTCGGCATAGGGTTCTTCGAGCAGATAGCCGTAGAATTCCCGAACGTCGTCACCCTTGGCAGACTTGAAGCCGATCTTGGCAACCAGTTTGGGGATGCTTCCCTTGGGAGGAAGGACGAGAGCACGGTCTTCGACGTCGAGGAGGGTAAACTCTCCTACGTTTTTGATAAAGAACTTACCTCCGAGGCGGGGTGCCTTGGTCCGGTCGTCCAACTGGAATCCGACAGGGCCGGCATTCTGGAAATCGGCTATGCCGTGACCGCCGGAGCTGATGGTGAGACTATGAAGATTGTCGGTCGTCTCATCGCCGGAGGGGCTGGGAACAACAGGAGACTCCTGAAAAGCGATGGTCGCGTGGTCTTCCTGTGCAGGAGGAGTGGGGAGAGTCGTACTCTCGGAATCATCCTTTTCATTGCATCCAAGAAAAGCTATCGCTGCGAAAGCGAGAATTCCAATAAATTTTTTCATATAGATTTGGGATTAAAACAGTCTGAAATAAACTCCGAACTTAAGCATCGGAAGGATGGGGAATTTGGCCATCTTGTCGACAAGCCCGTTGTCCTGCTGCACGCCCTCGTCATCGACGAGATCGGCGCTGGTCACCCTTATGTCAGAAACCTCACTGCCCTCGATCATATCCCTGCCGGTGACATAAGCTTTATAGCCGCCGGTGAAGCAGGTGCCGAGCTCGACGTTCCAACCGACTCTCTTGTCGGCCCTGACGGGGGTGCCGTAGCCGAAGCCCACATAGGGACGGACGGGCCATACCTTTATCTTGGCGGCAACCATACCATTGGCATCCGTAGTCGCCATTCTATCTTCGCCGATCTTGAGGCCGGCAGTCCCCCAGTCCTCCTCGTCGAGGAAGGGCTTCCTGTTGCGGGCAGTGAAGGCTGTGCTGGGACCGGCATAGGCTCCGACGGTGAAGAAGAAGCCCTTGCCGGCGGGGTGCCAGTCGAACATCAGGTTGGCGTTGTGGAAGAGGACGATGGCCTCGATGTCGACATCGGCGGGCTCGTTGCTGTTGGTCGGCTCTATATGGAAGACCTTGTGGGGCTTCCACATCGGAGGGAGGACGGAATAGCCTGCGCGCATCTGGAACTGACCGCCGATGGGGGCGGCAAGCTGGATGCCGAAGCCGTCGACACCGACGTTAACGCCGAGTGCGAGGTGGTCGAAATACTGCGCGGAAGCGCTCTGGGAGGAAATCGCGGCGAAAGCGGCCACGAGAATCAAAATTGCGAATATTTTCTTCATAACACGCAAAAATAAGCGGAATCTTGCAAAAATGCAACACGGAGCGTATATTTGCAGTATGAAAACTCTCTTTGTCGGTGTGGCCGGAGGTACGGGCTCCGGAAAATCCACCTTCACCCAGAATCTCAAGCACGAATTCGGGGATGCGATCACCGTTATTTTATACGACAACTACTACAAGGACCAGAGCGGCGTCCCGGTCGAGGAAAGGGACAAGATCAACTACGACTGCCCCGACGCTCTCGACACCGACCTGCTTATCGAGCACATCCATAAGCTTCAGAACGGCGAGTCCGTCCAGTGCCCCATCTACGATTTCACGACGCACACCCGCAAGGCCGAGACCATCGAGATCCAGCCCAACCGCATCATCGTGATTGAAGGCATCCTCGCTTTCCACGAGAAGGAGCTCCGCGACACCTTCGACCTCAAGATCTACGTCGATTCCGACGCCGACGAGCGCATTCTCCGAAGGATAATGAGGGACATCCAGGACCGCGGCCGCCAGATCGACGACATCGCCCTCCAGTACATCACCACCGTCAAGCCGATGCACAACCTCTACGTAGAGCCGACCAAGGCCTACGCGGACATAATCATCAGCGGCGGCCTCAATCCGACCGCCCTCGACGTCATCCAGTCAAAGCTGAAATTCTACCTCGACTCTCAGGAGTAGCCTACATCCTCTCCGGAAGCCCTATGCCGAGAAGGCCCATAGCCTTCGAGAGCGTCGCGGCTATTGCCGAAGCGAGCACAAGCCTGAATGAAAGCAGCGTCTTGTCCGGCTCGCCGAGGATGCGCGTGTCGTGGTAGTACTGGTTGAACTCCTTGGCGAGCTCGTAGGCGTAGTTGGCGATGACCGACGGGGAGAAACTCTCCGCCGCCTCCGCCACTTTCGAAGGATAGAAGCTCAGAAGCTTTATAAGCCTCACCTCCTTCGCGCTCGGGACGACTCCCTGAGCCACCGCCGCCTCGATCCCTTCCGCCTTGCGGAGGATTGAACGGATACGGGCGTGGGTGTACTGAATGAAAGGCCCCGTGTTGCCGTTGAAGTCGATGGACTCCTTCGGGTCGAAGAGCATCGTCTTCTTGGGATCCACCTTGATAATGAAATACTTGAGGGCGCCGAGGCCTATCATCCGGTAGAGCTCCTCGCGCTCGTCCGAAGGGACGTCGGCAAGCTTGCCGCTTTCCTCGGAGGTGGCCTTCGCCTCAACGTACATCTTGTAGATGAGATCGTCCGCATCGACGACCGTCCCCTCGCGCGATTTCATCTTGCCTTCCGGCAGCTCGACCATCCCGTAGGAAAGGTGGAATATCCTTTCGGCCCAGTCGAAACCGAGTTTCGAAAGGATGAGCTTGAGCACCTGGAAGTGGTAGTCCTGCTCGTTGCCCACGACATAGACGTGGGAGTCCAGCGAATACTCTGAGAAACGCTTCTCGGCCGTGCCGAGGTCCTGGGTGATATAGACGGAAGTGCCGTCACTGCGGAGCACGATCTTGCGGTCGAGGCCGTCGGCGGTGAGGTCGCACCAGACGGAGCCGTCCGGATCCTTCACGAAGACGCCCTTCTCGAGGCCCTTGCGGACGAGATCCTTGCCGAGAAGGTAATTCTCCGACTCATAGTCGACCTTGTCGAAGGTGATGCCGAGGGCCTTGTAGGTCTCGTCGAAGCCGGCGAACACCCAGCCGTTCATCATTTTCCACAGGCCGCGGACCTCCGGATCGCCCTGCTCCCAGAGGCGGAGCATCTCGTGGGCTTCCTTGATGGACGGAGCCTCTTTTTTCGCTTCCTCCTCATCCATACCGCCTTTCACCAGCTCCGCAATCTCGCTCTTGTAGAGCTTGTCGAATGCGACGTAGCAGTCGCCGACAAGATGGTCGCCCTTCTTTCCGGAAGACTCGGGCGTCTCGCCGCCGAAGAGTTTCTTCCAGGCGAGCATCGACTTGCAGATATGGATGCCCCTGTCGTTGACAAGGGTGGCCTTGATGACCTCGTTGCCGGCCGCCGAAAGAATCTTCGAGACGGAGTCGCCGAGGAGGTTGTTGCGGATGTGGCCGAGGTGGAGGGGCTTGTTGGTGTTGGGCGAGGAGAATTCGACCATAATGCGCTTCCCGGTCGGGGGGAGCTGGCCGAAACCGCCGTCGGCTGCTATTTCCTCGAGGAGTTCATCCCAATAGACGGAAGAAAGGAGGATGTTGAGAAAGCCCTTGACGACATTGAAAGACGCTATCTCCGGCACGTTGGCGGCGAGATAATCACCGATGGCCGAGCCGGTCGCCTCCGGAGAGGCGTGGGAGATACGAAGAAGAGGGAAGACTACAAGAGTGTAGTCTCCCTCGAATTCCTTTCTTGTCGGTTGGAGCTGAAGACTTTCCGGAGCGATGTCGGCTCCGTAAAGCGCCTTGACGGCTTCTGAAGCCTTCAGGGCAAGAAGGCTCTCGGCACTCATCCGAGGTAGCTCTTGAGAAGCTTGCTCCTTGAAGGGCTCTTGAGGCGGCGGATGGCCTTCTCCTTGATCTGACGCACGCGCTCCCTCGTGAGGCCGAACCTCTCCCCTATCTCCTCGAGCGTCATCTCCTGGCAGCCGATGCCGAAGAAGGACTTCACGATCTCCCTCTCACGGTCCGTGAGGGTGGAGAGAGCCCTTTCGATCTCGGTGTTGAGGGACTCGTTGACAAGGCCCTTGTCGGCCGAAGGGGAATCGTCGTTGGGGAGGACGTCAAGAAGGGAGTTGTCCTCGCCTTCCACGAACGGGGCGTCGACGCTGACGTGACGGCCGGAAACGCGGAGGGTGTCGGAGATCTTCTCCCTGGGGATATCGATCATCTCGGCGAGCTCGTCGTTGGACGGCTGACGCTCGTTCTCCTGCTCGAATTTGCCGAGGGCCTTGTTGATCTTGTTGAGCGAGCCCACCTGGTTGAGCGGGAGACGCACGATGCGGGACTGCTCGGCGAGGGCCTGGAGAATCGACTGGCGGATCCACCAGACTGCATAGGAGATAAACTTGAAACCCCTGGTCTCGTCGAACTTCTCGGCCGCCTTGATCAGGCCGAGGTTGCCTTCGTTGATAAGGTCGGGAAGGCTGAGGCCCTGGTTCTGGTACTGTTTCGCAACGGAGACCACGAAACGGAGGTTGGCCCTTGTGAGCTTCTCGAGGGCATCCTTGTCGCCCTTGCGTATCCTCTGGGCGAGTTCAACTTCCTCTTCAGGAGAAACAAGCTCCTCCCGACCGATCTCCTGGAGATACTTGTCGAGAGAAGCGCTTTCACGATTCGTGATCGATTTTGTAATCTTTAACTGTCTCATATATATCTTTAATCCTTTCCGAAGCCATAGTAGGCGGCCTTGCCGGAAGGGGTGACGCCCTGAAGGAAGATGGAACGCTTCGCTTTCTTTGCGAGAGCCACCACTTCCTCCGGAGTGGAAACAGGATCATCGTTGACATACCGGATGATGAATCCGCTCTCCACGCCCTGTTCAAGGAGCTTGCCCGGACCGACGGACACCACCTCCACGCCGTTCTTGATACCGAGAGCGGCAAGGGTTTCCTTGTCTGCCGCCTTGATCTTGGAACCGTAGAAGGCAGTCGTGCCGTCGATGTCCTTTTCACCCGTCGCCTGGGCCGTGCCCTGGAAAGTGACCTTCACGGTCTCTTCCTTGCCGGAACGGATGTAGGTGATCTCCGACTCGTCGCCGGGGTGGAAGGAATTGACCTTCTCCTGGACAGCGGAAGGTCCTGCGACCTTCGCTCCGCCGATGGCGACGATGACATCTCCTTTCTTCAGGCCGGCCTTGTCGGCCGCTCCGCCTTTGGTAACTTCGTTTATATATACGCCTGAAAGTGAAGAAAGTTTCATTTCCTTCGCTATTTTTTCATCCACGGGCTGCATCGTGATGCCGAGGATAGCTCTCTTGACGGAGCCGTAGTCGATAAGGTCTTCGGCGATTTTCTTGACGATGTTGACAGGGATGGCGAAGGAATAGCCGCTGTAGGCGCCGGTCTGGGAGATGATGGCGGTGTTGATGCCGACGAGCTCGCCTTTCTTGTTGACGAGGGCGCCGCCGGAATTGCCGGGGTTGACGGCCGCGTCGGTCTGGATGAAGGATTCTATCTTGAACTCACCGCTCTCGGAGGGCATCGAACGGCCCTTTGCACTGACTATGCCGGCGGTGATGGTTGAACGGAGGTTGTAGGTCAGGGGGCTTCCTATCGCGAGCACCCACTCGCCGAGGCGGAGCTGGTCGCTGTCGCCGAAGGGAATGGAAGGCAGGTCGGTGGCGTCGATCTTTATGATGGCGACGTCGGTTGCGGGATCGGTGCCGACGACTGTCGCGTCATAGGACTTGTCGTTGTTGAGCGTGACGGAAATCTTGGAGGCCTTCTCGACAACGTGGTTGTTGGTGACGATGTAGCCGTCGGGACGGATGATGACTCCGGAGCCGCTGCCCTTCTGCTCTCTCGACTGCGGCTGGTTGAACTCGTCGCCGAAGAAGAAGCGGAAGAAAGGATCGATGTTCTGGTACTGCTGCCTGTAGGACACGGTGACTTCGACATAGACCACAGCATCGACCGCGGACTCTGCCGCATAAGTGAAATCGGGATAGTCGCTGTCTGCCAGATTGACAGTACGGTACTCGACGTTGCCGGAGGTCTCCGGAAGAGGGGACGCGGAACCGGTGTCTCCAACCCGGACCACTGCGAAGGCCGTTATGGCGCTGAGGACCACGGAGAGGAGAATTGTTAGGATGCCTTTTTTCATAATTATGCTGTTTTTACTTAAAATCCACAAGGCCCGCTCACGGATGAGCAAGGCCGGCGCTGAAATAGCAAATAATATGCCTGAAATAGTTGAAAAAATTCAAAACAAATTCTTATATTTGTAATCCGTAGTGAAAGAAACAAAATAGACTTATATGAAACTGAACATTTCCAGCTCCGAGCTCCTCAAGGGCCTTCTCGACGTCTCGAAAGCGATTCCCGCCAAGACCACCCTCCCCATCCTTGAGAACTTCCTTTTCGTCCTCAAGGGCGGCGTCCTTGAAGTGACCGCATCCGACACCGAATTCACCCTCCGCACCGAGATCCCCGCCGAGATCGAGGAAGAAGGCTCGATGGCCGTGCCCGCAAGGCACATCATTGAGCTCCTCAAGGTCCTCCCCGACCAGCCTCTCCGCATCAAGACTCTCAGCGACAGCTCCTTCGAATGCGCCTGGGCGAGCGGCAACTCCGTCCTCCCCTATTTCCCCCCGGAGGACTACCCTGAGATCAAGACCGCCGGCGAGAGCGCCACGACCGTCGAATTCCCCGCCGAAGTCCTCATCGAGGGCATCGCCAGCACCGTCTACGCCACGGCCGATGACGAGATCCACCCCGCGATGAACGGTATCTACTTCGACATCAGCCCGGAGTCCACGACCCTCGTCGCATCGGACGCCCACAAGCTCATCTGCTATACGACTCCCGAAGCCAAGGCTCCCGCCGCTTCCTTCATTCTCCATAAGAAGCCGGCCGCCGTCCTCCGTTCGATCGTCAGCAAGGCCGACGAGCTCGTCCGCATCAGTTTCGATTCCACGACCGCCGTATTCACGTTCGGCCACACCCTGATGGTCTGCCGTCCCGTAGTGGGCAAATACCCCAGATACCGCGACGTCATCCCTCAGAACAACTCCAACATCCTCAAGATCGACCGCAACCTCCTTCTCGGCGTCGTCCGCCGTGTGGCCGTCTGCGCCGACAAGGGTGCCAGCCACATCAAGCTCGACCTCAAGCCCGGCCAGCTGGAAGTTTCCGCACAGGACCTCGGCTTCGCCCTCGCCGCCTACGAGAAGATCGAGTGCGACTACTCCGGCGACGTCCTCACGATCGGCTTCAAGTCGACCTTCCTCAGCGAGATTCTCTCCAACCTCGACTGCGAGAACATCGTCATCAAGTTTGCCGACGCACGCCGCTCGGTGCTCATCCTCCCTGCCGAAGGCGAGGAGGCAGCCAGCAAAGTCTGCGGCATCCTTATGCCTATAATGATCTAAGTCCTTATGGAGCTTTCACTTACAAGGCCGCTGCTTTTCTTCGACATAGAAAGCACCGGCCTTAACATTGCCACCGACTGCATCGCCGAGCTCAGTTTCGTCAAAATCTTCCCCGACGGCGAGCAGCGCATCAAGACCTGGAGATTCAAGCCCTGGGACTACGCCGCGTCCCGGCAGTACCCCATCCACCCGGCGGCCTCCGCCGTCAACGGGCTCAAGGACGAGGACCTTGCCGGCGAGCCCCGCTTCTGCGACAAGATCGACGAAGTCATCGAGTGGATCGGCGACAGCGACCTGGCCGGCTTCAATTCCGCCAAGTTCGACCTCCCGATGCTTGCGGAAGAGATCGAGAGAGTCCGCAAGTGGACGGGCCGCAAGATCGACCTCGATCTCCACAGCCGCTATATGGTCGACGTCCAGACAATCTACCACTACTTCGAGCCCCGCAACCTCAAGGCGGCCTATCGCTTCTACTGCGGGGGCGATGATTTCGAAAACGCCCACACCGCCGAGGCCGACACAGTCGCGACCTTCGAGGTCCTCAAAGGCCAGATCCGCCTCTATGGCGACAAGATCAAAAACGACGTTCCTTCCCTCTCCTCGATCGGCGGCCGCTCGAAGACCGTCGACTATGCCGGGCGCCTCATCCTTGGCGAAGACGGCGAGCCGGTGATAAGCTTCGGCAAGCACCGCGGCCGGACCGCCCGAGAGGTCTACCTCAGCGAGCCTTCATATTTCGCCTGGATCGACTCCGGCGAGTTCACACTCGACACCAAGCGGCAGTTCGCCCTCCTCAAGGAGAAGTACGACGCCGAAAAAAAGCGGGCCGACGCCGAAAAGCAGTCGAGACCCGCTACCGAGGATGAGCTCCAGAGCCTTGCCGGCAAGTGGAGCGGCAAACTCTTCTAAGCCTATTTTACCGTCACCTTGACGGTCTTGTAGAGCTTGAATCCGTAGATTTCAAAGTTGAACGTGACGTTGGTGCTTCCCTTGGAAACGCCTTCGAGCAGAATGCCGCTGCCGTTTCCGAGCACGGACACCCTGGCGATGGATTCATCGGAAGATGACGCGGAATAGACTCCGTTGGGATCGGAAATTCTCGTGTCGTTCGAGTAGACGGCGAAGATTTCCTTGGAGGCACCTTTGTCGATAGAGAAATTCTGCCCCATCTCCTTCACCTTGGAGCCGTCCATATAGGCGAAGTGATTGGTGCTGATGGAATAGGCGTGCTTGTCACACGAGGTGAAAGCGGTGGCGGCCAGTGCCAGGGCGGCGACAGCCGCAATGATTGCAAATACTTTCTTCATAATCATTTTATTAGTCCGACACCCTTATATAATAATATAGGCTGTCCGGAAAAACCGGGTCGGGTTCCTGCAAAATTGATACCATATCAGACAGTATGAGGTCGGGGCGGACGGCGCCGCTTTCCCAGAAATCGTTGCCTCCGCCGGGGCTTAACCTCTTGATATTATTGTAGATACAAGCCACGTCAAAGGTCTCGAAGACGGGGCTGACGGACAGGATGTCATCCATGGTCCGGCACAGTCCGGGGTTAAGCCAGACATCCGCCTCGCGGGAAAGGGCGCAGGCCTTCTCGAGCGATATCACGGAAGATGCGCTCTCCCCTTCCTCGGCGCCGAGAACCTCGCCGCCTGCGTCTTCGACAAGACGGGTGAACCAGTTGGCTCCGCCCGGGATGAACCAGCGGTCGCCATAAGGGAGGTTCACGAGGACCTTCTTGCGCTCCGTCCCTTTATATATTAAAGAATGGTATTGCTCCGAGACATCGGCGAAGAAGGCGTCAGCCTCTGCCTGCCTGCCGGTCAGCGCTCCGAAAAGCCTCACATAGGACGCTCTCGCGAGCGGGTGCGTTTCAAGGTGATCGTAAAGAAGGAGGACGGGAATCCCCGAAGAACGGAGGAAGGCCACATAGTCCGGCACGACCGCCGAGGAGGCATAGGCCACCACGAGGTCGGGCTTCAGGGCGAATATCCTCTCATAGTCCGGCGCGGCGTCATAGCCGATCTCGACGGCCTTGATCTTTTCATTGCTCAGAAAACGAAGCCCCGACACTCCCGTGACAATGGAGTCGCAGCCTATCGCCGATAGGCACGCAACATATGATGACGACGCACATACGATGCTCCCGAGCGGCTCGTCCACCCGCAGCGTGTCCCTGACTCCCCCATAGGGCGATATGGTCACCACGCCGCCGCCTTCAACGATCTCGAAAAACCTCGCCTCTTCCCCCGCCTCCGGAGCCGCCATCCTTGAGCACGACAGTGCGACGAGCAATATTACTGCCATTCGTTTCACACTGCAAAGATAGCATCTTATTGTTTATATAAGGAAACTTGCTTATTTTTGTGAGAATCGAGTTCAATATCACACAAATAACATTATGAAACGAATTTTCGGAATTTTCTGTCTCGCTGCGCTCGTCTTTTGCGCGTGCGACAATGACAAGGACAACGGCAAGAACGATGGTCCCTTTACGATTAACCCCTACGACCTGGTTGGCGTATGGGCCTGTACCGACCATATCGACCCAAGTGGCGAACACGCACCCAACGTTGCTTCCTGCACATCTATGATCGTCAGTATCAAAGACTTGACTCACTATGCCCCCTATTATGGCTCTGATAATCACAAATTTGAATATGAAAGTATGAAGATCGACGGGGACAGGCTGATTCTTGATGAAGGAAAAGAGACGGAAATGGTCATCAAGGTAAAGGATCTAGACGGCAAACACCTGACCTGGCTTCAGTATCCGGATTCTGACGACCCCATCCAGGAGTCCTACATCAACGTCACCCGCATCATCCCCGGAAAATGGAAGGTCAATTATCCCGACGGTTCCACTACTGCCACCATTGAAGCCAACGGTTCTCTTGTCGAGGAATACCAGACCGAGGAGCCTTTCTCCTTAAATTGCGAATGGCTCCTTTATATCTCTAACGGACAGGTCGTTTTGAAGATTAATGAACTCGTTAAAGATTACATCCCCTGGGAGACTGAGTTCATCTTCCTCAAGGTCACCGACAACCGCATTGAGGCCAGGCAGTCCGGCACAAATGCCGCCATAGTTCTCGAGAGGCAGTAGACCTGTCAGTCAGACAAATAACCGGCACTCGAAAGGGGGCCGGTTATTTTTTGAAATTTTTTGACGAAAAAGTTAAAATAATTTTTGTTTTTCAATAAATGTTTATATATTTGCGGTGTAAACTTAAAACCAAAACGATATGACTGCAATGTGGGCATCAATGAGCGTCTTAATGAAGATTCTCTGGGGGATCACCCTTACGGCATCCCTGATTTTCATCGTTCAGACCGTTATGACCTTTATCGGGGCCGACAGCGGCGGTATGGACACCGATCTCGACGGTGACCTCAGCGGGGACGTCCCCGACAGCGCCCTCGAGGACCCTTCCAACCTGGGCCACACCGGGATGAACCTCTACACCTTCCGCAACCTGATCAATTTCCTGCTCGGTTTCGGATGGACGGCAATCATCCTCAACTCCAGAATCAAATCCACGTTCCTGCTCGTCCTCATCTCCGTCCTGGTGGGTGTCGGACTGGTTGTGGCCGTGATGTATCTCTTCAAATGGCTCAGCTCGATGCAGCAGACCGGCACGATCAACCTTTATAAATCGGCCGTCGACTGCCAGGGCAGCGTGTATATCCCCATCCCCGGACACCGCGAAGGCGAAGGCAAAGTCCAGGTGACCATCAACGACTCCGTCCGCGAGTACAACGCCCTGACCGACGGCGACGCCCTCAAGACCGGCGTCCAGATCCGCATCGTGGAGGTCATCAACGCCAACACGGTTCTCGTCGAACCAATGGAAACAATCATCATCTAAAACATAAAAGCAATGGTCTACATTATCCTCATCGTAGTCGTAGTGCTTTTCGTGACGCTCGCCGCGATCCTCAAGCGCTACAAACGCTGCCCTTCCGACAAGATCCTTGTCATCTATGGTAAGACCGGAAGGAATTCCTCCGCAAAGTGCGTCCACGGCGGCGCGGCCTTCATCTGGCCCGTCTTCCAGAACTACGCATTCCTCGACCTCACTCCTATCTCCATCGAGTGCAACCTTACCAACGCCCTTTCCAAGCAGAATATCCGCGTCGACGTCCCCTGCCGCTTCACCGTAGGTATCTCCACCGACACCGACAGTATGACCAACGCCGCAGAGCGTCTCCTTGG